>CALENB010000021.1 GCA_937910235.1 uncultured Myxococcales bacterium | reverse complement strand
CGGCAGCACGATGCTGCGGCAGATCAGCTTCTCGCTCGTCGATCTGGCGCTCCATCACGAGCACGACGCGACCAGCGCCGAGACCGCGTTTGACGTTCAGCGCGAGATCGCCAAACGCACCTCGATCCTGGCGCCGCTGCCGGAAGACCGATTCCTCTGCGGTTTCAGCCACATTTTTGCGGGCGGCTACGCCGCTGGCTACTACAGCTACAAGTGGGCGGAGGTGCTGAGCGCCGACGCGTTCTCTGCGTTCGAAGCGGTCGATTTGAACGACGGCGCGCAGGTCGCAGCCGTGGGGCGACGGTTCCGCGACACCGTGTTGGCGCTCGGCGGCTCTCGTCATCCCATGGCGGTCTTCGAGGCCTTTCGCGGCCGACCACCCGAGACCGCGGCGTTGCTCCGCCACACTGGGTTGGCCGGATAGGTCGCAGCATCTGGCGCCCGGAGCAGCGGTCGCGGCCCCAAAGCAAACCATGACGGGCGGATTTCCGACGCTGTAATATCGGCTACTTACGCTGAAAATTCTGGATTTCGCAAGCGTTTACGACAACTTGCCGGAAGCCTGGATGTGCGACCGCCCGCGTGATCAGGTTTGTGTCAGGAAGTCCTCAAAAACGACACCTGCTGGCCACAAACTTCCAACACCGATGCCGGGCCTCGGACTTGTTAGCGTAACTCCGGCGTTGCGTTGAATTATCTGTCAACCAACGGGCGTTCAAACGGCACCACCGCGGCATCAGTCGGCGACAGCCGACACACAAGCGGACACCGCAAGACCCCTGTGCACCAGCCTGTGGACGGAGATCCACAAGTCCTTATGCAGCCTAGGAAAGCCATCCGGCTCCGGACCGACAACCAGTGGACACCAATGTGAAGATCCATCCCGATCTCAAGGGGTTGGACACGGGTTGTCGCACCACATCTTGTGTTGACACCCCCCCGTTCGCCCCGATATGTGGTGGTTCGTCGACTTCAGCGAACGAAGTGCCGTTTATCGGCGCTCCGGCTCACACGACCGCAACGCCCGCCAACCGGGGGGTCAGCGTCGTTCGCGCAAAAACCAGCTGACGTAGCTTGACGCAACCGCGCCGCAAGGTGGCGGGAACGCCATCGCAATGTGTCGCCGAAACGTAGACCAAAGGGTCACTCGACCCGATGAGTAGCCGAGACCAACAACAACCTAGACCTCAACAACCCCCCGACCGAAAGAACCACAGGCTGAGAGTTCGTGCGTGGCGCCGCCACACCGAGACGTCCCTCGTGATTCAGGAGCAGAACCAATCGATGGAAGGCATGATCGCGATCCCACACGGCCTCGGTGCCGGCGCTGGCCACATGACGAACGATACGCTGCAAGAGGGCGCCGCCCTGCTCGCCGCGGCCCAAGCTGAGCCACCGCTCCGCAAAGTGAAGATCCGCGCCGCTGATGGCGACCTGCTGCTGCTCGATGGCACCGACTTGCTCGCCCGCGTCGAGCAGCTGTTCGAGGGCCTGCTGGGTGTCAGCGCCGATCGCATCGTGCGCCAGACCCTGCGTGGCCTCTATGACGGCTGCCCGGAGGCGGAAGTGCAGCAGCTGCTCATCCGCAACGCCGCCGCGCTGGTGCCAGAAGAGCCCGCGTACAGCTTCGCGGCGGCGCGACTGCTCGACCAGGTCATCGTCGCTGAAGTGCTTGAGCAGGGCATCAAGACCTTCGGTGATTGTGTGCGTGTAGCCCACGAAAACGGCCTTATCGCGGATCACGTCGCCGCGTTTGTCGCTGAGCACGCCGCCGTCCTCGACGCCACCCTGCGCCCGATGCGCGGGCGTCTGTTCGGATATTTCGGTCTGCAGACCATCTATGATCGCTACCTGCTCAAGCACCCGCAGTCCCGCCTCGTCGTCGAGATGCCGCAGTACTTCTTCATGCGTGTCGCCTGCGGTCTCGCCCGCAGTCTGGACGAGGCGATCGAGATGTATGAGCTCATCTCGAAGCTCGACTACCTGCCCAGCTCGCCGACCCTGTTCAACTCCGGCACCCGCCACATGCAGATGTCGAGCTGTTACCTGCTCGACTCACCCAGCGACAACCTCGACGCCATCTACAAGCGCTACATGGACATCGCCCAGCTCTCGAAGTTCTCGGGTGGCATCGGCGTCGCGTACCATCGCGTCCGCGCCCGTGGTTCGCTGATCCGCGGCACCAACGGCCACTCCAACGGCATCGTGCCGTGGCTGAAGACGCTCGACAGCTCCGTGGCCGCCGTGAATCAAGGCGGCCGGCGCAAAGGCGCATGCTGCGTGTACCTGGAGACCTGGCACGCCGACATCGAGGAGTTCCTCGAGCTGCGTGAAAACACGGGCGAGGAGTCGCGCCGCACGCACAACCTCAACCTCGCGAACTGGATCCCCGATCTGTTCATGAAGCGGGTCGAGGAGGGCGGGATGTGGTCGCTGTTCAGCCCGGTGGTCGTGCCGGAGCTCACCGATCTGTGGGGTGAGCGCTTCGAGGCCGCTTTTGAGGAGGCCGAGGCCAAGGAGCTGTACGAACGCCAGCTGCCGGCGCGCGAGCTCTACGGCCGGATGATGCGGGCCCTAGCGCAGACTGGCCAAGGTTGGATGACGTTCAAGGACGCCTGCAACCGCACCGCCAACCAGACCGCCAACCCCGACAACGTGGTGCACAGCTCGAACCTCTGCACGGAGATCTTGGAGGTCACCAACGACGGTGAGACGGCGGTCTGCAACCTCGGCTCGCTCAACTTGTCGCGGTTCGTCACGCCAGACGGGGACATCGACTACGACCGGATTCGCAACCGTGTCGCGGTCGCCGTGAAGTACCTCGACCGCGTGGTGGACATCAACTACTACCCCACCACCGCAGCCCGTGATTCAAACATGCGATGGCGTCCCGTGGGCCTCGGCGTGATGGGGCTGCAAGACGTGCTCTTCAAGAAGCGCCTCGCGTTCGACAGCGACCAAGCCAAGGCCGTGTCGACCCGTGTGCAGGAGGAGATCTACTTTCAGGCCCTGACGACCTCGTGCGACCTCGCCGCGACGTACGGCGCCCACGCGTCGTTCTCCGACACGCGCGCGGCCCGCGGTGAGCTTCAGTTTGACTCATGGGGCATCACGCCTACCGATGACGGCCGCTGGGACCAGCTCCGCCAGCGCATCATGCGCCACGGTCTGCGCAACAGCCTGCTCATCGCCATCGCACCGACGGCGACGATCGCCTCGATCTCCGGCTGTTACGAGTGCATTGAGCCGATGGTCAGCAACCTGTTCAAACGCGAGACCCTGTCTGGCGACTTCCTGCAGATCAACACCTACCTCGTGGCCGACCTCAAGCTCATCGGCAAGTGGACGCCGGAGATCCGAGAGGCGATCAAGCGTGGCAACGGCTCGATCGCGCACATCGAAGAGATCCCGAGCGAGCTGCGGCACCTCTACCGGACCGCGTGGGAGATCTCGCAGAAGTACCTGATCGACATGGCGGCCGCCCGCGGCGCGTTCATCGACCAGAGCCAGTCGCTCAACCTGTTCATGGAGACCCCGACCATCGGCAAGGTGTCTTCGATGTACATGTACGCGTGGAAAAAAGGCCTCAAGACCACGTATTACCTGCGCTCACGCCCAGCCACGCGGATTCGTCAGACCACGTCGGCTGATCACGCGCTGCCGGACACGAAGAAGATCTACACGGCCGAAGAAGTGTTGGTCTGCAGCCTCGAAAACCCCGAGTACTGCGAAGCCTGCCAATAGCCACCGCGGCGCTCCACCGTCGGCGATCACGCGCCGTCGGTGGCCGCTCTGGTGACGTGTTCCGGCGCGGCGACACATCCCGGCCGCGTGGTCATCCCAGCCGCACAGTCTTCCCAGCCGCACAGTCTTCCCAGCCGCACAGTCTTCCCAGCCGCGCAGTCATCGCGCTAGCACACTGATTATTCAAGGTCGCAGCCGCTGACAGGCGCATTGTCAGCCGCGGCAACCCACCCACCCACCGCGCAATAGGAGCCACCCGCCATGCTGCTCGACCCCGGATTCGATCTCACCTTACGCCCGATGAAATACCCAGCGTTCTACGAGATGTACAAGAACGCCATCAAGAACACCTGGACGGTGGAAGAAGTCGATTTCTCGACGGATGTGATGGACATCCGGGACAAGTTCCTGCCGTCCGAGCAGCACATGCTCAACCGTTTGGTGGCGTTCTTTGCCACGGGCGACTCCATCGTCTCCAACAACCTCGTGCTGAACCTCTACAAACACATCAACTCCCCGGAAGGGCGGATGTACTTGTCGCGGCAGCTCTACGAAGAGGCGCTGCACGTGCAGTTCTACCTCACGTTGCTCGACACCTACCTGCCCGACGTCGCCGAGCGGGAGGCGGCGTTCGCGGCGGTGCATAACATCCCGTCGGTGAAGAAGAAGGCCGAGTTCTGTTTCAAGTGGATGGACAGCATCAACGACCTCGACGTGCTGCGGACGCGCGAGGATCGCAAGCAGTTCCTCCTGAATATCGTGTGTTTCGCGGCCTGTATCGAAGGTTTGTTCTTCTTCGGTGCGTTCGCCTACGTCTACTTTCTACGCTCCAAGGGGCTGCTCAACGGCCTCGCAGCGGGCACGAACTGGGTGTTCCGCGATGAGAGCTGCCACATGGGGTTCGCCTTCGAGGTGATGCACACGGTCCGCGAGGAGGAGCCCGAGCTCTTCGATGTCGACCTCCAGCTGCGGATTCGCGAGATGATGCAGGACGCGGTGGCCTGCGAGCTGCAGTTCGCGGAAGACCTGCTCGGCCAGGGCGTCCCTGGGCTGTCGCTCGTCGACATGCACACGTACCTCCAGTTTGTCGCCGATCAGCGGCTCGTCGATCTTGGCCTGAAGCCGCTGTATGGCGCCAAGAACCCCTTCTCCTTCATGGAGCAGCAAGATGTGCAGGAGCTCACCAACTTCTTTGAGCGCCGTGTCTCGGCCTACCAGGTCGGCGTGAGTGGCGAGGTCTCCTTCGACGAGGCGTTCTGAGCCATGACCATCGCCCATCTGACGAACGCCCCGCGAGTTGCCGTGCCGGAGCGACCCTCGCCCAGCGTCGGGGTGATCGCAGGTGCAGGTGTGCTGGACGACGCGCCTGATCGCCTGCGCGCCCGACAATCCAAGGCTTCAGCGCTGTGGGTGGGGATCTGGCTCGTCGTCGTGGCGCTGGGCGGCTGTGAGCGATCAGCAGACGAGGCGACGGCGACGACGGCGAAGGCGACGAGGCCAGGGCACGGCGCGTCCAGCATCCCTGCGGTGAAGGGCCTGGACCTACCCAACCCCAAAGTTCCCGCGCCCGATAGCCTGCCGCGGCTGGATCCGACGCCGGTGGTGTGGTCTGTCGCGCGCCGCGCTGCCATGTTGCACGCGGACGGACGCTTGGCCCTCAACGCCAACCGCTTCAAGGCCGCGCTGTCTGGACTAGCGGGCGCCGTGCAGCTCGACCCGAGTCGCACGGAGGCGCGCCTCGATCTCGCGCGCCTCTACGCCCGCGCTGGGCGCCGCAACGTAGCCCTGGGGCTGCTCGAGTCGTTCACCGACAATCTCGAGACCTGCGGCGGCTGCATCGAGGCGTTGACCCACGCTTCGACCGACCCCGATCTCGCCCCAATCTGGGCGACCCAGCGCGGCGGCAACGTCCGCGCGGCGCTCCAAGGCCACACGCTGCCCTGGCAATCCTGGGCGCTGCAGGTCAGCCAGACGTTGACCGACGGCGAGGGCAAGCTGCTGCCCAAGTTCGTGCATCCGCAGGTGCCTTTTGTGCTGGAGCGCTCGTGCCCGGCCTGCACAAACCCGGAGCGGCGACAGCCGGCGCGCCGCGAGCTGGCCGGCGCTCGTATCGCGGTGAAGCTCGCCAGCCGCTTCAACATGCGAGACCAGCGTTTGGGCGGCATCCAGCTGCACGTGACGGGCAAACCGACTCGGGTGGGGCGCTGCCTCAGCTGGACCGTGCCGACGCCGGTCCCGATCGGCACAGCGGCGCTGCAACGGCTCTGCTTTCGCCCCATCACCCGCGAGACGGCGGCGCTGACGCACGTTGTGCTCATCTACGGGCAGAGCGTGGCCGACGCGGCGCGCGGCAAGCCTTGAGCGGAGTCAGGCCCTGCGCTGCGTCAAGCCCTGCACCGGAGCGAGCGCCATGCGCTACTCGCCCGGATTGGTCGCCTGGAAGGTTGGGTGCGTCTTGAGCACACAGTTCTGCGCGGTCGCGTCGGGGTCGCCGATCCCTTCGTACACGTACGTGGCAAACACGCCGTCGCAGTCCAGGTCGCCGACTGCGGTGACGGTGTAGCGCGCTTTGGCGAACGTCCCGTGCGCTTTGTACGCGAACACAAAGCCCTGCGGCTCCCGCAGCTCGATCGCCAACGCGCGCCAGAGCAGCCGGTTCCAGTCCGTCTTGGCCGGGTCGCACTGATTGCCGGTGGCGGTGCGCACGCGCGCGTCGCAACACGTGAGCGCTGGCGTCGACCGCACCTCTCCTTGTGGGAACTGGCACGGCATCCGCTCGCCGTTGTCCCCGAGCCGCGGCTTCACGTAGTAGACGTGCGCGCGCCGGGCGATCCGTCCCAGAATCTCCATGGCGTACGTCGCCTGCCGCCTGCGCATCACGGCGGGCCAGCCCCACATGGCGGACGCGACGACACCCACCACCAGCAGCGCCGTAAGGACCATCCATGGTCTGTCTTTACCCCTCACGCGACCTCCCCGCTCCGTCCCCGTCAGCCCGCACCCGGCACCGAACCGCGGCTGTAATCGCGCGGCTGCGGTCACGCGTGGGCGATCACGGGCAGTGAGCGCGAATCATGCCGAGGAATCCGTCCGTCGTCACGTGCGTCACGCGCGCGACCGCACCCTAACGACAAACACCGCGTCCAGGTCTCCCCGAACGCGGCGTCGTCGCGTCTCGACCTGAACAATCGCAGACGCCCGAGAGCGCGCGATTGTGGGGTTTTCGACTACTTCGTGTGCACGGCGATGAGCGTGCTGTAGGCCGCGCCGACCACCTTCAGCTTCAGCTTCGAGCCACGGCCGAGCTTGGCCAGCTCACCTTCATCGCCCTTCGAGAAGTAGGCCTCGACACGTGTGCCGCCGAAGCCGCCCGTGGAGTCCTTGCAGGTGAGCACACCGTGTTGGTCGCTCAACCCCTTCTCACCACGCAGCATCGCCTTCTTCTCCGAGCCGATGATCTTCAGCTTGGAGACGAACGGCTTGAGGTTGATCTCGCACGCCAGGGTCTTGCCCTTGAACTTGTCGGGCGACAGCGCGACGCGGCGCCAGTCCTTGTCGTCACCAGGCTCGACGCCGCCGGACTCGATCCCGGTGTACAGACCGACCAGACGATTGCTGACCACGCCCCAGATGTTGAACTTCGCCTTGGTGTGCGCGCCGATCTTGAGCAGCTCTTCCTTTTTGCCCTTCTCGAAGAAGAGCTGAACCGTGACGCTGCCGCCCGAAGCCTGCTTGCACATCAGCGACGCCTTGTAGTCGTCCGTCTTCGGCTTGATCAGCGCCTGCGCCTTGCGATCAAGCATGCCCACGGCGCTCGGGGTCGGGGCCATCTGCGTCTCGCAGGAGACCTCCTTGCCAATGCTCGGGGCCGGATCGAGCAACACGGCCTTCAGGTCGCCAGCGCCGCCACCTTCGATCGCGCCACTCTTGATCTCGCCGAACACAGCGACCAGCTGATTGCGCTCGAAGCCCTTGATCGTCACGGTGAACTTGGTCTCGCTACCGAGCTTGAGCAAGTCGCTAGCCTTGTCTTTCGGGAAAAACAGGATGAGGCCGACGCTGCCGCCACGGCGGTCTTCGCAGCGCACGAGCGCCTTCTTGTCGCTCATGCCGTCACCCGCCAGATCCGCTGCGGCCTTGTCGAAGCGCTGCACAGCCTTCGGGCTGACCGACATCTTCGAGGTGCACACGACGGACTTGCCAACCAAGCGCTCGGGCCACACCAGGCCGCTCATCAGATCCGGTGCGTCCTTGTCGAACATCGACCTGCGCGGCGACTTGACGATGCCCTTGTAGAGGCCAACGACCTGGCTGTAGTTCATGCCCTTGATCTCCACGTTGACCTGCGTCTCACGGTCGATGTGCATCAGGTCGCCCTTGGTGCCCTTGGGAAAGAAGGTCTGCACCGGCGTGCTCTTCAGACCACCTTCCTTGGTGCGGCAGAAGAACGTCGTGCGACGATCGTCGACGTCGCCCTCGATCATCGCCAGGGCCTTCTTGTCGGAGAAGGGGCTGAGCGCCATCGGCGAGGGCGAGAGCAGGTTGCGGCACAGCAGGGTCTTGCCCTTAAACTTGTCGACATCCTCCTTTACGACCGCAAAATCAGCCGATTCGCCCGCAGGGACCAACTTCGGCGCCGGCAACGCCGCGGGGGCGTCTGCTTTCTTGTCGTCGGCCTTGTCGTCCGCTTCATCGTCTGTCTTGGCAGCGACCTTGTCGGCGGCGCTCCCGGCAGCCTTCGCGGCCTCCTCGGCGCCCTTTGTGACCTTGTCCTTCAGTTTGTTGATGCTCTCTTCGGCTTTGCCGCAACCCGTCGTCAGGAGAGCGGTGGTACAGAGCAGGACTGCAGGGGCGACGATGCGACGCCAGCGCGGGTAGTTCAGCATGGGCAGGACCTCACTTGTTGGTACCGTGGCAAAGCGCGTCACGGCGGCGGATTAACTTAGGACGTACTATCTGGCGGCTTTTGACCACCGTCACGGCGCCTCAATGGCTGTGCCGATGGTGTTCACACCGGCACCGGGGTTCTCAGGACGGCGGGATGGTTCAACTGGCTGAGAATGCTGTCAAGTCGATGCCCCAGTATACCGAATTCACGTCACATTGACGCAGTGTGTCAAGATGCCTATGTTGCGCGCTCCCGACCCGCGGGGCCACAACGACGACATCCCGGGCTGGCGCTGACCGAACCGCGGTCACGTCGATGCCCAACCGGAGCACATCATGGGCGAGCGCACCACGGCCTGGATCCTTCCCAAAGGCGGCGAGGCGGCCAGCAGCAACATCCGCATCGAAGAGATCACGTTGCCAGACATCGGCCCAGATCAATGCCTTGTCGAGTCGGTGTATGGCTGTTGGGAGGGCAACATGTCCCACGCCATCGATCGCAACCCCGTGGATGTCGCAAAGCAACGCGGCGAGGACTACGTGGTGCTTGGCAACGCCGGCGTCGTGCGCATCCTGGCGGTCGGTGACAACGTCACAACCGTCAAAAACGGCGAGTTTGCGGTCTTATTTTGCAACGGCGTCTGGGACAAGTGGGGTTTTCCCATCAAGATCTTCGGCTATGACGCGCCCGGCTCCATCGGCCTGCTCGCCAAGCGGACGGTGCTGCACCAGAAGCAGGTCATCCCGATCCCGGACAACAGTCGGTACACGCTCAAACAATGGGCCGCGTTCTCACTGCGCTACATCACGGCGTGGTCCAACTGGCAGCAAGCCCATGGCTGCTGGCGCGTGCAGATGACACAGGAAGACTGCCCGTCGCCGTATGTCTGGGGTTGGGGCGGCGGCGTGACGTGGGCCGAGCTCACGCTGGCGCGCTTCTCAGGCGCCCGCGTGACGATGATCAGCGGCAACCCCAAGCGACTGCGAGCGATTCGGCGCGCGGGTATGAACGCTGTCGATCGTCGCGCGTTTCCGCACCTGGATTACGACTCCGGCCGCTATCGCACAGACAAGGAATATAAGGAGTTGTATCTGGAGAGCGAGGACGTGTTCCTGCGCACCGTGGAGGAGCAGACGGACGGGCTAGGCGTGAGCATCTTCCTCGATTTCGTTGGTTCGCCGGTGACCCGGGCCACCATCAAGTCCCTCTCGCGCCAAGGCGTGGTCGCCACCGCGGGTTGGAAGGAGGGCATGAAGATCCAGCATATCCGCGCGATCGAGTGCATCGAGCGCCACACCCACGTGCACACGCACTACGCACGTTACGCCCAGGGTCGCGCGGCGGTACAATTCGCGGAGAACACGGGCTGGATGCCGGACGACACGGTCGACATGGACGTCTACGACTTCGCCGAGATCCCGCAGCTGCACACCGACTACACGACGGGCCATACGCACTCCTACTTTCCCATCTTCGAGATCAATAAGCCCTAGTTGGCGGCACGTCAGCCCCCCACAGGCCTCAGCCCCTCGCAAGTCTCAGCCCGCCAAGGCTGAGCACAAGGTCGGAGGATTCATGTCGCTTGACGCAGCCATCCACAGCGCGGTCGGAGCCTGTGAGCGCGCCACTCGGGCCCTGGTAGCGCAGCTCGCCAAGGCGGTGGAGGATCCCAAACGCCCGGGTCGGCCGTCCACCGCAAAGCTCCATGAGCGCGGCGACGAGGCCTTCTTGCTGGCACGCCTCGTCGCCGACGTGCGTGCCGCGGCGAATCTGCTCGGCGCGTTTCCGACGCTCCCCGAAGACGGACCGCAACGCCAACTTGCCCGCTACGCAGCCGCGCGCATCGTCCGCACGTTTGAAGCGACGCTGGTGCTTGAGGGGCCGACTTGGTGTGGCGGGACGGCGCTACGTCTTGAGTTGGACCCGCACATCCGAGCCGCGGTGTGCAGCGCGAGCGACGCGGCCGCGGTCGCCGATCTCGCGCCGTGGTTGTTGACCGGCGGCGCCTCAGCGGCGGCGAGCTACGCGCTGAGCGCCGACCACGAAGACATCCGAGTGCTGTTTCGAGATTTTGCCGACGACCAGGTCGCGCCGCTCGCCGAGCACATCCATCGGGAAGACGCGCTCATCCCAGAGACGCTCATCTCCGCCTATGGCGAGCTGGGCGCGCTCGGCATCACCATCCCCGAGCAGTACGGCGGCCAGTTCATCGATCATCGGTCCATGGCGTTGGCGACAGAGGAGCTGTCGCGCGCCTCTCTCGGCGCAGGCGGCTCGGTCATCACGCGGCCGGAGATCGCGAGCAAGGCGCTGCTCAAGGGCGGCACTGAAGCGCAGAAAAGACACTGGCTACCCCGCATCGCCAGCGGCAAAGAGGTCGTGTGCATCGCGGTGACAGAGCCTAACGCCGGCTCCGACGTGGCGCGCCTGCGAGTGAGCGCAACAAAGACCGAGGGTGGCTGGCTGCTGAGCGGTGAGAAGACGTGGTGCACGTTCGCCGGTCGCGCGTCGGTCCTGTTGGTGCTGGCTCGCACGGGATCGTCAGCCGACGGCGCCCGCGGCCTGACGCTGTTTCTGGTGCCCAAACCCGCGACGAAGGCGCCGGCGGATGATCGCGCGTTCAGCCACGAAGATGGCCGCGGCGGCACCATCTCAGGTCGCGCCATCCCGACCGTCGGCTACCGCGGGATGCACAGCTTTACGGTCTTTTTCGAGCAGTGGTTCGTCGCCGATGACCTCCGTGTTGGTGACGAGGGCGCCGGATTCGCCCTGCAAATGGCCGGATTCGCGGGTGGCCGCATCCAGACGGCCGCCCGCGCCGTCGGCGTCATGGAAGCGGCGCTCCGAAGCGCGGTCGCCTACGCCGTCGACC
Source organism: uncultured Myxococcales bacterium (assembly GCA_937910235.1). Classification (GTDB taxonomy): domain Bacteria; phylum Myxococcota_A; class UBA9042; order UBA9042; family UBA9042; genus UBA9042. The sequence continues at coordinate 1,569 of CALENB010000021.1, read as the reverse complement.
GCAAGGTGTTTGGCAGCGCGCTCGCAGACCTACCCCTGGTGCAGCGCAAGATCGTCGACATGGCGGCCCGCGTGGCGCTGAGCCGGCAAATGACGTACGCCGTCTGCGACGAGATGGACGCGGGCGCGGGCCAGATGGAGGCGAGCTTGGTGAAGCTGCTCGCCTGCCGGGACGCCGAGACGGTCACCCGCGAGGCGATGCAGCTACACGGCGGCATGGGCTACAGCGAAGAGTACGCGGTGAGTCGGTATTGGCAGGACGCTCGGGTGCTCTCGATCTTCGAGGGTGCCGAGGAGGTGTTGGCGATCCTCGTCATCACCCGAACCCTGCTGCGCGACGCACTGGCAGCCTGACACGGAGCGTTTGATGACGGCTTCCAAGAGGCGAACGCCCTGGATTATCAGGACCTACGCAGGTTTCGGTGACGCCGCAGAGAGCAATCGGCGCTTCCGCGAGAACCTCGCTCGGGGTCAGCGTGGCTTGTCGGTGGCGTTCGACCTGCCCACACAATGTGGCCTCGACGCTGACGATCCGCTCGCTCGTGGCGAGGTCGGCCAAACCGGCGTCTCCGTCGCCCACATCGGCGACATGGCGGCCCTTTTCGACCAGATCGACCTCGGTGCGATCAACACGTCGCTGACCATCAACGCGACCGCGCCATGGCTCTATGCGCTGTATCTCGCCCTCGCCGACGAGCGCGGCGTCCCCCGCGCATCGCTACGTGGCACCACGCAAAACGATCTCTTCAAGGAGTTCGTGGCGCGCGGGACCTACATCTTCGCCCCCGAGATCTCTTTTCGTCTGAGCACCGATCTCGTCGTTGCAGCGATGACTCACACGCCGCGGTGGAACCCCACCAACTGCTGTGGCTACCACCTGATGGAGTCCGGGGCGGGTCCGGAAGAAGAGGTGGGGTTCGCGCTGCTCGGCGCGCTCTACGTCTTGGAGGCGGTGCGTACCCAGCTCGACGACGCGGCGTTTGAGCGGGTTGTGCACGCCATCAGCTTCTTCATTAACAGCGGGTTGGAGTTGGTGCCAGAGATCTGCAAGGTGCGCACCTACGCGAAGCTGTGGCCGGCGCTCTGCGAGGAGCGGTACGGGATCAGGCCCCGCTGGCGCGCGGGCTGCCAGGTGCGATCGCTGTCACTGACGGCGCAGCAGCCTGAGGTCAACATCGTCAGAATCGCGCTCTCTGCGATCCCGGTGCTGATGAGCGCTGACGCCCGCGTCGGCGCGCTCCAGCTGCCCGGCTTCCGTGAAGCCCTAGCGCTGCCTGACCAGGCCGAGCAGGTCCTGTCACTGCGAACCCAGCAGGTCTGGATGCACGAGACCGCCATCGCGGACTATCCCGACATTTTCGAGGGCAGCGTCGTCGTCGAAGCGGAGACGGCGCGCATGATGGACGCCGCGCGCGCCGTCATCGCGGCGGGTCTGGAGCGAGGCTACAGCGCCACCCTCGAACACTTGGCGGAGCTGCTGAGTCGCCGTATGGCCGAGTGGCAGAGCAGCATCGAGCGCGGTGAGAAGATCGTGGTGGGTGTCAATCAGTTCGAACAAGGCCTGCCCGTC
>CALENB010000020.1 GCA_937910235.1 uncultured Myxococcales bacterium | reverse complement strand
GGCCGGGCGACGCAGTGTTTGTCATCGGCGCTGGCGGTGGCGTGGGCGGCTACGCCGTGCAAATCGCCCGCAGTCTAGGCGCGCGGGTCATCGCCTGCGACGTGCGACAGGGCCCCCTCGACCTCATCAAGCACTTCGGCGCAGAGGAGACCGTGCTGATGGCCGATCTGAGCCCACGTGACGTCCGCAAAGCCGTGCAGACCATCGCGCGCCGTTGGGACGTACCGTCGCTGCGCTGGAAGATCTTGGAGTGCAGCGGCCACCCCGACGGTCAGCTCGCCGCGTTCGCGATGATCGGCCGCGCCTCGACCCTGGTGCAGGTTGGTTTTACGCCCCGAAAGATCGAGCTGCGGCTCAGCAACCTGATGGCCTTTGACGCCACGGTCCACGGCACGTGGGGCTGCCCGCCGGCGGCGTACCCGGCCGTGCTCCAGCGCATCTACAACGGCGACATTCAAATCGCCCCGTTCGTGGACTACGCGCCGCTGTCAGCCGTCGGGCAGATCCTGTCTGACATGGCGAATCACTCGCTGACAAAACGTATGATCTTACTGCCTCACACCTGAAGTTTGGAGTCGAAGATGGAACTGCTCAACCACGAGCTCGCGCCGAACTACGAGTTCGAACATATCCGCTACGAGCGTCGCCCAGTCATCGACCGCGCTGGCGCCGAGGTCGACGGGTTGCACCAGACCTGGATTTGGCTCGACAACGAACGGCAGCTCAACAGCTACACCACCGAGGCCGTCAAGGACGTGATCCTCGCCTTCCGCCGGGCCTCGTGCGAGCGCGGCTGCGTCGCCGTCATCTTCACGGCCGTGGGGACGCGCTCCTTCTGCACAGGCGGAAACACGGCGGAGTACGGCACCTACTACGCGAATCGGCCCCACGAATACCTGCAGTACATGCGCCTGTTCAACGACATGGTCACGGCGATTTTACTCTGCGACAAACCCGTCATCTGCCGTGTCAACGGCATGCGCATCGGCGGTGGCCAAGAGATCGGCATGGCGTGCGACTTCTCGATCTCCGGCGACCACGCCCGCTTTGGCCAAGCCGGACCGGTGCACGGCTCAGCGCCCGATGGTGGCTCGACCGACTTTCTGCACCTCTACCTCGGCTACGCCAAAGCCGCGGAGTCGCTTGTCATCTGCGGCAACCCCTGGTCGGCGCACAAGTCCCTGCGGTTGGGCTTGCTCAACGAGGTCGTGCCGGTCTACCGCAATGCAGCCGGCGCGTTTGTGCCAAACCCCATGGTTCAGGTGGACCGCTACGTCGATGAGATGGGCCAGATTGTGCACGGCGAGTTCAAGACGGGCGCGGCGCTCGACGCTGGCAAGGACGAGATGAAGGCCTGCGCGGTGGACCTGTCGCTGCTCGACGCGAAGGTGCAATCGTACGTCACCACCCTGCTGCACACCTTCCCCGACTGCACCCGCAAGAGCCTCGAGAGCCTGCGCAAGAAGAAGCTGGAGCATTGGCAGCAGAACAGTGAGAGCAATCGGTCTTGGCTGAGTCTGAACATGAACACCGAGGCGGCGTCGGGCTTCCCGGCCTTTCACTTTGGTGCGCGCGGCGAGCGGGAGGCGGATTTCATCGGCTGGCGGCAGGCCGTCGCGGGCGGCGCGCGGATCGACGACGCGCTCCTCGACAGCAGCTTCTCACCGTCCTCTCAGGCCGGTTGGCGCGCGTACCGCAAGGGTGAGCTGTGAGCGCCGTGATGACGCGACCTGCGCCGACGGGAGCGACGTTCAGCGGCGGCGTCCACACCGCGTGGCTGGCGGAAGACCGCGTGCTTGAGATCTGCCTCGACGCGCCCAAGGGCAACGTCCTGGGCTCGGCGATGATGGTCGAGATCCAGCGTGTGCTGGCCGACGCCGCCGATAAAACCGGCCTCCACGCGGTGTTGCTACGCGCCGCCGGTCGCCACTTCTCGTTTGGTGCCTCGGTCGAGGAGCATCGCCGCGGCCAGGTCGAGGCGATGCTGGCGAACTTCCATCAGCTCATTCGTCAGGTCGCTAACTTTCCGGTGCCGGTCGTCGCGTTGGTGCAGGGGCGATGCCTCGGTGGGGCGTTTGAGTTGGCGCTGGCGTGTCACGACGTGCTGGCGACCGACGACGCGATCTTCGCCTGCCCCGAGATCAAACTGGGCGTGTTTCCGCCCGTGCTCGCCGCCATCGGGCCGTCACGCCTTGGCGCCGCGCTCAGCGAACGGCTGCTGCTCACCGGGAGCGAGCTGTCGGCGAGCCAGGCGCGGGCGTGCGGTTGGGTCGGTGGACACCTCAAGCCCGAGTCGGTCACGGCCATCCGCGATCAGGGGTTGGCCTGGTATGGCGCGCACTTGGGCGACATCTCTGCGTTTGCGTTGCGCCAAGCGGTGCAGGCCTCGCGGCGCGGCTCGAACCTCACCCGGCAGCTCGGCGTGGTGCTCGACGACCTGGAGCGACGCTACCTGAAGGACGTGGTGACCAGTCACGACGGCAACGAAGGCATCGAGGCGTTCGTGGCGCGGCGCAAGCCGATGTGGACCGACGCCTAGCAGCGCGACGTTGAGAGAGGAGGTTCCGAGATGGGAGAAGCCATGGCCGTCGACACCAAGCCAGACCCCGCCGCTGAGGTGCTGGAGCGGGCGCGCACTTTGGCGCTCGATTTGAATCTGACCGAGGTGAAGCGCTGGAAGGCCGAGAATCCGGGCTGTCTCGCGATTGGCCACATGCCGATCTACTCGCCACGTCCGCTGCTCGAGGCCCTCGGTTGTCTGCCGGTGGGTGTGTTCGGTGGCGGCGACGAGATCGACATCATCCGCGGCGACAGCTACTTTCAGAGCTACATCTGCCACATTCCACGCAGCACGGTGGAGCTGGGCATCGCGGGCCACCTCGACTGCCTCGACGGCATGGTGTTCCCGTCGATCTGCGACGTCATCCGCAACCTCGGCGGCATGTGGAAGCTGCTCTTTCCCGACCGCTACAGCGCCTATCTGGATCTGCCGCAGAACTTCGATCGCGACATCGGCGGCCGCTTCTATGCGCACGAGCTGCGTCGGATCGCCTCGGAGATCACCGCGCTGGGTGGGCTGGCGCTCGATCCTGAGCGTCTGCGGGTCGCTATCGAAGACGACAATCGACGTCGCCGCGCCATCGCGCAGCTCGACGCCGCACGCTTCGCCACGCCGTGGCTGTACCCCGCGTCGGAGGCCTACCTGGTGGTGCGCGCCGGTTCGGTGCTGATGGCAGCGGAGCACGCTGATTTGGTCGACAGCTACGTCGCCCTCGCCGGCCAGCGCAGCAACCGGCCACTCGACAACGTGCGGGTCGTGCTCGTCGGCGCGTTCTGCGAGCAGCCGCCCATGGGCCTGATTATTAGCCTCGAACGCGCGGGCTGCGACATCGTGGCGGACGACTTTCAGCACGGCGCGAGGACCATCGTCGGTGACGTGGTGCTCCACGACGACGAAGATCCCCTCGACACCCTCGCCTTCTGCTTCCTCGACCAGGGCATCGCCACCGCGTCTCGCTACATCGCCGATGACGAGAAAGGCGGCGCGCTCATCGCGCAGGTGCGCGAGACGGGCGCCGACGGTGTCATCTTCGCCGCGGCGTCCTTCTGCGACCCAGCGCTGCTCGACCAACCCATGTTGGAGGCCGCCTGCGCCGCGGTTGGCATCCCCTTCACCGCGTTCAAGTACTCGGAGAACACGGGTCAATTCCAGGTCATTCGCGAGCAGGCCGGCGCCTTCTCAGATTCGGTGAAGCTCTGGGGCGACACCTCTCACGCCAGCCTGACCCAGCCCAGCCCGACCGAACAGGGAGTCGCCCGATGAGCACCACCACAACCGCCGCCGCAGCCACCACCGCCACGCCCTCGCTGAAGGACGCCAGCCAGGCGCGCCAAAAGCGCATGATCGCCGACCATTTCACCGATCTCTCCACCGCCAAAGAGCAGGGCAAGAAGGTCGTCTACACCTTTGTTCCCGGCAATTTGACCGAGTTGATCAGCGCGCTTGGCATGTTGCCCGTGCTACCCGAGATCAACGCGCTGCAGTCGGGCATGCGCAAGAAGTCCGGCGGCTACATCGCCGAAGCGGAGAAGGCGGGGCACAGCGAGGATGTCTGCACGTACGTCAAATGCGACATCGGCATGAAGCGCAGCGGCAACATCGGACCGACCGGGTTGCCGTTGCCCGATCCGGATCTACTGCTGCTCAGCTACACGGGTTGTTTCACGTTTCTGAAGTGGTTTGAACTCTTGAAACAGGAGTACAACTGCCCCATCGCGATGCTGCATGTGCCTTATCAGCCCGACGGGGTGGTGACTCCAGCGATGCGGCAATACGTGGTCGATCAGCTGGAGAACAAGGTGATCCCGCTGATGGAGGAGGTCGCGGGACGCAAGCTCGACATGGACGTCCTGGCCGAGCATCTGGGCCGCTCAGCGCAGGCTGAGGATGACCTGTGCGCCGTGTGGGAGTCCGCCAAACATCGCCCGAGCCCGATCGATGGCTACTTCGGCGGGGTGTACTACATCGGCCCCATCTTCACGTCGTTCCGCGGCGGTGAGGACTGCGTGGCATACTACCGGGAGCTGCGCGCCGAGGTGGAGGAGCGAATCGCGCTGGGAATGGGGCCGCAGACGCCGATCGGGCAGCTCGACGACCAGAAGTATCGTCTGGTGGTGGAGGGTCCGCCGAACTGGACCAACTTCAACGACTTCTGGACGATGTTTGCGCAGGAAGGCGCGGTCATCGTGTCGAGCAGCTACACCCGTGTGGGCGGTTTGTACGACCTCGGATTTCGTCACGACCCCAGCGACCCCTTGGGCACCCTCGCGGACTACTGTCTCGGTTGCTACACCAACTTGGGCCTGCCCTCGCGCATCGACCTTCTTGAGAAATACATCAAGGATTACGAGGCTGACGGGTTCTTCATCAACAGCGTCAAGTCGTGCAACAGCTTCTCGGCCGGGCAGCTGTTGATCCTACGCGAGCTGGAGGAGCGCACCGGCGTGCCGGGCGGTTTTGTGGAGTCGGATCTGGTCGATCCGCGCTACTTCAGCAAGAGCAACATCGACAACCGGGTGCAGAGCTATTTGCAGATGCTTGAGGCCAAGCGGCAGGGCGGATTTGTTGCGGCCTAACGCTGGCGCAAAAACTGTGCAGCGCGGAGGGTGAGATGAGAGTTATCGTTGGCATCGACCTGGGATCAACCACGACCAAAGCCGTGCTGCTCGATGAGCAGGGTGAGATTGTGGGGCGCGGCATCACGAACTCGCGCAGCAACTACGAGGTCGCGTGCGCGGTGGCGCGGCGCGAGGCGCTGACGGCGGCGCGCATGTCGATGCTGCGGCGGGCCATCGATTTGGCCGACGGCATGATCGAGCAGGACGTGGCGGCGCGACTGAGCGACGCCTTTCGTCTGGAGGTCTATCTCGGCGAGCTCGCGGCGCTGGCGGCCCGGATCTATCAGCTGCTGGACCATGTCTTCATGGCGCCGTTCAAGTCGGTGCTGGAGCCTGCGGCCAGTCAGATCCTCGACACCATGGCCGCCAACGCGCCGGCCTTGTTTCTCGACGATACGGGCCGCAAGAGCGACTTTTTCCGCGATATCGCCGGCGCCGCGTTCACCTCTGAGGCGGAGCGCCTCGCGGCGAGGAGCGATGTGCCGTTCGACCGCCTTATCGGCCTCTTCGATCGCGCCATCCTCGACGTCGAGACGACCGTTCGCAACGAGACCTTCGCCGACAACCTCAAGATGGCCGCGGAGCGCATCTTCACGGGCGCAGACAGCGTCACGCACGCGGTGATCAGCCGCATCGTGCTGGAGGTCGCGGAGAGCCCCATCGAGGAGGTCGCGTTCAGCGGCACGGGGTACGGACGCCAGACGCTGCCCTTCCCCAAGGCGGCGGTGCGCAGCGAGATCTTGTGCCACGGACGCGGCGCACACCGCGTATTTCCGGGCACAAAGACGGTGCTCGACATCGGCGGACAAGACACCAAGGCCATCCAGATCGATGAGAACGGCGTGGTGACGTCTTTTCAGATGAACGACCGCTGCGCCGCTGGCTGTGGCCGGTATCTGGGCTACATCGCGGACGAGCTCAACCTCGGTCTCCACGAGCTCGGGCCGCTGGCGCTCAAGGCGGATAAGGTCATCCGCGTGAACTCGACCTGCACCGTGTTTGCGGGCGCTGAGCTGCGCGAGCGCCTCGCCCTGGGTCAGAAGCGTGAAGACGTGCTGGCCGGATTGCACCGCTCCATCATGTTGCGGGCCATGAGCTTGCTGGCCCGCTCCGGCGGCATCCGCGACGAGTTCACCTTCACCGGCGGCGTCTGCAAGAACCCCATGGCCACCAAGATGCTGCGGGAGCTCGTCGACGCCAACTACGGCGTTGACGTGACGCTGAACGCCCACCCGGATTCGATCTACATGGGCGCGTTGGGGGCGGCGATGTTCGCGCTCGATGACCTGCGCGCTGGCAAGGCCAACATCCTGCCGACGTACGATATCGACGCCACCGCAAAATCCCTGGATCACACGGCCTGCAGCGGCTGCATCACCGCCGCGTCGTGCGACTAGCGCCGACGGAGGGGAGCCATCATGAGCAACCTAACAGTCACAACTTCAGGCAGCGCGGAGCGCAGCGTGGCCGATGATCCGGCGGCCGCCGTCGTCGATTCGACCGATCGCGTTCACCTCACCGCCGGCATCGACGCCGGTTCGGGGGCGGTGAAGGTCGCCATCATGCGCAGCCGCGCCGGCGCCGCAGGAGAGCTGCTGGCCAGCTCGGCGTGGCGCATTCGCCGCCGCCACATCCACGAGGTCGCCGCTGACGCGTTCACCAACGCCTGCGCTGCGGCTGGCGTCTCTCTGGCCGACTTCGACTACATCGCCAGCACCGGCGACGGCGACGCCGTACGTTTTCGCACCGGCCACTTCTACGGCATGACCACCCACGCCCGCGGCGCCGTGTTCTTGGAGCCCGAGACGCGCGCGGTGCTCGACATCGGCGCGCTGCACGCCCGGGCCATCCTCATCGACTACCGCGGCAAAGTCCTCGGCCACCGCATGACGAGCCAGTGCGCGAGCGGATCGGGCCAGTTCGTCGAGAACATCGCGCGCTATCTTGGCGTCTCGCTCGAGGATGTGGGCGACCTCGCGATGGCGTCGACCGATCCCGAGAAGGTCTCGAGCATCTGCGCCGTGCTGGCTGAGACGGACGTGATCAACATGGTCAGCCGCGGCATCGCCACGTCGGACATCCTCGACGGCATCCACCGCAGCATCGCCGGTCGTCTGGCGCGGCTGCTGCGCGCGGTGAACGCGGACGGCGTGGTCCTGGTGACGGGCGGCATGGCGCAGAACAAGGGCATGATCCGCGCGATCGAGGAGTCGGTCGAGGTCAGCCTGAAGCGCCGCAAGAAGGTCGCAGCGCTCGATATTCGGCTGCACGACAACTCCCAGATGGCCGGCGCCATCGGTGCCGCGCTGCTCGGCGCCTGGCGCACGCAGCAGCTGGAGCGCATGGGTCGTCATGAGCTGGTTGGCACCGCGGCCTAAGACACGCATCCTGCCGCAGCGCTGACGAACAGCGCCGCTTGGGGACGAACGGCGTGACACCCGAACAGCACGCCAGTAAACGGCGATCTCGGCGACGGGATGCCAGCGACAATGGGGAGGTTGATCATGGCGACGAGCGTTGAACAGTTCATCGGCTGGGAAGGTCTGTTGGGCGAGGAAGAGGTCGCGGTGCGCGACATGACGCGGCGATTCGTCGCCGATCGCATCCTGCCCTTTATCGTCGACGACTTCGCCGAAGGGCGCTTTCGCAAAGAGATCGCGCTGGAGCTCGGTGAGCTGGGGGTCCTGGGCGCCAACCTGACGGGGTATGGCTGCCCCGGCATCGGTCATGTCTCCTACGGGCTCGCCTGCCACGAGCTCGAGTACGGCGACTCAGGGCTGCGGTCGTTTGTGTCCGTACAGACGAGCCTAGCGATGTACGCCATCTGGCGTTGGGGCAGCGAGGAGCAAAAAAACTACTGGCTGCCGGAGATGGCCGCCGGGCGAAAGATCGGCTGCTTTGGTCTGACCGAGCCCAACCACGGCAGTGACCCGGGCGGCATGCTCACCCGCGCCAAACGCGACGGCGACGACTGGCTGCTCACGGGCAGCAAGATGTGGATCACCAGCGCGTCGATCGCCGACGTCGCGATCGTCTGGGCGAAGACCAGCGAGGACTCCGAGAGCATGCGCGGGTTCATCGTAGAGGCTGGATCTGCGGGCTTGTCGGCGCATGACATCCCGCACAAGCTGAGCATGCGCGCGTCGAGCACCGGCGGGCTGATGCTCGACAACGTGCGCGTGCCCGATTCGGCGCGGCTGCCCAAAGCAGAGGGCATGCGCGGGCCGCTGTCGTGCCTTAACAACGCGCGGTTTGGTGTGTCGTGGGGCGTGCTGGGCGCCGCGCGGTTCTGTCTGGAGAAGGCCACGGAGTACAGCGTTGAGCGGCAGCAGTGGGGCGGTCCGATCGCTCGCAAGCAGCTGGTGCAGGGGCAGCTCGCCGAGATGATCAGCGAGGTGGTGAAGGCGAGTTTGTTGGCGCTGCACTACGGTCGACTCAAGGAGCAAGACAAGCTGCGCGCGCCACAGGTCAGCCTGCTGAAGCGAAATAACTGCCGGATCGCGCTGATGTGCGCGAGGACGGCGCGCGGGCTGATGGGCGGCAACGGCATCACCGGCGAATACCACGTGATGCGCCACGCGATGAATCTGGAGAGCACCTACACCTACGAGGGCACGGACGAGATTCATTCGTTGGTGCTCGGTCATGCGCTGACCGGTGAGCGGGCGTATTAGGGCGCTGGTGGGGCCCTCGTTGATTTAGTCGCGGCCAAAAGCGACAACGGCGCTCCGAGCGGGCCGGTACGCGCGCTTGTTGGAGAGGCTTGCGGGGCACCGACGAGGGCCGAAGGAGCGCACATGAAGGTCGCGATGGTCGCGCACACGGACGCGCCGTGGACCGCGGATTTTGCCCGCGCGCTCCTGGGGTTTGGGCATACCGTTCGAATCTTCTCGTTCTGTCCAGATGAGATCGACGGGCTCGATGTGCATTTTGTCGGCCGGCTGCCCTATCGCCCGCTGCAGGACAAGAGGCCGTTTGTGCTGCACGCGCCCAAGCTCGCCCGCCTGCTGCGGCATTTTCAGCCAGATGTGGTGCTCGCCACCTACCTCATCTCGAATGGACTCGCCGCGTGCCTGTCCTGGTTTGGCCCGCTCGTGGTCTCGGCCGTCGGCTCCGATATCCTGCGGCCGAAGGGCACGATGCAGGTGCCGTCCCTCGCTCGGAAGCTGATTATTGGGGGGATCACGCGCCGCGCGACGCTGCTGCACGCCGTCTCCGACGCGCTCGCGGACGCGCTGGTGGCCTACGGCGTCGCGCCCGATCGGATCCGCACCTTTCCAACCGGCGTCGATGTGCGGCGCTTCGCTTTGGCGCCCGCGCCGACCGCCGCGCTGCCGCACGTGGTGTGCACCCGCCGCCACGCGCCGGTGTATGACAACGCGGTGATCGTGGAGGCGCTGGCCCTTCTGAAGCGACGCGGCGTGCCGTTCACCGCCACCTTCCTCTGCGGCGGTGTGCTGTTGGAGGAGCGCCGCGCCCACATCGCGCGGCTTGGCCTCGAGGGGCAGGTCAACTGCACAGGGTTTAGCCCGGACGAGCAGGTGCCGCTCGAGGTAGCGCGGGCCGACGTCTACGTGTCGGCCTCGCGCAGTGACGGCACGAGCGCGTCGCTGCTGGAGGCGATGGCGGTCGGGCCGCTGCCGGTGTTGTCTGACATCACCGCCAACCGGCCCTGGGTCGACGACGGTCGCACCGGCCTGCTGTTTCCGGTCGGTGACGAGGTCGCCCTCGCCGACGCGTTGCAGCGCGCGCTCACCGACACCGCGTTGCGGACCCACGCGCGCGCCCACAATCGCGAGCTGGTCGCGGCGCGGGCTGACCAGATCACCTGCATGGAGGCCCTCGACGCCATGCTGCACGAGGCAGTGGCGCGATGAGCAGGCAGCGACCGAGGGTGCTCCTGGTCATCGGCCTGCTGGGCGGCGGCGGCGCGGAACGGCAGCTCGCGCTCTTCGCTGAGCGCGCGCGGCATTTAGTTGATCTCGGCGGCTTCATCGTGAACCCAGGCGGCGTGTGGGATGGCCATGTTCGCGCCCAGCTGGCGCGGGTCTACGACGCCAAGGCGACCTCACGTGCCGGCAAGTTGGCGGCGTTTGCGCGGGCCGTGCTGCGCGATCGACCGGATGTGATCCATTGCTGGCACACCGCGCCCGCGATCTACCCGCTGCTGACGTGGCCGATGCATCGTCGCCCCGTCGTCGTCAACATCCGCGCGATGCTGACGCGCAGCACGGACTCCGGCGCGCCGAAGCTGCAGCCCAGCGCCAGGCTCCTGCGCTTCGCGTCGGCCACGGTCGCCAACAGTCAGCACCTCTTTGACGACCTCGAAGGCGCCGGGTTGCACGCGCCCGCGCCGTTGGTGGTGCCGAACGGGATCGTGGTGCCGGAGCAGGCCGCGCTGCACACGAGCTCAGCCGATGCGCCGCTCCGAATCGCGGCCATCGGCACGCTCAAACCCCTGAAAAACTGGGCGCAGCTGCTGCGGGTGACGGCGCGGCTGCGGCAGGCGGGTCGCGCGGTGGAGACCACGATCTACGGCGAAGGCCCAGATCGCGCCGCGCTCACGTCGCTGGCCACGTGGCTAGGCCTGGACCCGGCTCGGACGCTGCCTGGGTTTAGCGCCAACATCGCGGAAGATCTCCGCCAACACGATCTGCTGGTGCACGCCTCCCACACCGAGGGGCAACCCAACGCCGTACTGGAGGCGCTCGCGTGTGGGCTGCCAGCGGTGACGAGCGCCTTGCCCGCCTGCGTGGCGCTGCAGGCGCAGGGTGACTTTGTGCGGACCTTTGCCGTCGACGATGACGACGGTTGCATCGCGGCGTTGTCGCCATGGCTCACCGACACGGCGGCGCGACAGCGGGCGGGGGCAGCCGGGCGCGCCCACGTCATCGCGAACTTCGGCGTGGACACCATGGCGGCGCGGTATGTGGCGCTCTATCGGTCGCTGGCGGCGCGAGCCCGTTAGCGGGATGGATCGGCGATCGAGAAGTTTGACAGGGTCATGTCGAGATAGGTAACGACTTTGCCAACGATTCCTTGCCTATGCACGCCCATCACGGGTAAGCTAGTGGGATGAAAAACCCTCCAAATGACCGACCCGCGGTCCCCTGTGCTCGTCCGCACACCGCCGGACCGCGTGCGCGGCTGGGCGGCGAGCTCCAGCTCCTGGCCACGCTCGTCCTCCTCACGGCAATCAGCGTCGGATGCGGTGAGTCGAGCGCCGGTCCCGGCCAGACCGCGACCCAAGCCGATGCAGCCACGACGGGGGACTCGTCGGCGGCCGATACGTCCATCTCCACAGGCAACGCGTGCAAGGCGGACGCCGACTGCCCGGCCGCCGGTAGCCCGTGCGCGCTCCGGCGGTGCCTGGCCGGGAGCTGCGCCGTCATCGACCTGGAGGGGCTGCCGTGCGACGACGGCCAGGTCTGTACGGTCGGCGACACCTGCAAGGCGGGCACCTGCGAGGCCGGCGCCGATCTGTGTGCATGCCGCGTCGACCCAGACTGCGTCGGCAAGACCGACCTCTGCCACGGCACACCAACCTGCGACACCACGACCTTCCCGTACCAATGTCGAGGCGGGTCGCTCGCGCCCGTGTTTTGCCCTGAGGACGGCAACCCCTGCACGGTTGAGGCCTGCGATTCGTCGACCGGTGGATGCAGCTCAAAGCCCACAAATACAGGCTTGGGCTGCAGTGATGACGATCCCTGCACCACGGGTGACGTGTGCAGCAAGGGCAGCTGCATGGGCGGCGTCTCAACGTGCGCCTGCAGCACGACGGCCGACTGCGCGAAGTTCGATGACGCCGACGCCTGCAATGGCTCGCAGTACTGCGACAAGGCCGCGTTCCCGTATGCGTGCAAGGTCAACCCGGCCAGCGTGGTGGTCTGCAACACAGCCAAGGACGGCCCCTGCGCCAAAGCGAGCTGCGCGCCGAAGACGGGCCAGTGCAGCGTGATGCCCATCGCGGAGGGCGGCGACTGCACCGCGAAAGGGGCGTGCGACCAAGCCAGCTGCAAGAGCGGCGCCTGCACGCCGACCGGCACCGACATCTGCGCGTGTACCCAGGATAAAGACTGCCTCAAGGACGAGGACGGCGATCTCTGCAATGGCACCTTGTACTGCGAGCTGAGCAGCGGCTCGTGCAAGGTCAACCCCGCCACGAAGGTGACGTGCCCGTCGGTGGCGGACAACGCCTGCATCAAGAACACCTGCCTGCCCACCACGGGCGCCTGCCAGTTGACCGCGGTGGAGTGGCTGGACGAGACGTGCGCCGGGGTCGACAAGGCCGACTGCTCGTGGGCCCTGAAGAAGCCCGGCGCCGCGGCAAAACCGGTGGCCTGCGACGACGGCGACGCCTGCACCACGGGCGACGTCTGCGCCAAGGGGGTGTGCAGCAAGGGCGCGACCAACACCTGCGCCTGCACCAAGGACGGCGACTGCGCCAAGCTGGAGGACGGCAACCTCTGCAACGGCACCCTGTTCTGCAATCAGCAGGTGGCGCAGTGCCAGCTCAACCCGGCGACGACGGTCTCGTGTCCGAGCGCGCAGGACAGCGATTGTGTGAAGAACGCCTGCATCGCGAAGACCGGCAAGTGTGTGCCGACGCACGTGGAGTTGGTCGACACGATCTGCCTGACGCTCTCCACCGGCGGGCTGCAGTGCCGCACCGAAGTGCAGGCGTCGGCCGATCCGAAGAAGAAGAACCTGCCTTGCGATGACGGCGACAAGTGCGTCGCCAGCACGACCTGCAAGGCGGGCAGCTGCCAGGGCGGCAAGGACCTCTGCAAGTGCAGCGCGGACGCCGACTGCGCGGCGCAGGACGACGGCAACCTCTGCAACGGCTTGCCGTACTGCGACAAGACCTCAGGGCTCTGCAAACCCAACTCAGCGAAGACCGTGGTCTGCAAAACCGTTGATAATACGGCCTGCATGAAGCTGGCGTGCCACAGCCAGAGCGGCCAGTGCATTCCGACGGCGGCGAAGGAGGCCAAGCAGGTCTGCAACGCGGACAAGAGCGAGTGCCGCTGGGAGGTGAAGGCGCCGACCGAGCCGATGCCGCTGGTTGGCTGTGACAATGGCGATCCGTGCACCACCAACGACACGTGCGTGGGTGGGCTGTGCCAAGCCGGCAAGCTCATCTGTGAGTGTTCTAACGATAGTGACTGCGATACGAAGGACGACGGCAACAAGTGCAACGGCGTCTGGTATTGCGACAAGACCGCGGGCAAGCGCAAGTGTGTCTTTAACCCCGACTCGGTGGTGGTGTGCGGTCAGCAGCCGAGCAACATCTGCACCAAAAAGGCGTGTGATCCGAAGGTGGGGGCGTGCGCTTTGGTGGCGGCCAATGACGGTAAGAGCTGTGACGATGGCGAGCCGTGCACCGAGAAGGACGCGTGCGCGACGGGCTCTTGTCAGGGTTCAAAGAACCTCTGCGACGACCAGGATCTCTGCACCCAAGATGCCTGTATTCCGGGCAAGGGCTGCACCTACAGCAAGGCCAACTGCGCCGATGGCAACGCCTGTTCCATCGACCTGTGCGACGCGAAGACGGGGAAGTGTTCGTTCGACCTCAAGAGCCTCAACGGCAAGGGCTGCGACGCGGACGGCGACCCGTGCACGCCCACTGACGTGTGCAGCGAGGGCAAGTGCCTCGGCGGGCAACCGATCGTGTGCAAGTTGCCAGCGGGAGCCTGCGAGAAGGCCATGTGCGCGCCGAACAAGGGCAATGGCGGCTTTCAGTGCGTGGTGGTCGCCAAGGTAGACGGCGAGCCGTGTGCGGACGGAACGGGCTGCACGGTCGGTGCGCTGTGTAAGGGCGGCAGCTGCGAGGCGGGCGGCAAAGAGCGGCTGATGCATGTCGCTCGTGGCGTGGCGAAGTGGCAGAGCAGGCTCGCGGCCACGGCGGCGCTGCCCCAGGGTCACGCGCTGGCGGTGGGGCGCAGCTGGCAAGGGAGCGAGAGCAGCCCGACCGCGAGCGCGTGGTGGATCGCCCGGTACGACCGCGCCGGCGCACCGCAGCTCACGCCGCTCAAGTTTGGCGGCAAAGCGGCGGGTCAGGCGTTCACGGTGCTGTCTAGCGAGCCGGATCCGTGGGCTGGCGCGTGGGCGGTCGGTCTGCGTGAGGATGGCGACGCTGTGGTGGCGGGGGCGATGCGGGCCGCGTCTGTGGGGCTGAACGCCCGCGTGACGCGCCTCAATCCGTCGACTGGCACGGTGGTGTGGAGCCAAGAGGTCGGCGCCAAGGGGATCGATGAGGTCGCGCGCGCGGTGGTGGTGCAGCCCGGCGGCGCGGTGATGGTGGCTGGTTGGCAGCGGGTCGGCACCGGCGCGCGCACACCCTGGGCGGCGCGGCTGACCGCGGCGGGCGCGTTCGAATGGCAGTCGACGCCGTGGCTGGGCAACGGCGAGGTGCTGGGCGCGGTCCCTGCGGCGGGCGGCGCCGCGGTGTTCGCGGGGCGCGTCGGGACTGGCGCCGGGGCGAAGGGTCGCCTCGTCCTAGCGCTCGCGACCGGTAAATCCGGCGGTTTGGACGCGACGCTCACGGCCGCAGGCGGCGTCGAGCTGCTGAGCCTCGCGGCGACGACCGACGGCTGGCTGGTGGCGGGGCGCACAACCGTGGCCGCCAACAACACGCCGCGGGCGCTGTGGGCGCGGGTCGATACGGACGGCAAACAGCGTTGGTTGCGCACCGCGACCGTGCATGGCGACGCGACCGCGATCACCGCGCTCGGCAAAGGCTGGCTGCTGGGAGGCACGACCAACCCGTCGGGTGGCAATGACGACGCGTGGCTCGCCGCGATCGACGACCGCGGCAACCAGCAGTGGCAGCGCAGCATGGACGGCGGCGGCGGTGACGCGGCGCTGGCCCTGGCTGTGGCGACCGATGGCGACGTGTTGGTTGTCGGTCGCCGCGGCGGCACCCAAGCCGAGGAATCCGGGCTGTTCGCGCGCGTCGACCAGTTTGGCCACAGCAGCTGCGGCGCCGCGGGTACGTGTCTCGCCATGAAGGCCGACGAGTGCAACGACAAGCTGGTGTGCACCGCCGACGATTGCCACGGCAGCCAAGGCTGCACGCACACGGGTGTCGACGCCTTCACCTGTGATCCGGCGGACGGCTGCTCCATCGATGGCGTGTGCAGCAAGGGCGCCTGCGAGCCGGCGAAGACGGGCAAGCTGTACGTGAAGACCCACCCCCACGCACCAGAGTGGCGCTATAGCGGGCTGATCGCGCTGAAAGATGGCGGATTGGCGACGCTGGGTGAGCAGGATGACTACTCGGGCAGCCAACCGCGCAAGGTGTGGCTGGTGAAGTTGACGGACGCCGGCGAGCCCGTCAGCGCGACGGTCGCCTACACCCACACAGGCGTCGCTACCGGTATCTCGGGGGTGCGCGGCACGGCGCTCATGGAGCGGGCCGACGGCGGCTTTGTCGTCGGCATCGATCGTGGGGACGCGCTCGGACAGAGCTCGGGGCCGCGCCTGCTCGGGTTGAGCGCTGCCGGCAAGGAGCAGTGGAAGAAGACGCCGCCCTACAACGTCTGCACAAGCGGTCACATCGTCAGGATCGCCGGCTACCCGGGCGGTGACGTGCTCGACGTGCGGGCCTGCCCCGGCGGATACGGCGGCCGAATCACCTCACTTGTGGTGCGACGCAAGAGCTCTGGAGACGCGGTCTGGAGCGAGAGCGGCGTCGGCCGCTACTACGTGGCTGGCGCCGACGTCGGGCTGAGCGACGGGTTGATCGTCGGCAACGACACAGCGTGGGTCGTCGGCGCCATTTGGGGTGGGGTCCCGGAAGAGGACGCCAAACACAACGCCCACGCGGCGGCGCTCGACGGCTCTGGCAAGCGCCTGTGGCAGCGTGTCTATGCCGAGCGGGCCGCCTCGGCGTTCACCGCGCTAGCCGCCAGCAGCGCCGGGGAGCTGGTCGCGGCTGGATGGCGAACGCACAACAACGTGCGCCGCACCTGGATGGTCGCGCTCAGCGGCAAGGGCGACGTGTTGTGGCAGCGGTCGACCAGCGTCGGGCCCACAACCCTGCCGTCTTCGCTGGTCGCCCTGAAAGACGGCGCCTTCATGCTCAGCGGGCTGCAACGACAAGGGCTGTTGGACCAGACCTGGCTCGCCCGGCTCAGCGCGAAGGGCGAGCTCGAACGCGCCCAAATCATCCAGGTCGGACTGCTCGCCCAGCCCGCCAAACATGGGCTCGTCGCCCTGCCTGACGACACCGTGGCGCTCGCCGGGTTCGCCAACGTCGCCGGAAAACCCGTCGGTCTGATCGCGCGCGCCGATCGCTGGGGGCACGTCGGCTGCGCCGCCTCAGCTGGGTGCCTGCTCAAGACGCAGAAGATGTGCACCGACGGCGAACCTTGCACGACGGACACCTGCGTCGCGGGCAAATGCGCCCACAGCGCGGCGCCGTGTTCCGACGGCGACGTCTGCACCGCCGACGCCTGCGCAACGGGCAAGGGCTGCACCCACGGCAGCGCGTCGTGCGACGATGGTGACGCGTGTACATCCGACGTCTGCGATGCGCTTGAAGGCTGCGTCCACCTTGCGATCCCGGGCTGTTCGGCGGTCAACCCGTGCGCGACACCGAAGTGTGACGCAACGAAGTGCGACGGCGTCGTGATGGGGGGACAGTGCTATGCGGCCAACCTCGCCGGTTTCGGCAACCGCAGCAAGGCGCTGGCCTCGTGCCAAGCGACGGGGCGCACGCTGCTCTCCATCCACGACGCGGCGACCAACGTACTGGCCATGGACATGGCGGCGACGATCCTCGGTAGCGCTTCCGCGTCGGTGTGGACGGGGCTGTACAAGGCAAACAAGCTCAAGGCGTGGGAGTGGTTGGACGGTTCACCGGTCGACTACTCGGGTGCCACCGGCTACAAGCTGCTGCCGCCGACGGCCGGCTACGGCGACGCCCTTGGCGTCCGAATCGAAGTGACGACGAACCTGAGCAGCTCCGGCACCTGGATTTGGGGCAGCCTCGATACGAACTCGTCGTGTGTGCCCGTCTGCATTGGCATGCCCAAGGCCTCCTGCACGCAAGTCCCCGTGGCGGACGGTACGCAGTGCAGCACCGGCAAGACGTGCGTCGCGGGCGCCTGCAAGTAGCCGTCTGGCGTGGTCGCGGCGGTTGGCGTTGTCGCGGCGGTTGGCTGTGGGATCTGCAGCCGCGCGGCCTATGCTGACTGGGCAAACAGGAGTTCAGCCATGCGCAGTCTCGTGCGTCGTCACGCCCACCACGGTGGCCCCCATCCTCGTGGCCCCCAGGTTCAGCGGAGCCGCGGTCGTGCGCCCAGGTGGCGTCAGGTCGCCGCCGTCGCGGCGCTCGGGCTGATGGCGAGCTGCGCACGGTCCTCCAGCGTCACGAGCGCGGAGGCGTCCTCCCCGGTTTCGGCCCTCACCTTGGCGCCAGCCGCGCCGTCGCATCGCACCCCGGAGCCCGCCATGCAGCCCCCCGTTCAGCCCCCCGTTCAGCCCCCCGTGCAGC
>CALENB010000019.1 GCA_937910235.1 uncultured Myxococcales bacterium | reverse complement strand
CAACGGCCTCGTCTGGATGCCGAGCGCGTGTCCGCTCGGCAAGGCGTGCTCGGCGGGCGACTGCAAGCCCGTCGTGTGCAAGGCGAGCGAGCTGTCATGCCAGGGCGCCGACGTGATGCAGTGTGACCCCACCGGGACGGCGCTGAGCAAGGCGGCGACGTGTGCGGCGGGCAAGGTCTGCAGCAAGGGCGCGTGTCTGACGCAGCTGTGCAAGTCCGGCGAGACGCGCTGCGGGGCCGGCGCGACGGCCGGAAAGGTGGAGACCTGCGCGTTGGATGGCTTGTCGTACCTCGCGGCGGGCTGCCCGAGCGGCACGGCGTGTGATGCGGGCGCTTGCGAGGCGGTCATCTGCACGGCCGGCGCCAAGAGCTGCGCGGGCGCGGTGCCGACCAGCGTGCCGCAGATCTGCAACACAAGCGGGACGCAGCAGGTGAAGGGCCAAGGGTGCAAGGCCGACGAGGTCTGCAGCGACGGGGCCTGCACCAAGGCGATCTGCGTCGTCAAAGAGACAAGCTGCGACGCCAAGGGCCAGCTGAAGACCTGCGGACCCAACCGGTTGACGTGGACAACCGCGGCCTGCGGCGACGGCAAGACCTGCGCGGGTACCACGTGCCAGACCATCATCTGCAGCAGCGACAAGACCTTCTGCGCGGCGCAGGACGTGATGCTCTGCGACAAGACCGGTACGGCGGCCAGCAAGCAGTCGACCTGCACGAGCGCCGAGGTGTGCCAGGGCAGCGTGTGCCTGGCCAAGGTGTGCAAAAGCGGTGAGACCAAGTGCGGGACCGACGGCAAGATCTTGACCTGCAAGGCCGACGGCCTCGGCTGGGTCACCTCCAGCTGCGTCAGCGGCCAGACGTGCGCGGGGACGGCCTGCAAGAAGCTCATCTGCACGGCGAGCCAATCGTTCTGCGCCGGTCAGGACGTCATGGTCTGCGACGGCACCGGCACCGTCGCGACGAAGAAGTCGACCTGCAGCAGCAGCGAGCTGTGCCAAGCCGGCAGCTGCCTCGCCAAGGTGTGCAAAGGCGGCGAGACGAAGTGCGGGGCTGACGGCAAGATCTTGACCTGCAAAGCCGACGGCCTCGGCTGGGTTGAAGCGGGCTGCGCGAGCGGCCAGACCTGCGCCGGCACCGCGTGCAAGACGATCATCTGCGTGGCGGGAAAGTCGTTCTGCACCGGCGAAGACGTCATGCTCTGCGACAGCACCGGCACCGCGGCGACGAAGCAGACGACCTGCGCGAGCGGCAACCTGTGCGTGGCTGGCGTGTGCAAGAAGTTGGTCTGTAAGCCCGGAGAGACGGCCTGCGGCGTCGGTCCCAGCGCGGCGACCGTCCGCACGTGCGCCGCCGATGGCTTGGCCTGGGTCGAGAGCAGCTGCGGCAG
The DNA here is from genome assembly GCA_937910235.1 of uncultured Myxococcales bacterium. Taxonomy (GTDB): domain Bacteria; phylum Myxococcota_A; class UBA9042; order UBA9042; family UBA9042; genus UBA9042. The sequence continues at coordinate 12,639 of CALENB010000019.1, read as the reverse complement.
CGGCAAGACCTGCGACACGGGCGCGTGCAAGAGCGTCATCTGCGCGCCGAACGCGCTGTCCTGCTCAGGCAAGGACGTCTTGCAGTGCAACGCGCTCGGCACGGTTACCACCAAGCTGACGACGTGCGGCGCTGACAAAGGCTGCCTCAAGGGCGCGTGTGTGCCGCAGGTCTGCGTGCCCAACGCGGTCTCGTGTGTGGGCGGCAAGCAGCGCACCTGCAACGGCGATGGCACGGCGTTTACCGACAAAGCCTGCGCCTCGAGCTACGTCTGCGCTGGCACCGAATGCCTCAAGCAGATCTGTAATCCCGAGTCGAAGTACTGCACCGCCTCGCGCATCGTGTCGTGTCTGCCCGACGGCACCAACTGGGTCTCGACGATCGACTGCAACAAGCAGCAGGCGTCGTGCTTGAACGGTGAGTGCAAGAAGTGGCTCTGCACGCCGAAATCGTTGGCCTGCAAGGGCGATCAGCTCGGCACGTGCGCGGACGATGGCCTGAGCTGGAAGCTGGCGTCGTGCTCGGATAACAACGCTTGTACCCCGGATAGCTGCGCTGATAGCAAGTGTGTGAACGGCGCGTCGAAGGTCTGTAATGACGATGATTCGTGTACGGCGGACAGCTGCGACAAGGCCAGCGGCAAGTGCGTGACGACGCCGATCAGCGGCAGCTGTGATGACGGCACGGTCTGCACGACCGGCGAGACGTGCACGGGCGGCAAGTGCGTGGCGCCGGTTGGTGGGATGGTGTCGACGTTTGCGGGTACGGGCACGGCCGGGACCACGAACGGCGGCGTCGCACAGGCCAAATTCAACAATCCTTGGGACATCGTCGCGGCGCCCGACGGCACCTTGTTTGTGTCGGATTACGGCAGTCACGTGGTTCGGCAGATCTCGACGTCGGGTCAGGTCACGATTTTCGCTGGCACACCCAACAACTACGGCTACAACACCGACGGAAAAAACGGCAGGTTTCGCAACCCGGCGGGGTTGGCCTATGACGGCAATGGCGGTGTCTACGTCGCCGATTATTACAACAACTCTTTGCGGCACGTCGACGCGACCGGATTCATAAAAACGGTCGTCGTGTCACCGCTGAATCGCCCGCGCGGCGTCGCCACAAGCGCTGATGGCACGGTGTTGGTCGCTGACACGGGACGACATGTAATCCGCCGCTACGATCCCATCGCCAAGACGACGGTCATTGTTGCGGGTGTGCACGGGAGCGGCGGATTCACAGATGGTCCGGCTGCGAGCGCTAGGTTCTACAACCCTTTTGATGTGGCTGAGGGAAAGAGCGGTCGCGTTTATGTGGCGGACTATAGCAACCACCGAATTCGCCTGATCTTCGGCGGCCAAGTCACGACGCTCGCCGGTAGCGGCAGCTATGGGCTCGTCAACGCGCAGGGTGGACTCGCGAAATTCAATTCGCCGAGCACCGTCATGGTGGACGGTCAGGGCAACCTGCTGGTCTTCGAACTTGGCAATCACGTACTGCGCGGCGTGACGCAGCAAGGGCTGGTCAGCACCGTCGCGTTCTCTGGCGTCGCTGGGATGAGCGATGGACCTGCGGACAAGGCTGCGCTGCGATACTCGTATGGCATGGCGCCCGCCTCCGGTGGCGCGATGTATCTTGCCGACTACCAGTACAACCGCATCCGCAAGCTGCTCCCTGGCGCGATCGACTGCAGCGATGGCAACCCCTGCACCACCGACAGCTGCGACGCCAAAACTGGGGCTTGTAGCCACAAGGCGGTGAGCGTTGGCGCCAAGTGTGATGATGGCGACGCCTGTGTGCTCAACGAGGCGTGCGACACCAAGGGCGCCTGTGTTGGTAAGGCGAAAGACTGCGACGACGGCAAGCAGTGCACCAAGGATCTGTGTGACGTCGCTACAGGTATTTGCAGCCACCCGGCCCACGAAGAGGGCTGCAGTGACGGCGACGGCTGCACGACGGGCGACGGCTGCAAGGCGGGCGTCTGTGTCGGCGGCTTGGGGGTGATCGAGACCGCGATCGGCACAGGCAGCGCTGGCTCGCAGGACGGCCCCGCCAAGTCGGCGACGCTCTATGGCCCGTACGGCGTCTCTGTCAGCGACAACGGCGTGGTCTGGTGGGTCGACGCCAGCACACACCGGGTCCGAAAGATGACCACAGACGGCACCGTCACCACCGTCGCGGGCAGCGCGGCTGGCTACGCCGACGGACCTGGCGCCGCCGCGAAGTTCTCTTCTCCGCAGGCGATCGCCACGGCGAAGGGCGGCATCGTCTTTGTCTGTGACACCGGAAATAGGCGGGTGCGGCGCGTCAGCCCGGCGGGTGTGGTCAGCACCTACGCGGGCGACGGCAACAAGGCCTACGTCGATGGTCCAGCGGCCCAAGCGCGCTTCGCCGACCTGGTCGGGATCACGGTCACGGCCGATGGCGCGGTGGTCGTCAGCGACCAGGGAAACCAGCGTATCCGGGCGATCAGCACGACTGGCATCGTCACGACGCTGGCGGGGTCCGGCACGGCGGGCTACCTCGACGGCCCAGGCTCTTCGGCGCGGTTCAACGCCCCACGCGGCGTCGCGGTCGGTGCTCAGGGCGACGTCTACGTGACCGATGTGAACAACTACCGCATCCGCAAGGTGGCGCCAAATGGCTTGGTGACGACGGTCGCTGGCGTCGGCACCCCGGGCTTTCAGGATGGCGCCGCGTCGTCTGCGAAGTTCAGCAGCCTGTACGACCTGGCGGTCATGGCGGACGGCAGCTTGCTGTTGAACGACTACGGCAACGGCAAGCTGCGGCGGATCGACCAGGGCACCGTCAGCACGATGATCGAGTATGGCACCTACACCGACGGCGCCTTGCACATCGCGCGGTTGACCAAGACCACCTTTGGCGTGGATGTCGCGCGCAATGGTGACGTCTGGCTCACGGATCCGGGCTCGCAGCGTATTCGCGTGCTGAAGTTCGGCAAAGCGAGCTGCGACGACGGCGAGCCCTGCACCACCGATCTCTGCGACAAAACCAAGGGCTGCACCCACACGGCGACCCAGATCGGCAACGCTTGTGATGACGGCGACGCCTGCACGACCAACACGGTCTGCAGCGGCGTTGGCACCTGCGCGGGCACCACCAAGAGCTGCGACGACGGCAACGGCTGCACGACCGACAGCTGCGATCCCTACCTCGGGGCGTGCGCCAATGAGGCGAACACGCTGAGCTGCGACGACAGCACCGCTTGCACCACGGGGGAGTCCTGCTACGAGAAGAGCTGCACCGCGGAGCTGCCGAAGTTGACGACGTTGGCCGGCTCGACGGCTGGTTATACGGACGGCAAGGGCGCCTCGGCGCAGTTCAAGGATCCGTTTGGGATGACCCGCGTCGGCGCGGATCTGTGGGTGGCGGACTTCGGCAATCATCGTATTCGCAAGGTGACGCCGGACGGCACCGTGAGCTTGGTCGCGGGCAGCGGCTCGGCCAAATTTGAAGACGGCGTGGGCAGCGCGGCGAGCTTCTACTACCCGATGGCGCTCGACGCGGCGCCAGATGGCAGCGTGCTGGTGGCGGACCGCTCCAATCAGCGAATCCGCCGGATCTCCGGTAAAAACGTCGTGTCGACGTATGCCGGCAGCGGCGTGGCAGGGTATTTGGACGGCGCGTTGGCCGACGCGAAGTTCAACAACCCGTCAGGGTTGGCGGTTGACGGCAAGGGGCAGGTCGTCGTCTCGGACACCAGCAACTACCGCATCCGTCTCATCACGACCGCTGGCAAAGTCACGACGCTCGCTGGCGCTGGCAGCGCTGGATTCGTCGACGGCCCCGCCAGCTCGGCGCGCTTCAACAACAGCCAAGGCGTCGATTTTGACGCAACGGGCGACGTCTACGTGGCCGATAGTAGCAATCACCGGCTGCGCAAGATCTCGCAGGCTGGCACCGTGACGACGGTGGTGGGCGCGAGCAACGCTAGCGTCGTCTTCGGCCCAGCGTCGTCGGCCGCGGTCGGCTACGTGAGCGGCGTGACGGTGGCGCCCAACGGCGTGATCTACCTGTCGCTGCCCAACCACAATCGGGTCGTGAAGCTGTCAGGCGGCAAGCTGACGCCGCTCTTTGGCGGCCCCAGCGCGGGCAGCGCGGACGGGGTGCTCGACAACGCCACGCTGTCGTCGCCTGCCCGCGTGACCAGCGACGCGCTCGGGCAACTCTACGTGAGCGAGACGGGCAGCGACCGCATCCGTGTGATGGCGTTCGCGATCCAGGACTGCGATGACGGCTCGTCGTGCACCACCGACAGCTGCAACCAGCTGACCGGCAAGTGCGACCACCAGGCCGCGATCATCGGCAGCAAGTGCAGTGACGGCGACGGCTGCTCGCTCGACGACACCTGCGACGCGCAGGGCGCCTGCAGCGGCGCCATCAACAGCTGCGAGGACAACAACGTCTGCACGACCGACAGCTGCAACACCCTCACTGGCGCCTGCTCGAACGCCGCCAACACCGCGAGCTGCGACGACGGCGACGCTTGCACGCAGGGCGAGACCTGCTGGGGCAAGAGCTGCCAGACCGACGTGGGCTTGGTCACCACGATCGCGGGCAGCAGCTTGGGCTACGTCGATGGCGCCGCCACAAACGCGCGTTTCCGGTCGCCGTGGGACTTGGTGCAGGACGCCGCGGGCACGCTCTACATCGCGGACCGCGACAACCACCGCATTCGCAAGATGACCAAGGACGGCAAGGTCACCACCTTCGCTGGCAGCGGCACCGCTGGTTACTTGGACGGCGCCGGCTCGTCGGCAAAGTTCACGTCGCCCTCGACGCTGCTGCTGCGCAAAGACGGCTCGTTGGTCGTGTACGGCCGCGGCGCGCGGCTGCGAACGGTGTCCGCGACGGGCACGGTGGGCACCCTCGCCGGCAGCGGCACCGCTGGGCTGCTCGACGGCTACGTCACGAGCAGCCAGTTCCAGGTCGAGCCGGGTGGTCTCGCGGAAGACGGCGCTGGCGTGCTGTACATCACCGACATCAACAATCACCGCATTCGCACGCTCAACGCCGCCAACAACGTCGCGACCTTCGCGGGCAGCAGCGCGGGCTACGCGGATGGCGCGTCGACGTCAGCGAAGTTCAGCGCACCGCAAGACATCGCCTTCGGTCCAGACGGCGCGCTGTATGTGGCCGACGCCAACAACCGACGGATTCGCAAGGTCGCCGACGGCACCGTCACCACCATCGCCGGCGCCGGGACCAACGGCTGGAGCGACGGCGCAGCGCTGACCGCGCAGTTCTCGACACCCGAGACGATCGACGTCGACGCGCTCGGCCGCATCTTCGTCGTCGACAGCGCCAGCAATCAGCGAATACGTATGATCTCCGGGGGAAAAGTCAGCACCGTGGCCGGCAACGGCGCCGCCAGCTCGGTCGACGGCTTCGCGACCTCGGCCAGCTTCTACCACCCGCAGGGCGCGACGCTCGGCACCGACGGCCACCTCTACATCGCCGAGACGTCGAGCCATCGCATCCGGCGGCTGTTGATGCCCAAGAAGATCTGCGACGACGGCAAGCCCTGTACGTTGGACAGCTGCGACAAGCTCACCGGTAGCTGCAGCTTTGTGCCCCAGCCGGCCGGCGCGGATTGTGTCGATTCGGGCAAGCCTTGCCTGGAGCAGATGACCTGCGGCGCGGGTGGATGCCAGGGTGGCGTCGCCAAGGCTTGCGACGACTTGAACGCCTGCTCGACCGACAGCTGCGACGCGAAGACAGGGGCATGCAAACACGTCGTGGCCGCCGGGTGTGCGAAGTATCACCGCGTCTTTCTGACCAGCGCGACCTTCGACGGTAACCTCGGCGGCATCGCCGGGGCCGACGCAAAATGCGAGGCCGCGGCCGCCTCTGCGTCGTTGGGAGGCAGCTGGCAGGCTTGGTTGTCAGACCATGTCACCTACCCTGCTTTGACCTTCCCGCAGCTTGGCGCGAGCTATCGTCGTCTCGATGGTGCGGTCATCGCCACGAGCTGGGCCGACTTGGTCGACGGCTCGATCGCGAGCCCCATCAACGTCGATGAGAGCGGCAAGAACGTCACAGCGGCCTCGTCCAACAGCAACACGACTTGCAGCGGCAACTTCAGGCCGAAGGTGCACACAGGCACGTACTACAACGGCAATCGCTACACCACGAGTAGCAGCCGAAACTGCCTGGCTTGGAAGAGCAACACCACGAGCGGGTCCTCGTCGTACGGGGCGGGAATCGGCGTGGCGGGCGTCACGAACTCCCAGTGGTCGTACGCCTGCAACACGGACCGCTGCTACTCGACGTATCGCGGCCACCTCTACTGCTTCGAGAAGACCGTGAACTTCGGCAAATAGCGGCGTCGCCGCCGACATGCGGGATCCGCAGACGCCCGTCGCCGGTTGTTCCATACGATTCTCCAAAACACTTGAATTTATCGGCAGATAGTGCTATTTGGCGAGCGATTCTGCGCGCGCGGGAGACCGTCTCGGCGCCCGAACCCACCTAGTGTGACAACCACCCGGAAGGGGTTGGCGTAGACACGGCTTCAACCAGCCAATCCTCGCCTGGCTTGCAACTACGGGATCCCTGGCTGTCGCCACCGCAAGGTCGACGTAGGGGGATGCCATGTCGTTTTCAAGCTTTGTCCCGACAGCAGGGCTGTCTCTCCGCCGCGCGCGGCCCGACGACCTCGTGCCGTTTCGGCTGCGCCGCGTCGACGACAGCACCCTGATCACCAACGACTTTGGCGCCCACCTCTTCCTCGACGACGACGAGCTGACCCCGTTTGTCCACGGCGAGTTCGAGTCCGGTGGCTCGCTGTGGGCGCGTCTATCAGCGGCGGGTTTTCTGATCGAGACGCTCGACCGCGAGGCGCTGGTCGATGAGCTGCGCGAGAAGCTGCGGTTCTTGCGCTACGGGCCCAACCTGCACATCTTCATCACGACGCTGCGCTGCAACCACAGCTGTCGCTACTGCCACGCGTCGCGGGCGTCGATGGCGGCCGTCGAGACGGACATGAGCCTGGAAGTAGCCGAGCGGTCGGTCGATCTCGCCTTTCAGTCCACCTCGCCGTGGCTCACGTTTGAGTTCCAGGGCGGCGAGCCGCTGGCCAACTGGCCCGTGGTGGAGCACATCGTCGAGTATGCGCGGCAGAAGAACGCCCTCGCGAACAAGTCGCTGATGTTCGCGCTCGTCACCAACCTCAGCTTGATGACCGAAGAGCGGCTCGACTATTTGATCGACCGCAACGTGCAGATCTGTACGTCGTTGGACGGGCGCGCATCCACAACGCCGACGACTTCGAGCTTGCGTTGTTCCATCGCTGGGCGACGCCGCGGCAGCAGCGCCACTTCGTTCAGGAGAGCGGCGCGCTCTGAGTTCGCACGCCGCGCGTTGCCGCTTCAGCCCTGAAACTTCAGCCCTGCAGCTTGCGACTGTCCGGACGCAGCGCCCAGCTCGCCGCGGCGATGCCGAGCAGCACGATGGGGATGATGATCTTCGGCAATTCGTCGCCCACCGCGGCGTGGCTCACGGCCGCGGCGGTCAGGTCAAAGGCGACACCGGCGTAGGCCCACTCCTTGAGCCGAGCGAGGCCAGGCGCGAGCAGGGCCGGCACAGACAGCAGCTTCCAGACGCCCAGCAGCATCGTGAAGTACATCGGATAACCGAGGTGTTTCATGGCCTCGGCGATGTCCGGTCCGCCCATCACATCCATCGCGCCGCCCATCGCCATCGGCAGCACGATGAGGACGGTGGCGATCCAATATCCGATCTTGCGTGTCTTTTCGTTCATGATTCTAGTCCTTTTCGTGGTCTGGTCGGGTGATTCACAGGTTGCGACCCCAGCTGCTGTACCGTACAAGTGAAACAAGTCACACAAACGAGACGAGATGGCAAAAATGAACAGTATTAGGTCACATTCGTCGCTGCTTGAGACGCCCACCCGACCGATGGCGGCGTGGTCGCGTTGGCCTGCGTGGCTCTTCGTGTTCTGCCTGGGTTGCAGCACGCCGCCCTCAGCACAGACGTCAGCTGACGCGCTTGGCTTGGACGACAGCGGACAGGCCGTCGTGCTCGATGGTGGACCGTCCGGGGACGTAGCCTCGACGGACACGGCGCTCAGCGACACCGTCGTTGGGGACACGGCGGCTGTGGATGCGGCGGCTGTGGATACGGCCGGTGTGGATACGGCCGCTGGCGACGTTCCCCCCGCCGACGCCAAGGGACCAGGCGCGTTGCAGCCAGACCCCGCGCCCACCGGCGCCATGCAGCCGATCCCCGGTCAGCTCTCTATCCATCAGCTCGACCTGCCCATGGGCCTCGTGCCAAAGCTCGGCGAGGCGGCGATCGTGATCGGCCCCGACGGCACCCTGGCGCTGCTCGACGTGGGCAACAGCAACCACGACGACGAGGTCCGCGCCGCAGTGATCGCCCTGAACACGACGGTGCTCACGCCCAAACGCGGCTACCCACGGCAGCGCGCCGACCGCGAGGTGGAGTGGGTCGTGCTGACGCACAATCACGGCGACCACATCGGCGCCGCCGCGGCGCTGCTGGAGGGCAAAGGCGCGCTGCAGATCACACGAGGGGTGGTGCACCGTGGCCACGTCGATCTGGGCGCCGGCGCCAACCTCGACCGCTGGGCCGATCTCTGCGCAGCCCTCCACAGCGCGCAAAAAGGCCGGGATTTCGGGCTCTGCGCGTCGTCGTCGGTCCCAGCCTGCGACGCGAAGCTCCTCTCTGGCGCGTCCCCCGCCACCGGCTGCCCAGGGCTACGGATCGGCAAGCTTGACGACCCGAGCGACGACGCCACCGGGGCGCCGACGTGGCTCGACTTGGGCGGCGGGGCGCGGCTGACGCTCATCGCCGCCAACGCGCGCTGCACCGGCGCCGGCGCGGCCACCGGGGTCCTGACCTTCGGGCACAGCGACAGCAACGAAGAGAACGCCCGGTCCCTGGTCGGGCTCGTCTCGTTCGGGGCGTTTCGCTACCACTTCGGCGGCGACCTGACGGGCTCGGGCGCCGCGGGCGAGCCGGACGTGGAGAGCCTGCTCGTGACCACCAGCGGCCCCAGATTCTGGAGCGCGGAGGGCGTCGACGTCGTCCATGCCCATCACCACGCCCGCAAAACCAGCTCTAACGTCGCCCTGGTCGCGGCGCTGACACCGAAAGACGGCCACAGCCGCAACGTCGTCGCCGGGATCAACAGCGCCTACCTCGGCTCGCCCAACAGCGCCGTCGTGTCGCGGTTCACAGCCGACGGGCGCCTCGGTGCGGGGCGTTTTTGGGTGACCACCAGCGCGGTCGGTGGCGCGACGACGAGCGACGCGCCACAGCTCGTCGTGGTGAAGGGCGAGGTGCGGCTGCGCACGTTCGCGGCCGGGCAGGGTTACCGTGCGCAGGGCTGGGGCGCCGCCAGCAAGTTGAGCCTGGCCTTTGCCAGCGTGCGCAGCGGTCAGGTGTTGGGCAGTCCGTGAATCGCGAGGAGAGGGGTCAGATGACCCCCAGCAAGTTCACAGTCCGCCCTTGCTCAGCTTGCCCACGTACGTCCCAATCGTCGCGCTGCTGGCCTGCACCCGGACGCGACCGAGCCCGCCGACGCCGCCAAGTCCACCTTTGCCCCCCGCGCCTCCGGAGCCGCCCTTGGCGCCGCCGTTGCGGCCGTAGCCGCCGCTGCCGCCGCTCGACGCATAGCCCGTATAACCAGCCGATCCGCCGCCTGCGGCTATCGCGCCGTTGCTCGCGGTGACCTTCGGCGCGATGAGAAACAGCGAGCCACCGGAGCCGCCGCCGCCGCCGCCGCCGCCGCCTGAGCGCCCGCCGCCGCCGCCGCCACCGATCTTGCTCTTCACGTAATACGCCGCGCTCTTGCCGCTCGACGAATAGCCCGAGCCACCGCCCGTCCCGCCGCCGCCGCCCGTCACATCAACCTTACCGGCGACCACCAGCGCGCTGCCCGCGCACAGCATCAGCGCGCCGCCGCCACCGCCACCGCCGCCCGAGCCACCCGAATAACCGGGGTCTCCGCCGTACGCCGAGCCGCCGTTGGCCTTCGCCCAGCCGCTAAAACCAGCGAAGCTACCGAAGCCTCCGGCTGCGCCGCCTGAGCCATTGTGCAACATCGAGATCTTGTCGTCGCCATAGATCGACGCCGGGTTGCCCTGCGAAGCGGGATAGCTGCAGCTCGACCCCGCAGACCCACCCGACGCCGAGCCAGCGCTGCTGCCCTTGTACGCGGCGCCACCCGTCAGCCCCGGCTTGCCGACGCCACCAGCGCCGCCGTAGCTGCCGCCAGGTCCACCGGTGCCGCCACATCCGCCGCCGCCGCCGCCCGCGCCGGCGCCACTGTAGCTGTAGCCGCCCTTGTAGCCGCCGCCGCCGCACGGACCACGCTTGCCGCCACCCGGCCCTTCGGCCTTGCCGTTGTTGAGGTACTTGTCGCAGCCGGGGCCGCTCGTCCACGAGCCACCGCGATAGCCGCCCGCGCCGCCGATGCCGCCCTTTCCGCCCGTGTTTGTGCCGCCTGAGGTGCCGTTGGCGCCACGGGCGTCGATGGTCCCGCCGACGGTCATCGCGCCTTTCGCCAGCAGCGCCAGACCATACATGCCCGTCACCACGACCTTGGCACCCGATGCGACGCTCAGCGTGTCGAAATGAAACACACGCAGCTTAGGCCCGCCGCCAGCTTGGCTCACCAGCTCCGTCCCCGCCGCGCCGCCGGCCACGACCGTCTTTCCGCCCGCCACGATCGTCCCATTCGAGGTGTTGATCTGCACCGCGCCGCTCCACGCCGCGTCCCCGAGCTGTCCGGTCGATCCCTTGCCGAGTGGCCCGCAGCTGCCGACCTGCGTGCACTTGCCGCCGACGCAGACCCCCTCCGCGCAGTCGCCCGCACCTTTGCAGACATCATTCAACTTACACACCGCCGCGCCGCCCTTGCAGGCCCCCGCCTGGCATGCGTCGCTGCCGGTACAGGCGTTGCCGTCGTCGCACGAGTCCGTATTTCCAACGGTTTTGCAGCCGGTGACGCCATCGCAGCTGTCCGTCGTGCATGCGTTCTTGTCGTCGCAGACCTTGGCTGCGCCCGGCTTGCACACACCCGCTGCGCAGCTGTCGCTCACTGTGCAGGCGTCGCCATCGTCACATGGGCCCGGCGTCGCGACGTGCTTGCAGCCCGACTTTGGATCGCAGGTGTCGGTTGTGCACGGGTTCTTGTCGTCACAAATCGCCGCCGCTCCGGGCTTGCAGACGCCCAGCGCGCAGACGTCGCTCGTCGAGCAGGCGTCGCCGTCGTCGCAGCTCGTCACTTCCAAGACGGGAACGTTGTTGCAGCCGGCCGCCTTGCCGCAGCTGTCTGTCGTGCACGTGTTGCCATCGTCACAGCTCTTGGCCTTGCCGACACAGGCGCCCGCGTCACAGCCATCGCTCGCGGTGCACGCGTCGCCGTCGTCGCAAGAGGCGGTCACGCCCGTCGGTGTCGGTGCGTGCTGGCAGCCGAGCTTCGCGTCGCACGTGTCGAGGGTGCACGGGTTGGCGTCCCCGCAGCTCACCGCGGCGCCCACGCAGGCGCCCTCGGTGCAGGTGTCCCCGGTTGTGCAGGCGCTGTCGTCATCGCAGCTGGTCGGGGTCGCGACATTGCTCAAGACGCAAGCGCCGCTGCCACCATCACACGCGGCGGTCACACAGGCTTGGTTCGTGGTGCAGGCCTTGGGCAACCCAGCCACGCAGGCGCCGCCTTTGCAGGTGTCACTGAGGGTGCAGGCGTTGTCGTCGCTGCACGCGAGGCCGTCGCTGTCGCTGTGTAGACACCCGTTGAGTTTGTCGCAGCTGTCGATCGTGCAGGGGTTCTTGTCGTCGCAGTCCTTCGCTGCGCCGGGCGCGCACACACCCGCCGCGCAGCCGTCGCTCACCGAGCACACATCCCCGTCTGAACACGCCACGACGCCCGCAACCGCGGCGTTTTTGCAGCCCGTCTTCGCATCGCAGGTGTTGGTTGTGCAGGGGTTCTTGTCGTCACAATCCTTGGGTCCGCCGCCGCCCACGCAGCTGCCGCCCTTGCAGCCGTCGCCGGTAGTGCAGACGTCGTCGTCGCTGCAGACCGCACCGTCAGCGTTGGTGTGGCTACAGCCAGTCCCGCCCGCCTTGCCCTTTGGCGGGATGCACACGTCCTGCGTGCAGAGGTTGCCGTCGTCACAGGCCGCCTCGTCGGTCGTGCCGTCGCAGTCGTTGTCGACGCCGTCGCAGGTCTCACTCGCGAGCGGGGGCACCACACACGCGCCCAGCGTTGCCTCGCCAGATGCGGTTACGCCGCAGCTCCGCGTGCCCGCGCACACCCCGATGAGCTTGCCGTCCGCGCCCATGTAGTCGACGCTGCAGGTCGTGCTGAGCTTGAGATCGCTGGCCTGCTGGCTGCACGAGCATGGGCCTGGAGGCGACTTCGCGCCGCCTCCGGATGCCGGCACACACTGCTTGTGTTTGCCCCCTTCGGCGTCGATGGTCTGGCCGCAGACATACCCGCTCGGGCAATCCGGGTCTTGTTTGCACGGCGCACCGCAGAAGAGCCCCGCGGCGCCATGATCCACGCAATAGGCGCCGACGACGCCGACCGTCGCACACGCGCTGGACTGCGTGCACGGGTCGCACAGGTTGCCCC
>CALENB010000018.1 GCA_937910235.1 uncultured Myxococcales bacterium | reverse complement strand
CGGCTACCAGCCCACCCTCGCCACCGAGATGGGCAACCTGCAGGAGCGCATCACGTCGACCAACAAGGGCTCCGTGACGTCGGTGCAGGCCGTGTACGTGCCCGCCGACGACCTGACCGACCCCGCCCCGGCGACGACATTCGCCCACTTGGACGCGACGACGGTGCTCAACCGTTCCATCGCCGAGATGGGGATCTACCCGGCCGTGGATCCGTTGGACTCCAACAGCCGCATCCTCGATCCAACGGTCGTCGGTGAGGAGCACTACGCGGTTGCGCGCCGTGTGCAGGGCATCTTGCAGGAGTACAAAGACCTGCAGGACATCATCGCGATCCTCGGAATGGAGGAGCTCAGCGAGGACCAGAAGAAGACGGTTGGCCGCGCGCGCCGCATTCAGAAGTTCCTCAGCCAGCCCTTCCACGTGGCTGAGATCTTCACCGGTATCTCTGGCAAGTACGTCAAGCTGGCCGACACCATCAAGGCGTTCAAGATGATCGCTGACGGTGAGTACGACCACCTGCCCGAAGACGCGTTCTACATGGTGGGTACGATCGAGGAAGCGATCGAGAAGGCGAAGAGCCTCTAAGTTCAGCGCTCGACCTCAGCGTCGGGGCGCAGGCATCACGTTGGGTCTCCCTGTTGGGGGCCGTCATTTTGGCCGCCCTCATCTTCGGGCGCCATGTTGGGGTACCAAGTTGGGCCCCTCTTTTGAGAGGACATCGCCATGCACGTTGAGATCGTCACGCCACTGGGCGAGAAGTACAGCGGCGAGGCCGTCGCGATTCGCGCGGCCACGGTCGCCGGTGAAGTCGGCATCCTCCCGGGTCACCGTGACATGTTGACCGCGCTGGGCACCGGCGCGTGCCTCGTTCAGAGCGAGGCCCACGGCGAGCCTGTGACGTTCTTGCTGGACGAAGGCTACCTCCAAGTGAGCCAGCGCGGTGAGCACGTGATCATCGTGACCGAGGCCGCGGAGCGGCCAGACGAGATCGATGTGGCCATGGCGCGCGCCGACCTGAGCGCCGCTAAGGCGGAGTTTGACGCCGCCACCGCCGCCGTTGGTTCGGCAGCTTGGTTGGTCAAGCGCCACGCTGTGGCGCTCGCAGAAGCCCGCTTGTCGATCGCTGGTGCCAGCTGATCGTGGCGACAGCGCAACGCACACGCCGCGACCGCCTCCAACGTGGGGCGGTCGTCGCATTTTTGCTGGTGCTGGGGAGCGGCTGCACAACCTCCAAGGCCGTGCGGGCGTGGCATGACGGCTGGCAGGCTGAGCTGCGCGGCGACTACGACCTCGCGTCGAAGCGCTACGCCTGGGCGGTCGCTCGCAATCCCGGCCTTGTCGGCGCGGAGCTTGGCAGGTTGCGGTTGTTGGCGCGCCAGCCGGACCAGGCCGAGGCGGTGACGAAGGCGCTCACGGCGCTGTCGGAAGACGCCGCAGGTCGGGTCGAGGTGCGCCTGTTCGCCGTCGGTTGGGCCTTGGCGCGCGGCGATGTGCCGGGCGCCAGACAGCGCTTGGCGAGCATCGGCGACGTCGCGATCGACAAGGCCGACGCTCCCTTTCTCGCCGAACAACAGGCCCAACAGCGCGCGCGCGCGCAGCGCCGAGCGCACCTGGGACCCAACGCTGGCGCTGTGGCCGACCGCAACGCCCGCGGCAGCGGTGATGCCCCCGCGAACGCTGCGGGCAAACCTGCGGTCGATCGGTCGCTGGACGCGTCAGCGCCGGCCGCCGACGCACCGCCGCGATGTGGACCTTACCGCCTCAGTTGGCTGCAGCTGCAGCTGCGTGTGCTGGGCCGCGCAGGCGCGTTCCGCGAGGCGCTGGTCGCCTCTCGTGCGTTGCTGGGCGACTGCGCCATGCCGCCTGGAGGCCTCGCCGTGGATCTCGCGCGCATCTACCTTGGTCTCGGCAAGCCGCGCCAGGCGCGCGCGCTGTTGTCGCAGCGCGCCGCCCGCGGCCACCGACCGCTGCGCCGAGACGGCGGGGCGTCTGAGCGTGCGTCCGCCCCTCCAGGCACGTCGAACGCCCGCAAACCGCCGCAGTATCGGTCTCCAGCCGCCGGTCGTGTCCTGCCCTCGGGCGAGGGCGCCACGCGCCGGGCGCAGCTCCGCTCCCTGAGCGCGGAGGTGGCCTTCGCCCTCGATGAGCCCACGCGTGTGGCGCGTCTGATTGGGCGTCGTGAGGACGCGCGGGCGCTCGCCTTGGGCGCGTGGGTCAGCTGGCGCGCAGGACGTTATCGTCGCGCTATCGCCCGAGCGGCGCGGGCGATTCGGCTGGATCCAAAGCAAGAGCTGGCGGTTCAAGTGCAGGTCGCGTCCGCGCTGGCCGCGAACGAACCCGAGCTCGCCGAGAGCCTCCTGCGCGGCGCTGTCGCCTTGCTGGGGATCGACGTTTGGACGCTCTCCTTCGCTGAGGGTGTGCTCGCGGTGCGGGCCGGCAAGCTCGCGAGTGCCGAGCGGGCCTTTCAACGTGCCGCGCTGCGGTGCCCGACGTGCGCGGCGCCACGCAAGAACTTGCGGGTGCTGCGCGAAGCGCTTGGCATCGCGCCTATCTCGCCCATCGCTCCCGTCGCCCCGCGCTTGCCGACCCCGTGACCCCCTGCTAGTTTGCGCCCAGTCCCGCACCGGAGTTCTCATATGAATCGCGTTGTTGCCCTGCTTCTCGCCATCTCCCTCGTGCCAGCCATGGGCTGTGGTGGGAAGAAGAAGAAGACGAAGGAAGTACGCGCCGAGAAGGGCATCGCCAAGCTGGAGCAGATCATGAGCGATCGCCGCAAGCGCCTGCTCGACACGCTCCCGAAAGTCGATGAGGTGCAGGGCGGCGGCTCGCATCCCTACCTCGAATGGATGGGCAAAATAGCCGGCACCGTCTCGCGCACCGAGTTCAAGAAGGTCGGTGTGATCGCCCGCGGCACCGCGGTCGCAGGCATGGCCGACGAGCTCGCGACCTGGATGGAAGGCCAGAAGAAGCTCTACTTCGACGAGAAGATGCCGCCCAATGAGTATTGGCGAGATGTGAACCTAGCCTTCACGGCCAGCAAGGGCATGAAGTGGGAGGAGGACCTCGCCTTCGACCGGCTGTTTTTCCATGTCGCCGAGTCCGCTCGCCGCCACGACATGTTCTCCGCGAGTCGTGGTCCCATGGATGACCGGGTGACGTACTTCTTCACCTACCTGAAGCTGGCGTTTGGCTTTGAGCCGAAGACGTCGCTGTTCCAGGAGGAGATCAACGCGCTCTGCAATACGAAGCTCAACGGCTACTGCAAAGAGATCCCGATGGAGTTGCGCCCCTTCCAGGTGATGAAACCGTACTACGAGAAGGTCATCGCCGACATGCAAGCGTTCAAGAAGACCTACCCTACGAGCGCGTACAACCCGTTTGTCGACCGCTTGATCGCGTGGTTCGGCGTGCGCATCAAGCGGGTGCCGAAGTGGACGGAGTACCCACGGCTGCCTGGCATTCGTTCGACGGTCGCCGCGCCAGTCAACGGCAACGCCGCCCTCTTTGTCACTGGAAAAGGCATCGCGCTGATGGGGATCGGGCTGCGTAAGCTAGGCGACGCGGAGAAGCCATGGACCCCGGACTGGAGCAAACCCGACGCGGAGCTCGCGGAGCGGATCAGTCAGCTCATGGACGACACCCGCAAGTCGACCGTGTCCAACTTCAACCAGAGCAATGTGCTGCTCGTACCCGAAGCGGACGTCCCGATGAGCTACCTCGAGCCGCTGCTCAAGGCGACCATCATCGGTGAGCACGCCAAGGAGTGGCCAACGGTGATGCTGGTCGGTCGTCGGCGTAGCGACGGCTCCAATCAACGATCGGCGTTCACCGTGACGCTGCTGGCGGCCGACAAGGTTGTGCCCTTCAAGCTTAAAGCGCCGGGCGGCAAGCTGAAGTCTTGCACAGCGTGGGCGGTGGTCGGGCGCGATAAGCTCGAAGCCAAGGGGTTCACGCCAGCGATCTACCACGATGGCAAGCAAGTGCATGTCGGCAAGCTCGCGGCAGACGGCACCCTGCGAAGCCCGCAGAGCGCGCCGCCCCACGGCGAGGGCGACCGGTTGGAGAAGTGGGCGAACAACCAGTCGACTTCGATCGCGGTGGCCGTCGACGCAACCGCGTCCTACGCCACCTTGCTCGAAGCCCTCAACGGTGTCGCGCTGCGCTGTGATGGCACCGAATGCAAGACCTCACGGACGCAGCCGGTGTTTGTTGGCACCTGCCGCTAACGCACCTCGCTCAGCGCGCTGCGCCTAGTGCAGATCGCCGCCTTCGGCGTAGCGGCGGCGCATGAAGCGCCACTCCGCTTCCTGCATCACGCTCTCAAGATCGTCCAGCGCGTAGGGGCCGAGGTGCGTTCGCGTGAACGCGCGCGCGGCGTCGAAGTCGATCTCGCCGGTCATCAGCAGCTGGAGCAACGTCCTTTCGTGGCTCCGGCTCTGCAGCAGCAGGGCGACCAACGCCGGGGCGGAGACGACCGCCGGCGCGCCGCTCGCGCTGGCGATTGCGGCGTCGAAGAGCGGCGCGAAGTGATCCTGCCGGCTACGCCACAAGACTGGCACGCCGCCTGCGGGCGTCCATCGTTGGGCGTCGCTGGCGGCTGGCGTGGTGGCTACGTCTTCCGGCAGCCGCCGACGCGCGACCACCTCGACGGGGAAGACGCTGTCTGTGACGCCGTACGTTCGTAGCGCGACCGCGCCAGCGTGGGCCCACACGCGGTGATCGGCCTCAGCCGTGCCAGCTGCCGCCGTGCCAGCTGCCGCCGTGCCAGCTTCCGTATCGCCGGGCCCGCGATGGACCAAGGCAGGTTGGAAGCTGCCACCAGCGGCGCCGCCGCTATCGGCCCCAAAACCGGGGCGCTGCGCGAGGTCGGCGAGCGCAGCAAGGCTGCGCGCGAGCGGCGTCACGGCGAGGTGCGGTGGCGGCTGGGAAGGTTCCGGGGGCGCTTGCCGGTGGCGTGGCCCGGTTTCGCGGCAGACCTGCGACCGCCACGGGCTCGCTGTCGAAGTGGCGGTTGCGGGCCTTCGTACTTGCACACGTCCGTCTCCGTGCTGCGTTTGCGCTCCCAGAGCTGCAGCGTCGTGGAGCGCCAGTGCTTCAGATGGGGATCGTGAAACTCACGCACGAGCTTGAAATGTTTTACGATCGTTGGTCTGCGGCCCATGGATTGCGGCGAAAAGTAGGCGTTCGGCCCGGCGACGATGAAACGCACGCGATCCCGACACGCCCTGGTCCAGAACGCGTGGCGCGAGACGATGCCGGTCTTGAAGGTCTTGGAGTTCGTGTCGACGTGGTCCCCCGCCATCCGGCGACCAGCGAGCAGGGCGACCATCGGCGCGTGGGTGCTGGAGCCGGTGATCGTCTCCTCGCGCTTTGAGTTAGCGCGAATGTAGTCTGCGATCTCCGTCGCCGTGGAAAACCAACGTTTCTTGCTCCAGAGAAAGTGATGCAGGCCGTACTCCAGGCTGCCGCGCACACGATGATCTTTCCACAGCAAGTGCTCGCTCATCTCCGAGAGCGCGCTCGGCCCCGGCGCGTCGATCCAGGCGAAGTTCAGGACCTCGCCCGCACCCTTGGAGCTGCCCTGGGCCGTGATCTCGCTCGGATACGCGGTGCGATTGGCCCACATGTTGATGGGCACCCACAGCAGCGTCAGGCCGACACAGGCGGCCAACAGCGGCGCGGCCCAGACGGGTGGCGCATGTCGTAGACCTCGCGCTTCCGGGCCATCCCGCGGTCGTCGCCAAGAAGGGCCAGCGCCCGCGGCGACCCGGCCTAGTCGTATCAGGCCGTGGATCCAAGCCGCCGCCAGCAGGCTGATCGGCGGTAGCACCAGCGTGTAGTAGAAGTCGAACCGCTCCTTAAACTGCGCGAACTCGGTGAGCAGCGCCCACGTCACCGCGGTCAGCAGCAGGATCGTGCCGCCGGAGTTGCGGTGCAGCCACCAGAGCTGTGGGTTCCAGAGCATGGCCCAGCTTGAGCGGTCGGCGAGCCGCGCTGGCAGGCCCTTGGGGAGGGGGAAACGCTCAGGGTTCTTGGCTTTGGCGTGACGCCGTATCGCCACAGTCGCCACGACGACCAAGGGCGCTAGGAAGGCCAGCACATAGTGCGCGCCGTGGTAGTAGAGCGAGATTCTGAAGTCGCGACCTTCAAGCATCAACTTCAAGTTTTTAGGGATGGCC
Organism: uncultured Myxococcales bacterium; assembly: GCA_937910235.1. Lineage (GTDB taxonomy): Bacteria > Myxococcota_A > UBA9042 > UBA9042 > UBA9042 > UBA9042. Next base: position 7,850 of record CALENB010000018.1, on the reverse strand, counting down.
TGTAGCCCATCCTCGAGCGGCGTGAAACCAGCGAGCTTGGCGCGCTTGAGGAAGTGATAGCGGTACACACCGTCGACGTAGCTCTCGCCTGCGAGCAGGTAGAACACCAGGTTTGTGGCGCCAAAGACGACCAGGAAGCCGAGCAGCAGCTGCACCGCGGATTGGCCCATGACCCGGTCGATCATCGGGGCGCCCTTGTCGTGACCGAGGTTGGGCGCGAAGAGGGCGAGCACCGTGAGGCTGAGGAAGTAGCCGACGGCATACACCCCTGTCGCCGCGGCTGCACCGAGCAGCGCGCCCGCTAGGAAGCTGCGCCGCCGCAAGGCCGCCCACAAGCCTGCAGTGGCCCACATCGTCGTGAGGTTGATGCCGGTGAGATTGGTGGAGGACTTCATCACCTCCGCGGCGAAGAGAAAGAGCACAAGCGCGATGACCCCGCTGATCGGATCGAGACGGCGCCGCCCGATGCGCCAGACAAAGACGCCGGCGATGCCTGCGGCCACGACGGAGAGCGCCTTCGCGATGGTGAACGAGAAGCCGGCGATCGCGAACACGAGCGCGGGGAACGCGATGTGCAGCGGTGGATGCGAGAAGAAGAAGTCGTGGTAAGGCCAGATCCCGTCTGCCCAAGCCTTCGCAGCATAGAAATACACACCCTCGTCGGTCGCCGAGTAGCGCATGCCATTGCTCTTGGCGAGCAGCCAGACGGCGAAGACCAAGCCGACGACGACGAGCTCGATTACGCCGAGCGCTTCGTCATCCCAGCGCTTGCAGAGGCGATCGAGCGTGAGACCCGTCGTCGCGGCGATGAGCAGCGCACAGCCGCCACTGGCGAGGCCGACGCTGAGCAGGGTCAGGACGCCGCTGGCGCCGCTCGCGACGATCGGGCCAACCGCGGCGAACGATAGACACAGGGCGCCGACAATCTGCAGCGCGCGATCCGAGCCCCGCCACAGCAGCGCCGTGAAGACCAAGAACGGGAGCAGGGCGCTGAGCGCGGCGATCAGGGGAGACGCCATCCACGGTTGCGTCAGCATGGCGCCAAGCGCGGGTGCGGTGGCGCCGAAGCTCCCAAGCGCGGCGAAGAGCGGCAGCCGACTCTCGCCAACGAAACCGAGCGGAGTCCAGTAGATCAACACCAGCGCGAGCCCAGCACACATCGCGATTCCGCGGGCGAGGCGCTGCGCTTGTCGTTCTGGCGTGGCGAGCAGGCCGCCTGCAGCGAGCCCCCACAACACCGCGTCGGGGACGCCGGCGACCGCGCCGCGCATCGGCCACAAGCTGGCGTCCAGCACGCCCGGCGCCGCCGCGGTGCGCAACGTCAGGTGCACCGCAGCGAGCAGCGCCGCGGTCATGAGCGCGGCGTTCGGCAGCGCTGACTCCGTGACCGCACGCCGGAGCGCGCCCTGCATCACCGCGACGAAGGCGCAAAACAGGGCGAATAGCAGCACGCCCACGCTCAGTCGTGCCCCCAGCGGCCATGGCGCGGACGCGTCGCCAAAGAGCGAGAGGCCGAAGAGGCCGCCACCATCGAACGCAGGCAGCGCCATGGAGCCGAGCAGGCACCCCAGCGCGACCCACGCGAGCGTGGCCCACGGCAGGTCTCCGAGTGGACGGCCGACGAGCTGAGCGCCCGAGCCGACGAGCGCCGCAGGCTCAGTTTGCGCCTCCAGGGGATCGTCGTCCTTCGGCATGAGCGACGTCTGCGCGACGGGTGTGGGCGATCGGTGGCCTTGAACAACGCGCGATGCAGGCGCTTGGCTCATCCGCGTCTGCGCGTCGTGCAGCTCGACCGGATCGCGGCCAACGTCTGGGGCGTAGGCCGAGTGCTGCGCCGAGGAACGACGGCGAATGTGATCAGCGAGCGGCGCGCCGACCTCGGCCGAGAGCTGCGGCTTGCGGAAGTCGCGCGAACGAAAGTTCCCGCTCGCGCGTCGGTAGCGCTCTTGCCGCGTCGGATCATCGGGCTGCGCCGTCGCCGGGTCGTAGGCGGCGGTGTCGCGAGTGGATGGGCGTTTGGGCGGAGGTCTGACCATAGGTTCCGTGCGTTGGGGGACGCTGGGGTAGGGGTCAATAGCCTACCAGCCGAACGCCGCCAACCCTAGGGCAACTCAGCGCGGAATTGTACGGTCTTGCCGACCCAAGAGTGAACACCGTATACCACACACCTTCAATGGCGCGACCACGGCGGTGCGTGCGAACAACTAAGTCAGCGGCTGCGGCGACTTCGGCGCCACCCCAACGCTGGAGGCCCAATGTCTACGCTGCGCCGTAGCCGTGTCGTCGCGGTGGCCCTGATCGCCATAGTGGTGGGCGTCGTCGGCGCGCTGATCCTGGTTCCGGAGCGCGCCTCTGCCGCCGACCGCGGCGCGTGGCAGGCTGTCGCCACGACGGACGGGGTGCGGGTCAGCGCGCGCAAGATCCCAGGCCAGGCGTTTCCCGAGTTTCGCGGCGTGACGGTGATGAAGGCGGACATGTTTCAGCTGCTGGCGATCCTCGACGACGCGCCGCGCCATTGCGAGTGGCAGGCGAGCTGTAAAGTCATGCGTATCGTGAAGCGTTACGACGAGTTCAACCGCGTCCTCTACCATCGACTCGACTCGCCTTGGCCAGTCAGTGATCGCGACGTGGTGTTCAAGGGCGGCGTCACCGTCGACTGGAAACGCAAAGTCGTTTGGAGCCGATTTCGTGCGCTGAGCGGCATGGTGAAGGTGCAGTCGGGCGTGGTGCGCATCACGCGCATGTATGGGTTCTTCAAGTTCGAGCTGATCGCGCCTGGCCAGATTCGCGCCACGTACCAAGTGTTCAGCGATCCGGGCGGTTGGCTCCCGGCTTGGCTGGTAGCCGCCGCCTCCAAGAAGATCCCTCTGCATACCTTGCGCGGCTTGCGGGAACAGGTGGCCAAGACGCAGGGGCAGTACGCCGCGTTCCACAAGCGCTACAACCCGGCCCATGGTGGTCAGGTTCCGGCGCAGTTTCAGCCTGGTGGCGCGTCGGATAAAGGCGCAAAGCCCGCCGCGCAGCCCGCGCCGAAGGCCGCCGCCAAGTAGCGATCAGCGCGGCGAAAGCTCCCGTCGCGGCGCTCACGCCAACCGGATGTGCTGGCCGAGACGGACACGCATGGCGGCCTAGACCGCCGCCGTCGACTGTGGCTGCCGCCGCCCAAACCCGCGGATCACCGCCGCGAGCGCCAAGGTCGCCAGCAGCAGCGCCATGGGCGCGGACAAGTCGAGCCATGCGGTCCCGGCGTAGCCAAACAGCGCCGCGGCGACCATGACGGTGGCGGCGTAGGGTAGTTGGGTCCAGACGTGCACGTCATGCGGACAGCCTGACGCCGCCGAGCTCATCACCGTCGTGTCAGAGATCGGGGAGCAGTGGTCCCCGAAGATTGCGCCGTCCAACACCGCCGCGGTGGCGCCGAGCAGCCAGACGCTCGCCGGACCGGGATGGGTTGCGGCGAGCGGCACGACGATCGGCAGCAGGATGCCCATCGTCGCCCAGCTCGAACCCGTCATGAACGCGACGAGCGCCGCGATGAAGAAGCTGATGAGCGGGACCCAAGCGCCGGCGACACCGGTGAGCATCGCGGCGAGGTAGCTTGGCGTGCCGGCTTGGTCGCACACCGCGCGCATCGACATGGCGCAGATCAGGATGACCAGGACCGGCAGCATGGCTCGCACCCCAGAAATCCAGGCGCTTAGCGCCGCGCGCGGGCTCAGCAGTCGACGACCGATCGCGCCCACGATCGCGCCGACGGAGCCAACCACACCGGCCGCGGCGAGGACCTGCAGGCCGGCGGCGTCAGCGCCAGCGATGAAACGGGCGAGCAGATCGCCCGCGGCGGCGCGTCCAAACCACAGATCGAGGCCGATGACGGTCGCGAGCACCACCAACACCGGCCCCATCGCGTCGAGCCAATGGGCGGCCCCAGTTGGCGCCTCAGGCTCGTCGTACGCCGCTTGTGCGCGGGCCTCCTCGGCGCGCATGGGGCCGAAGTCGCGACCCGTCCACGCGACTAGACCCGCGAAGACGACGGTGAGCAGGCAATAGAACCGAAAGGGCAGGGCGGCCAGAAAGACGCCGTACCCCGCGTCTGCGATGCCGGAAAAGCGGCCTATTTGGTCGTCGAGCAGCCCAACCTCGAACCCGACCCACGTCGAGACGATCGCCACGCCAGCCACCGCCGCTGACGTGGCATCGACGAGATAGGCGAGCTTGGCGCGGCTGACGCCGGTGCGGTCTGCGAGCGGGCGGATGCTGCTGCCCACCACGAGCGAGTTGGCGTAGTCGTCGAAAAAAATCGCCAAACCCAGCAGCCACGTCGCCATGCGGGTTCGTCGCCGCGCGCTCGCCGGGTGGCCACCCGCGCTGCGCGCGATGCGCCACGCGAGATCCTGAAACCCACCGCCGGCCATGGCGACGTGCACCATCCCGAGCATCGTCGCGGTGAAGGCGAGGATCAGCAGGTTGTCGGTGCTCGTCAGGGTCGGTGCGAACACGTCGACGGCGGCCACCTTCAGCCCGGTCAGCGGACCGAACACCGCGACGGCCCCCAAGAGGACCGCGAGGAACAGGCCCAGCGCAGCGCGCTGCAGCGCGAGGACCAAGGCGACCGCGGCCAAGGGGCCGACCAGCGAGAGCGCGGTTGGCACACGCACGCCCGTGATCTCGACGCTGCCGGGCGGCGCGACGGCGGCGACCGTCAGCACAAGTCGCTGGCCCACCGTCTCGTCCACCACAGCACAGCGCCACGCGACGCCCAGCGGTGTGCCGGCAGCCTTGGCCGCGGCCGCCGCGACCGTCTGCGGGCACACGCCATCGGGGTCCTGTACGGGCTGGGCGGTCTTTTTCTTGTGCACCACACGCGCCAGGGCGGCGTCCGCAGCGGTGGCGGGATCGGGACCAAAAGCGGCGAATAGCCCCAAAACTCCGGCGATCAGCACCGACGCGAGGCCTAACCGCTTCATCCGGTGTCGATGGTTCACGTCCGGCAGCCTACTTCGTGCCAAACGCGACGCCGCACGGCTTCAGTTGCTTGTCGCACTCGCCTTTGGCGAGCTTGGGGTTCACGCAGGCCTTCACGTTCGACCACTTGTCCGCGCAGGTCGCGTCGAGGCACAGCGACGCGTTGGTGTCGAGCATCAACGAGCTGATCAGGCAGTTGGTCAAGCAGGTCTGCGCGGCGAGTAGGGGGCCCGCACACGCCAAGCCGGCGCAGGACACGACCTTGCCGATGACACACGTGCCGCACACCGCCTCGGTCTCGGTGCAGCCGTAGACGCAGTCGAGCGGGCTGCTGGCGTCGCAGGTCTTCTGGCAGGTGTCGACGCCCGTGCACGCGGCGGCTCCGGCTGGCAAACCCGGCGCGTAGGGGACCGACATGTCGAGATAGAGCAGGCACATCTCGTCGAGGCTACCGTCGCCCCACGCCACCTTCTTCGGTGTGATCTGCTTGCCGTTCACGCGCGGTTGATTGGCCTGCGTATTGTCGTAGGTGCACCGCAGGCTGAGGCCGTCGCCGTGCTTGAGCACAATCGGATCGTCCTGCGGTCGCGCGTAGGCTTGCTGCCACGAAAAGTCCCAGTTGGGCACCCGCACCGCGCACTGAGTCGCGCCATCGTGGCGCTTGATCTCGGACTGAAAGCTGCTGCCGAGCAGGTGCATGTGCGGTGTGAGCGAGTGGATCCGCACCTCGCCTTTGCCGTAGTAGCGATAGGTCGCCTCGTGGGCTGCGGCCGCGGCGCCGGCCGGGATGTTCAGGTCACGGATGACCAGGGGACGGGTCACGATCATCCGCTCGGGCGGCTTCTCGGTGAGGACCAAGTCCAGCCGTGTCGTGTCAGCTTCCGTCTCGCCCGCGGCGACGTTGTAGTGCACCTGCATCACCACTCGGCTGCCTTTCTTGATGCGAATGGCGTAGGCGTCGGGCAGCACGCGCGGCTGCAAGCCGGGCACCCAGGCCGCGATCTGGTTAGGAAAGCCGGTCGCAAACTCAAGCAAGCTGCCGCCCGCGGTGCTGGGCAGCGGCCCGCCGAAGCAGCTGTAGCCCGGGCCCGCCTCCTTCTTCTCAGCCGCCTCAGCCGCCTGGATATGCTCGCCTTCGAGGCCGTAGATCAGGACGTGGTGCACCAGCTTGCGCGACCCGGGGACCACTTGCGAGGCCTTGAGGAACCAGTCCTTCTGGCTTGTGTCGAGGTCGAGGAAGAAGCAGCGATAGGTGTCGAGGTCGCCCTTGGGGGGCGTGTAGCTCTCTTTCATCGGCAACTTGTGGGTCGGCGTGATCACCATCGGCGTGGCGACCTGGGGCGCGTCCTTCAGGTCACCTTCGGGGCGCCCGCCCGTCAGCCACGCCGCGACCGTCGCGATCTCCGCCGCTGGCATGTCGCCACGGTGACCAAACTTGCCGCAAGTCGGATCGGCGGGCCATGGCGGCATGCGTCCCGCCTCCATCGCGGTCAGGGCCGGCGCGCCCATCATCTTCCAGTCGTCCGGGCGATCCAGGCGAAAAGGCGCGATGCCGCCCGACCCGTGGCAGCCGCCGCACCGGTTCATGACGATGGGGTTGACCGTCGCGTGCCACGTTGGAACCGCCGCGGCGGCGTCGGTCGTCGCCCCGTTCCCAGCGTCGCCGTTCCCAGCGTCGCCGGCTGCGGCGTCGCCTGCCGCAACATCCGCCGCCGCCGCGTGGCTGTCCTGCGCGGCCGCGGGTCGCTCGTCCTCGCCGCAAGCCGGCGCGGTGAGCAGGAGCACCATGGCGAGCACCGTTGGTTTGAATGACATAACAGCGACCTCTGCGAATGGGGGGCTGCCGAGCCTAGCGGAGCCGCGACGTTTGGGCGAGGTCGTCGCGTCAAGTCCCCCGCGAGAAACCGTCACCCGGCCATCGCCTCATCACGCCGCTTTCGCGCCTGAAACTCGGCCTGCATGCGTCCCGGCACCTCGTCGCGCGAGAAGGTCCAGACGTCCGCATCCGACAGCGACGCGTCGAAGGCATAGTCGTCCAGGTCAAACCCCTTCAGCCCGTCGCGCGTCTCGATGTGCTGCTCGATCATCCATCGCGCGAACCGCCCGCGACTGCGTTTGGCGACCACGCCGATCATCTTTGGGCCGTCCGGTCGCAGCTCCTTGAAGGCGATCGTGATCATCCCGCCGGCGAGCTTCTTGGGCCGGATCACGCGGCTGTATTCGCCACTGGCGAGGTTCACGAGCGTGCGATCGGCGTGGCGCTGAGTCGTCACGTTGACCTGCTTGGTGACGCTGTCCCCCCAGTAATCATAGAGATTCGCGCCTCGGCGGGTCGGGATCACCGTGCCCATCTCCAGGCGGTAGGGTTGGATGGCGTCGAGCGGCCGCAGGATGCCAAACAGACCGGAGAGGATCGCCAGATGATCTTGCGCCCAGGCCCACTCCTCGGCTTGGACCGTCTTGCCGTCGAGCCCCCAGTACACATCGCCGTTGAAGCACAGCGCGGCCTGCTTGCTGTTGAGCGGCGTGAACGGCTTCTCAAACTGCTGATGACGCTGCCAGTTCAACTCCGCGAGCTCGGCAGAGATGCCCATCAGCGCGCGCAGCTTGGTCCGGCTGAGGTTTTTCAGCTTCGTCATCATGCGCTCGGATTCCCGCCACAACGCCGGCGTCGTCCACGGCGCCTCGGTCGGCAGCTGATCGAGCGATACGGGCGTTAGGTCGAGTTTCTTGGCGGGGGAGAGCACAGCGAGCATCGGCAGCCTCACGGGTGGCGGGGGACATCGTCGCCGGTGTAGCACAGCGCTGAGGATTGATCCCAGGGTCTTTCCAGGGCCTCGATCATCGTTTCGTCCATGACGGTAGACCAGGCAGTCTCGCGAACA
>CALENB010000017.1 GCA_937910235.1 uncultured Myxococcales bacterium | reverse complement strand
CAGCGTTCCGAGATCCGACAGCGTGATCGAGATCGACGGCGCCAGGGGCAGGTTGATCTCGTGGTCGCGTTTGCCCCAATACTTCGTCAAGGCGATGTTTACGGGCGCGAATGCGGCGGCGCGAGTCAGGCTCATGGGGCGATCTCCAGGGTCCAGGTGGGCAAATTCGCTTCGCGGTGGTGCCGCGCGATGATCTCGGCGATTTCAGCGTTCGGCGCAAGGGCGAGGGTCGCGCCGCCGAGGCCAGCGCCGCTCTGTTTGGCCGCCAACGCACCCGCGTCGAGGGACCGCGTCATCGCCAGACGCATGCGCGCGTCCACGACGTCGATCGCCTCGAGACACGAGGCGGCGTCCCGCATTCCGCGGGCGATGAACGTGAGCTCACCTTCGCGCAGGCCTCGTATCACGTCTTGCGTGGCCGCCCCAATCCGTGCGACCAGCGCGGCGGTCTTCTCGGCGCCCATCCGCTGGCGCGCCGCGTTGGCACGCCCGATGGCCTCGCCGGTAGACGGCGCCTGTCCCACGTCGCACAGGACCCACCGCGCGTCACGCAGGCTTGGGTGCGGTCGCACACGAGCGAGCACCTTGCCATCGCGAAACACGACCGCGCCGTCGCCCATGGCCGTGGCCGGGTCGAGGCCCGATGAGCTGCCGTGCACGACGTTCTCCACAGCCCGAGCCGCGCCGATGAGATCGGCATCATCCCTGTCGTGCGTGTCGTCGACCGCGTCGCTGATGTCGGCCTGGAGCCCTGGTTTTTCGGGCTTGTCGCGCAGCTGCCGCGCTGCCCGGAGCGCCGCCACCGCCAACGCGGCCGACGAGCCAAAGCCCCGATGCAGCGGCACCGTCGAGCGCACGACCACTTCGCCGAGGGGTGAGATCCCGGCGTGAATGGCCGCCGCCCGTAACATCCGCAAGGCGTCCGTCTCAGCGGCGGCGGAGAGGCTGTGGTCCGAGTCGATGGAGAGCGGCTGACGACTCGGTGTCCATGTGACCTCTGTCCAGAAGTTGGGCAACGGCATCGCCAAAGCCTCCGCGCCGTCGAGCACAAAGTGTTCACCCACGACAATGACCTTGCCACACGCGCGTCCGACGCCGGGTCGCTGCATCACGGACGCGCGACCAAGGGGGTGTTGCCCAGGTGCGAGAGCGTGGGCGCGCCGACAAGAAACATCGTGATTCGCAGCGTCTCGATCACGCCTTCGATCTCGGTGATCACCGCTCGCACCGCCTCGTTGCGGTCGCCATGCGACTGTGCGGCCTGCAGGAAAGGATACGCCAGGGCGACAGCGTCCGCGCCAAGTGCGATGCACTTCGCGGCCTCCAGACCGTCGCGAATCCCACCCGACGCGATGACGATGCGGCCAGGAAACGCACGGCGAGCCAGCTGCACACTCTCCGCCGTGGGGGTGCCAAAACCGGCCAACACGGCCCCAGCGATCGCGCGTGGCGTTCGTACCGCGTGGCGAAGGGCCTCGATGCGCGCCCAAGACGTGCCGCCGACCCCTGCGACTTCGACCCCGGCGACCCCAGTCAAGGCGAGCGCGCGCAGCGTCTGCTCACCGAGTCCGGCGCCGACTTCCTTGACCAGCACCGGCAGCTCACAGTCGCTGGCGCTCTCCGCGATCGCATCAAAAACGCCGCGCCAGTCGCGATCGCCCTCCGGTTGAATCGCCTCTTGCAGCGCGTTGACATGCACGTACATCGCGTCAGCGCCAACCTCGCGTCCCAGATGCGCAAGCCGTAGACCATCGAGCCGGTCGCGCAGCTGGATCGCGCCGATATTGCCGCAAATCAGGGTCGTCGGCGCAACCTCTCGCAGCTGGAAGCTACGGGTCGCCGTCGGGTCGCCGATCAGCATGGGGCGCTGCGAACCGAGGCAGAACCCGACGCCGGTGCGCTCCGCTGCCTCGGCGAGGATGCGGTTCACCTCGCCAGCGTGAGCTGTGCCGCCCGTCATCGCGCCAACGAGCAGCGGCGCGTTCAACGCTTTGCCCAGCAGATGACACCGGGTGTCCACCGCGTCGAGATCGAGCTCTGGCAGCGACAGCATCTCCAGATCGAGGGTCGAGAGCCCATTGTCTCGCCCGGGCCGCTGCACCGATGGGTCGCGCAGGGCGATCCGTAGGTGCTCGGTTTTGCGCCGCTGGGCCTGCTCAAGCGTCTCGTTCATGGCGTGCACCGTCAGGTATCGAGGGGGCTGGAGGATGCCGCGCCGACGCATCTATGTCGATGCGACGACACAGGGCGTTGACGGTCGACCCTCGGTCCTGCTACCGGGCCTGTATGAGCGACGCCGGCAAGACAACTTCGGGCCCAGATTTGCAGCCCCGCGTGGAGGAGCGACCCGAGCGCCCGACGCGCGACGTGGAGGCGCTGCTCGACCCCCGCTTCAATATCCTCGACATCCCCGCGATCGCCGACGCGCAGGCTGGGCTGCCCTGGTTTAGCCTGTTGCGCGAGCTCACGCGGCTCGGCGAAGCGGATTTTGTGGTGCGCATGGCGGTGCTCTCCGAGCTGGCGACGAGCGATCGTGGCCTCTGGACGAGCGAAGGCCTCTCGCGGCACTTCGCGTGGCTCGCCGATGATGTGCTGCTCTACCTGCTGCGCAGTCTGCGAAAGTCTGGCTGGCTCGAGCTGACAGGTCGTGAGCATCGCATCACGGAGCGTGGCGAGGCCCTGTTTCCGATCGTCAGCCGCGTCGCGCACATCACCCCGGAGCAGGGCGACCTGGCCCTCGGCGTTCTCAACGTGCAGCTGTCGCGGGACCTGGGCAGCGCGCAAACGCCGGCGTTGCGCCATCTCCACCACAACCTGTGCCGGATCGTCGAAGAGTCCGAGGCCGCGCTCGACAGCCACTCCGAAGTCCGGCTGCTCGAGGCCCGTGACAGGCTAGACCGCAACTTGGCCTGGGCGCGCCGCGCGCGTGAGTGCATCGAAGGTGTCGACCTCAGCGATCATACGGCCTACCGCGTCGCTCAGAATGTGGGGCAGGTGCTCAGTGAGCTACACCAATGGCATGCCGTGCTGTACCGGGCGATCGGCGATCTCGCCAACAAGCGGGTTCAGCTGGGTGAGAGCGGGCTCAGCGTCTTGGACATCACGCAGTTTCTCATGCGCTGTGATCTGCCGGTCCTCGCCGATTTCGGCGCGCCGCTGATCAGTCACCCGATCGCGCCCTCGTTCGTGATCGTCGACAACTTGCTGGCCGAAGCGGAGTACGAGCTCGTTCACGCCGACCCTCGGCAGGATCAGGGCTACGATCGCGGCTGGATACTGGGCCCGCCGGAGGACGCCTCGGAGGGAGAGCCGGAAGCGCCGACCTTTTCGCCGCTCGACCGGCTCATGGCCGACCTTGAGGGACTGCACGACACGGGCGGGCGCTGTCGCATCGCGGATCTGGTCCCCGCCACATCGTGGGCCGAGAGCGCCTGGCGTCTCAGCATGCTGGCGCTGGCCGAGGAAGATCCCGATGACCGCCGCGACGGTCCAGCTGAGGACGAGGCTGCCGACCCGATTCTGCGGCAGGTCACCGAGCGAGCGCCCTTCTCCGTGCGCGTTCCGGCGCCGGGACACGAGGGTCACGTCTTTCTGCGGCCGTTTGATGGCAGCGTGAGCGCCGGCGAGGTCGTGTTGCGCGGACGCTGACAGGTCGGAGCGTCGGCGCTGCCGCGGCGGCGCCGGTCTCTCGGGTCGGTTGTCGCGCGCGGTCTACGGCGGGGTGTCCGTCGCCGCAGATGCGCCGATCGGCGCGGTGAGCTCACTCAGATTCAGGCGTGCGTTGCCGTGCCACAGCTGGTGAAACCGTTTGATGTTGCCGTCGGTCCACGCACCGTCGAGCAGCTGAAGCCGGGCCTCCAAGCGATCGAGCGTGCGATCCGTCGGCGCCAGCGCGCGCGCCCGTGCGAGCTCGTCGTGGCCGATCGTGCGCCATCCTCGGCGTAGCGCATGAGCCAGCTGCAGAGCGTGTTGCCAAGCGAGCACCGCGCGGGTCTGGTGATCGAGCTTGTTGACATCGCCGAGGCGACCATACAGGCGCGCCCACGTGCGCTTGTGGCGCGTCTGTTCGACGCCCAGATTGTACTCCAGGGAGCGCTCCTTGGTGGACTTGAGGCGATTGGCGAAGCCGTCGAAGCCGAGCAACGAGCTTGGAATGCGGACATCGGGATCATGCTCCACGTACACTCGCCCCCCCTCTGCCATCGCCAGCAGATTGCCGACAGGCGCGCGGTGCAGACGCTCGGCCGCCACCGCCAGCGAGGCCTCTGCGGGGTAACGCCGCGCGAACCAGCGGGTGAAGCTGACGCCGCCATCCGTGTCCCCGGTACGAAAGCTGAGATGACTGGTGACGATATCTGGGCGCCGGCCTTCTGCGAGGCGCCACGCCGCCTCGTTGAACTGCAGGCCGAAATAATTGCTCATGTAGACGGCGCCGGGAGCGAGGGTCATGCGCAGGCTGTCGTCGACGAGGTCGGCGCCGCGCTGTGGCGCGAGCCATATCGAGGGTTGCGTCGTGCGCAGCGCAAAGCCGAGCATGGCGAACAGCAGCAACCAGGGCACGACGATCGTCGCCAGCCACCTGCGGCGCTGCTGCGGCAAGTTGGTCAGGAAACCGTCGTCGCCAAACACCGCGCGCGCTCCGAGCGCGAGGCCCAGGGCGAGCGCCGCCGCCGCGAACAAGATGTAGCCGTGGTCGTCAGGATTTCGGGTATCGACCACCAACAGCGCCTTGGTGAGCAGACCCCCGACGAGCGCCGCCCAAGTCGCCGCCGCGGCCCTGCTCCGCCGCACGGTCGCGAGGCCTAGGCCCACGAGGCCCGCGCCGGCCAGCCAGATCCCCATTCCGTCTGCCACCGTACCGAGCAGCACCATCGCGTTGTCGGCCACGTCGACGTGCGCCTCCGTCAAGCTGCGCTGAAAGTGGCGCGCAGTGACCGTGTCCCAGAGCCCGCCCGGCGTCCCCGGGTTGCCCCAGCGCATCTCGGAATCGGCGAGGGCGCGCAGCGGCAGCGCGAGGTAGCCGAGGCCAGCAAACGCCGCCACTCCGACAACCTGGGCCAACTGGCGCGGCGACGTCACGAGCGCACGGACAGCGGGCCACCCAGCGATGATCACCGCCGGTAGCGCGAAGAGCGTGACGTAGTGATGGTTGAGTAGGCCCAGCGCGATCGCGACCGCGACCTCGACCGACGCTGGCAACGCTCGGCCGCCCGCAGCCTTGGCATCCCCAGCGCGCAGCGCGGCATCCAGCGCCCATAAGTTCGTCGCCAACGCCAGGGTGTAGACCTCCGCGCGGGTGCCAACCAACCACAGTGACGCGCTACAACCGAGGCTGAGTCCCACGGCAGCGCTCCATAAGTGCCCCGCCCAGCGCGTGCCCAGGGCGCCGAGCAACCGCCGCGCGATTCGCACGGAGATGCCAGCTGCGATCCCGGCAAACAGGGCGCTCAGCCACACCACGCGCGCGCCGTAGGCACCCAGTGGCAACAACTCGGCTAGCCCGGACAAGGAGAGCCACGCTGGGTGCCCAGGCGGATGAACGCCGCCGAGCTCCCTCGCCGCCGCGATGAGCTCGCCGGAGTCGAGAAAACTCGGCCCCCCGGCGCTGCCTTGGACGAGCATCGCGGCCACAAACGCGCCGACCAGCCAGACCACCGGATCCGGCGTCGCCGCGGCCTCAGTTGGCTTTGGCAGTGCGATCGTCATGAGCCCCACGTCCGTTCGTAGATGGCGCTCTGGCCAGGCGACTCTTGCACCGACACCAAGATGCGATGTGGCCGTAAGTTGGGCAGCTGCGCCGCTGTCTCGGCAAGAAACGCATGGCACACCCACCGGGCCAGCAGCTCGCTCGCCGTGTTCTCGATGTCCAGGAGCCGCACGTCACGCTTTGGGATCACGTAACGGTCCTCCCCGAACCAGGCGACGACCTCCTGCGGCCCATCTTCGACGCGGAGGTGCGGGTTGCGCAGCGGCAGCAGCGTGCGGTGGTCAAGGCGATCACACACCTCGCGGAAGATCGGCTTCACCCGCAGAAAGTCGGCCACCAGCCACGCGTCGTCTAGGTCTGCGTCCAGCTCCAACGTCGCGCGATAGTTGTGACCGTGTAGCTCTTCGCGGGTCCCGTCGGCGAAGATCAGGAAATGCGCGGAGCCAAAGTTGAAGTACTCCTTGTACAGCCGGATGCCGTGGCGTTCGGTGAATGGCCGCGCTTCTGGCCGCACCGAGTCCGCCGCGTGTCCTGATTTTTCGGGCGCTTTCGTGTCGTTCATCGGTGCTCCGCATCGGCCTTGAATCCAGGACGGTGGCCGCAAGATCACAGCGGCCGCGCGGCAGGCTAGGCTGGCCAAGAGGTCAAGACAACGGCCAGACCCTGTCTATCGCGCAAACAGCTAGGTTGGCGCGTCGTGCACGTCTGCATCATCGGGGTCGGCAAGGGCTGAATTCCCCGCCAGATAGCGCTCCCACGAGGCGAGCAGCGCCACCGCCGTCAGAAACGCGAGCGAGGCGTAGTAGAGCCACAACATGAGGGCGACGACGCCCGTCAGCGCACCGTACACCGCGTCCATTCGAATGATCTGACCCACGTAGAGGCTGAACGCCCGCTGGCCAAGGAACCAGAGCGCGCCAAACACCAGGGCCACGGCCAGCAGCCGCCGGCGCGAGAGGCGCTGTCGACCGGCTGACCAGCGCACCAGCACATAAAATCCCATTACGATCGGGAACGTCTGCGTGGCGGCGACGACGAGGGTCACACCGTCGACCCAGCCCAGACTGAGGGTGGACATGCTCTCCGCAGCGAAGTGCAGGCCCCAATCCATCAAGGGCGCGGCGATCGAGAGGACCAGGGTGAGCAAGCTGCCGACCAGGAAAAACAGGCCGAAGACGCCCGAGGCACGCAGCGCCGATCGCTTTCGCCGCCGAAATATGACCCGAATGGCGTTGTCGATGCGCGAAAACAGCGTGAGCCCCAGCAAGAGCGCCGTGATGCTGGAGTACGCGCCGTTCGAGGCGCGATCTCTGACCAGGGCGTTCGCCAGGGCGCTCGGATCCCAGGTCACCCCCGGCAACGCCTCGCGGATGACCTGAGTGACCTGCGCGACGACCGACTCCGCGCTCGTCACCTGCAGCCCCGCGGAGTCCGCGACGACCTCAATGTGGTCGAAGATGTAGCCCAGAGCGGAGAACACGCCGAACATCGCGGGCACAAACGTCAGCATGCAAAACAGCGCCAGCGCCGCCGCACGGTCCGCGAGATCGGTGTCCCTTGCGATGTCGACCGCGCCGGCGAGCACGGGCAGCCGCGCGCGCACGGCGGCCAGCCTCGCCATGGCGTAGTCCGTCACCCAAATGTGGCCACGGCGCGCTTTCGCCAGCCAAGTCCGCGAATTCGCCACGATGGCACCTCCGGCGCCGACTCTACCTCACCACGAAGTCCGTCGCACCGGCCGTTGGGGCAGGTGTCACCCCAATCGCTGCCGCTCCGCATCGCTTGCAGGGCCTCAGGCCTCAGTTGCACGGCCATGATTCTTCGTGGTATTCGCACCGCGCTTCGCAGCCGCCGCTGGCGGCCTGACCCATCCGGGCCCCTACGCGCGCCCGCCGTCACAGAGGAACGCCATGAAGATCCACGAGTATCAGGCCAAAGAGCTGTTCCGCGAGTACGGCATGCCCGTCCCGGTTGGTTACGCCGCGTTCTCGGTCGCTGACGCGGTCGTGGCTGCCGCGAAGCTGCCGGGACCGATTCGTGTCGTGAAGGCGCAGATTCACGCCGGCGGCCGTGGCCTCGGCGGTGGCGTCAAAGTGTGCAAGACGATGGCCGAGGTCGAGGCCGCCGCCACAGCGATCTTCGGCATGCAGCTGGTTACGCACCAGACCGGACCTGAGGGTCAGCAAGTTCGCCGCCTCTACCTCGAAGACGGCGCAGATATCGCCGCTGAGATGTACGTCAGCATGCTGCTCGATCGCGACACCGGCCGCACGGTGCTGATGGCGTCGACCGAAGGCGGCATGAACATCGAGGACGTCGCCCACAACACGCCTGAGAAGATCTTCAAGGTCTGGATCGATCCCGCGGTCGGTCTGCAGGACTTCCAGTGTCGGCAGGTGGCGTTTGCCCTCGGGATGACGGGTAAGACCGTTCGCAAGGCCGGCGCGTTCTTTCAGTCGCTGTACAAGCTTTACGTCGAGAAAGACTGCTCGCTCGCGGAGATCAACCCCCTCGTCGTCACCGGCAGCGGCGACGTCATCGCGCTCGATGCGAAGGTCAACTTCGATGACAACGCGATGTACCGTCACGCCGAAGTGATGGCGTACCGGGACATGGACGAGGAAGATCCCCGCGAGGTCGAGGCCGGCAAGTACGACCTCAACTATGTGCATCTCGACGGCAGCGTCGGCTGCCTCGTCAACGGCGCCGGTCTGGCCATGGCGACCATGGACATCCTTCAGCACTACGGCGCTGAGCCTGCGAACTTCCTCGACGTCGGCGGCAGCGCCACTGCAGCCAAAGTCACCGCAGCCTTCCGGATCATCCTCGGGGACGCCCGCGTGCACGCCATCTTCGTCAACATCTTTGGCGGGATCATGAAGTGCGACACCATCGCGGCCGGCATTATCGAAGCAGCCCAGCAGGTCGGCATCGACCGCCCGCTCATCGTTCGCCTCGAGGGCACCAACGTTGAGTTGGGTCGCAAGATGCTAGCCGACAGCGGCCTCCCGATCGTGTCCGGCCTGGACATGAAAGACGGCGCGCAGAAGGCCGTCGCCGCTGCAGCCGAATACGCCGCACGCCTGTAGCCGCGGGCCTCGCGCCCCACCCGCGCCCGTCGCCACAATGGCGGCCGTCGCCAAACCGGACCACGTCGTCTCCAGACGACCAGCCCAGAGAGGACCATCATGGCCGTTCTCGTCGACACAAACACTCGCCTGCTCGTGCAGGGCATCACCGGCAGCGCCGGCGGGTTTCACACCCGCCAGTGCATGGCTTACGGCACCAACGTCGTCGCCGGTTGCACCCCTGGCAAAGGCGGGCAGACCTTTGAGGACGAGGGGACCGGCCAGTCGATCCCGATCTTCAACACGGTGCGAGAGGCCGTCTCGGCGACCAGCGCCAACGCGACGATGATCTTTGTGCCGCCGCCCTTCGCTGCCGACGCGATCATGGAAGCGGCCGATGCGGGCGTTGAGCTGATCGTCTGCATCACCGAGGGGATCCCGGTCAACGACATGATCCGCGCGAAGACGTACCTCGCCACCTCAACCTCGACCCTGATCGGACCCAACTGCCCCGGGATCATCACCCCCGGCGCATGTAAGATCGGCATTATGCCAGGGCACATTCACAAGGTCGGGCACGTCGGCGTGATCAGCCGCTCCGGCACGCTCACGTACGAGGCCGTCGGCCAGCTTTCCGCCCGGAATATCGGCCAGAGCACATGCATCGGTATCGGCGGAGACCCTGTAAAGGGCACCGATTTTATCGAGGCGCTGACGCTGTTCAATGACGATCCCGAGACGCACGCGGTCATCATGATCGGTGAGATCGGCGGCTCCGCTGAAGAAGAAGCGGCGGCCTGGATCAAAGCCAACATGACGAAGCCGGTCGCGGCGTTTATTGCCGGGTTGACCGCCCCGCCCGGCCGTCGCATGGGCCATGCCGGCGCGATCATCTCCGGCGGCATGGGCACCGGGCAGGGCAAAGTCGCCGCGCTTCAGGAGAACGGTATCGCCGTCGCTCCGACACCTGGCGACATGGCAGAGACGCTGCTCTCGATCTGGCAGCCGGCCTGACGCATCGCAGCGTCGATCATGCTTCCCCTTCAGATTCACACCCAATCGCGCCGCGCACCCCGCGGCCACGGTCGTGCGCAACGTCGCACCACAGGAGTTCCATCATGGCCACCGAGCGCACCCTGAGCATCATCAAGCCTGACGGCGTCAAGAACGGACACATCGGCCACGTGGTCAGCATCTTTGAAGACGCTGGTCTCAAGATCGCCGCCATGAAGATGGTGGTGTTGACGCGCAAGCAAGCCGAGGGCTTCTACGCCGAGCACTCCGAGCGGGGCTTCTTCGGCGAGCTGTGCGACTTCATGACATCGGGCCCGGTTGTGTTGATGGTGCTCGAAGGCGAGGACGCCATCAAACGCAATCGCGACCTGATGGGCGACACCGATCCGGCGGAGGCCGCCAGCGGCACGATCCGCAAGCTCTTCGCCGCCTCCAAGGGCGAGAACACGGCCCACGGTAGCGACAAGCCCGAGAGCGCGGCGCGCGAGCTCGCTTACTTCTTCGGCGCGGCGTTCGAGATCTGCTGATCTCCCGCGTTTCTTGGACCACGCGGCCCCGCCACCATTCACCAGGTGCGCGGGGTTTCGCGGTTTTTGGCCATCGTTCCAACGCAGTGGCGGACGCTTGACAAAGGTCAATAACTCCCTAGGCTTCACGCACTTCCAACCGCCACGCCGGGGAAGTCGGTCGCGCCGGAGCTGGCGGCCAACAACGATAGGATGCGTCATGAAGCGAACTTTATTGGCAGGTTACCTTTACCCCCTCCTCGCCTCGCTGGCTGCGGCGTCGCTGCTGTCGGCCTGCGGCGCAGACGACAAGAAGGCGACGCCCGCGACCGACACGATCGCAGGGCAGGGCGACGCAGTCGCTGATTCGGGCGCTGCGGGCACCGACACAGGCGGCAGCGCGGACACAGGCGTCGCCAGCGCGGACACCGGAACAACCGCGACGGACGCAGGCCCAGCTCCAAAGACGAGCTGCGGTGACGCGCTGCTGTGCAAGACCGCCTGCGGCAAGAGCGATACAGCCTGCCAGATCGCGTGCAGCGCGAACACCGCGGCCGCCGACAAGACGGCGCTCGACGCGATCGCGACATGCGCAGTCGACCTGTGCAAAGACGTGACGGAAGGCACCGCCGCGGAGCAGGAGTGCGCCTTCAACAAGTGCTACGACAAGTACGCGTCGTGCGCCGGATTCGGCACGGGCACCTCCAACTGCGTCAGCTCCGTCGGCTGCTTGGCCTCGTGCACGCTGACAGACTTCGGCTGCCGCCTCAATTGCATGGTCGCCGCCGACAAGGCCGAGATCACGGCCGCAAAGACGGTCGCTGGCTGCGTCGCGACGAAGTGCAAAGGCGTCGCAGATCCCGACAAGCTGGCCAGCTGCGTCACGAAGCAATGCGCGACTGAGGTCGCCCAGTGCCTCAACGCGGCGACGTTCGAATGCACGGATGTGAGTCTTTGGATCTCGAAATGCGCGCAGTCGTCGAGCCTGGAGCCCAACAACTGTGAGGGGATCGTGAAGGGCTTGGCAGACGAGGCGAGCCGAAAGGCCTACGACGGCTACGAGACGTGCAAGGAGCAGTGCAAAGGTGCCGTGAACATCATCGGCTGCTGGGGCGACAAGTGCTCGGGCGAGGCCAAGGTTTGCTTCGACAACAGCGGCACGGCCAACTGCCAGGACATCGACAAGTGCGTCATCGCGACGTGCGACGGCATCGGCGGCGGCTCCGATTGCATCAAGAAGTGCTTGCCGAAGAGCAAACCGGCGTCTCAGGGCGCCTACTTGAACTATGAGGGCTGCATGATTCGCAACATGAACACGAAAGAGGCCAAGACGGCGGGGTGCAAGTTCCCGTACGACCAAGCCAAGTGCATCGGGATCATCAAAGGGCAGTTCTGTGGCAACGAATCGCAGAACTGCTTCACCGACCAGTAGCGTCGCGCCGTCTCTGGCGCACTTCCTCGGAGCGCCTCATGCCTACTCAACGGCCGCCATCAGCGGCATCGCCGATGCTGCGCACCACGCAGCAAGCGCCTGAACCCAAGGCGATCAGCGGGCTTCCGCCGCTGGTGCCCGTGGCAGAAGCCTTGGCGATCGTCCGTGATTGTGTCCAGCCCCACCGTCGCATGGAGGCGGTGTCGCTCGCGCTCGCCGCCGGCCGCATACTCGCCGTCGACGCGCTCGCAGACCTGGACCAGCCGGCTTTCCCACGCTCGATGATGGACGGCATCGCCGTACGGTCTGCCGACTGTTTGGGTGAGATGCCCCGCTTGGTGGGCGCAGGCGCGTCGCCCGCCGGTTCGCCGCACACTACCCCCGTGGTGCCCGGCACGTTCGTTCGCGTTATGACTGGCGGCGTAGTGCCGCCCGGCGCCGACAGCGTGGTGCCGGTGGAGCGCATCACCCGCATCGACGGCGATGCCTGCGATCCCGCGACGGGTACCTGGCAGATCAACGCCCCGGTACGCCCAGGACAGCATGTCGCGCTGAAGGGTAGCGAGGTGCGTTGTGGCGACCTCGTCGTCCCCGCCGGCGAGCGTCTGGGCGGCGCGCGTCTCGGCGCCCTCGCCTCATTTGGGCACGCCGAGGTGAGCGTCGCGGCGCGTCCCAACGTCGCAGTGCTGCCGACCGGCACGGAGATCGTCTCGGTCTCCAGCACCCCAGGCCTGGGTCAGGTCCGCAACAGCAACGCCTACGCGCTCGCCGCGCTGTTCGATCGGTTCGGGGCGCGCAGCGTCGTCGCCGACACGGTGATCGACGACGCGCCAGTGCTCGCGGCCGCCTTGCTGCAAGCCGCTGCCGAGAGCGACCTCGTCGTCACCTGCGGCGGCGTCTCGATGGGCGACTACGATCTTGTGGTCGGCGCGCTGAACGCCCTTGGCGCCGAGCAGCATTTTCACCGCGTCAGCTTGAAGCCCGGAAAACCAGTTCTTTTTGCCACGCTGAACGGCACCCCGGTGCTTGGACTGCCCGGCAACCCAGTCAGCGCGACCGTCGGCGCGCTCCTCTTTGGTCGCACGGCCGTGGCGCGGCTCCTCGGCAGTCGGCGTGAGCGCTGGATTCAGATCACGGCCACCGCAGCCGATGCGATGCGCGGCGTGGGTCCGCGCGAGGAGATGCGGCCCGGGCTGTGGTCTGAGTGGGAGGGTCGGGCGGCTGTCGCCCCGGTTCATATGGCGGGCTCCGCCGACCTCGCTCACTTCGCTGGTGGCGACGCCTTGATTCGTCGCGCGCCGCACGCGGCCGCCGTCGAAGCTGGCGGAGCTGTCGATGTCTGGTTGTGGCCCGAAGCGCCATAGTCTCGCGGCACCACAGTCTCGCGGCGCCGTCAAAACGACCCTGAGCGACGCGCCCCCTTTGAGGAGAAGCGCGCCGCCCAGGGTCAGCTTCGTTGGTCCGCGGCCGCCTAGTAGGGCGCGCGGCTCATGACGTACTGCAACTCGCGGAGCGAGCCATACGCCGAGTCACGGAAGATGACTTCATCGCCATCGGTGAAGCCAGCCTTCTGAATCGCCGAGATGCACTCGCCGACCGCTTCCTTCTTGTCACCGACGCCGTCAGCCACCGCATCGCCCGGGCGCTCGGTGGCCTTCCAGACGTGGCTGCTGTACTTGCCAAATTTCATCTTCACTTCGCATTTCCAAGTGGCCATTCGTTTCCTCCAAGGCGGCGGGCTTCGGTCTCGTCTACGCGTGCGTGACCGCGAACCGCGCCGGAATCTTGAACCGCGATGGTAAAGGAGCGCCGGATCGGCCGTCAACATGCGTTGCGCTGCGAAGCTCACTAATCAGCAGAACATCGCGCGCCATCCCCCAGGACCGTGTCTCACCGGATCTCAACATCGCGCGGCAGGGCTCCAGCCCGGGCCAGTTGTATCGTGGTTCGAACGCCACGTGCCCGAAAACCTGTAGGACTTGTCGTTCGAATCGTTGACCGAGATGCGGGACGTTGCTATCGTTTCGCCGCTTCTCACTGGGTGACGTGTCTCAAGGACGCTTCGCCACTACGGTTTCACCCGGCTGAGAGGAACAACTAGAAGGTCGTGGAGACCGCCCGCATTCCTGCCGGCACCCCGACAAATCCAAGGAGTGAGGATCATGAGGCAGTACATCCCCCGTCTGTTTGCGGTGTTGGGTTTGATCGCGACCCTGTCGTTCGCTGGTTGCGGCAGCGACCCAGCCACGACCGCGGGAACGGCGAGCACGGACACGGGCTCGGCGACGGACACCGGAAGCAGCGCTGACACAACCACGACCGACAG
>CALENB010000016.1 GCA_937910235.1 uncultured Myxococcales bacterium | reverse complement strand
GAACGACGGCAGCCGCGCTGTCAGCTGGCCGCGAGGCAATCTGAAGCGACTTTTGCGGTGCACAAGCTTGGTGCTGGGCGACGCAAGTTGGTGCAGAGAGCGTTGAGCCCTGAAGCGAAGGCCGCGCGTGCGCCGTTGCCACCGGCGAGTCTTGTGGGGCGCTGCGGGACGCCTGGGTTGGCGTTCACACGACGGCTCGCAAACCGACTTAGGATGTGACCAAATAACGGGCGCATGGCACAGTGCCCCGCGGACCAAGTGGCCAGCGGACTAAGTGGTTAGCGGACTAAGTGGTTAGCGGATTATGGGACGAATAGGCCGAGGGACGAACAGACCATCGCTCGCTGCGCTGAACCTTGCCAAGGCGCCGCGGGCTCTATGGGTCCCCGCTACGGCTGTTGAACTCCGGCTGACGCGACCTGTCCCGGATGATGAAGGGCAGCGCTGCAGGGAGAGGTTCCGATGGCACAAATTGAAGGATTCCGGGTTCAGAACTTTCGTGCGCTGCGTGACGTCACGCTTGGAAAGTTGTCGAACCTGCAGAAAACCAAGCCACTAACGCCGTTCACCGTGGTCATCGGAAAGAACGGCACTGGCAAGAGCACCTTGATCGACGCCTTTGGTTTTGTCGCAGACTGTCTATCCTATGACGTGGAGACCGCTTGTGACATGCGACAGCGGGGCGGCTTTGAGCGCCTACGCTCTGCGGGCGTCTGCGAACCCATCTCGTTCGAGATCTACTACCGCGAGGGCAGAAACGAACGCCCAATCACCTACGAACTGTCGATTTCGCTCGACAAGACTGAGCGCCCATTCGTAGCCAGCGAGCTGCTCAAACAGCGCCGCAAGAATCAGAAGCATGGACGCCCCTTCCCATTCCTACGGCTTGTGCGCGGCAAGGGGCACGTATGGGCCGGCGAGGAGGCTGTGGCGGAGGCTGCGGAGGAGGCTGCGGAGGCCTCTGACCAAGAGGACGCGGGCCAAGAAGCCGTCGAGCTGACGGACCTTCGTCAGCTGGGCATCGCGACGTTGGGCACACTGAAGGAGCACCCGCGCATCAAGCGTTTTCGGGACTTTATTAAGGGCTGGTACCTATCCTACTTCCACCCGGATGCCGCTCGTAGCCTGCCGGCCGCTGGACCGCAGCGGCACTTAAACGTCCATGGCGACAACATTGGAAACGTCGTGCAGTTCATGGAACGAGAACACAAAGCGCGGTTCGCGCTCGTGCTCGAACGGATCGCCGGCAAGATTCCGGGCATTCGGTCCATCACCACTGAGGTGACGCCAGACAAACGTGTGCTGCTGCGGTTTGACGACGGTGTGCAGACAGAGCCCTTCTATGCGCAGCAGATGTCCGATGGAACGCTGAAGATGTTTGCTTATTTGCTGCTCCTTGAGGACCCGCAGCCGCCCCCGTTTATCTGCATCGAAGAGCCCGAAAACGGCCTATACCACAAGCTCCTCGAGTCGCTGGCCCAGGAGTTTCGCGCGCACGCCACTGGCGCGAAGAACGCGCCGCAGGTCTTCGTGACGACGCATCAACCCTACTTCGTTGATGCGCTGTCTCCAAATGAGGTGTGGATTCTAGCCCGGGGTGAAGACAGCTACTGCGTGATTACGCGTGCATCGGAGCTGCCGCTCGTGAACAACCTGGTGGCCGAGGGGTTGCCATTGGGTGGGCTGTGGTACAGCGATTACCTGGATGCGGGGTAGACGATGCACATCGAAGTGCTGGTGGAGGACAGCTCCGGTAAGACGCTTGTGGACTTGCTGCTGCCGAAGCTGCTTGGTCCGCAGATGGATCCCCACACCTGGAGGGTGCATCCCTACAAGGGTATCGGGCGAATTCCTGTAGATCTCAAGGGTGGAGACCCGGCAAAACGTATCTTGCTCGCGCAGGTTCCGCGCCTGCTCGCGGGCTACAGCAAGACGCCAGGCATCGACGCCGTGGTCGTTGTTTTGGACACCGACCGTAGAAATTGCCAGGCGTTCCTCGCTGAGTTGAAGGCGGTCGCGGCAGCTCGGGCTCCGGCGCTGAACACAATGTTCCGGCTCGCGATCGAGGAGATGGAGGCTTGGTATTTAGGTGACCGCGCCGCGCTCCTGGCGGCGTATCCGCGCGCCAAGAACGCCGTGCTCGATCGTTATGAACAGGACACCGTTTGTGGAACGTGGGAGCTGTTGGCCGACGCCCTCCACCCTGGCGGTTCAACGGCGGTCAAGACCGCTGGCTGGCCCCTGCCCGGCCAGATCAAACATGAGTGGGCGCGTGCGGTGGGGCCGCTGATGGATTTGGAAGTCAACGAATCACCGAGTTTTCGCAAGTTCCGAGACGGTGTTCGCCGGCTCGCGGCTGGTGGGCCTGTAGGGTCGCACACCCGGTGAGACGGGTCCCAGCCGCGAAACGCCACTGTTACGACGTCGTAAGAGTGGTTTTTCGCGCAGCGCCGCGGCACAACGCGACGTTCTCTTGCCGTGACGTCTACAAAGACGGGTGGCGTGATCTGTTCCTTGAGAAGTGCGGCGAGGCCTTGGCGCGGTATGGCCTGTCGAAGGCGCAGGCGCGCACCAGCATTCGGGCGACCATCGTGGTGCGGACGTTGCCGGCGGCGGGGGCGGAGCGGTTGTTTTGGGGCAGCCACGTCGGCTTGATGAGCGCTCGGCCGGTTCACGTTTCGCCGTTTCTTGGTGCTCGTGTGCATGCCGCCGCGATGCGGCTCAGGGAGGTTGGTTGGATCGCGGCGGTCGTACAGCCCGCCGCGCGCTTGCCAGCCGGTCTGGTCGACGCTGGCTGCCTATAAGCATCAGAGGACTGCGGAACGTGAGCCGATCGCCCGTCAGTTGGTCCTCCGGTCGGAGTGCGACGCGACGTGTCGTATGTGAGCGGTAGGTTTTTCGTCCAAATCGCGCCCCTGCGCGACACCGGACCAGGGCACCGCCATGTTTGACCCCGAGCCCACAGGTGCAGCCACGTCCAACCCGAGCGGTAGCCGCAAGAAATCCGACGAAGCCACCACAAAGAACCCGGTGGAGTCACGCTTGTCGCCGACAACGCCGGGACCGTGGCGCGACGCGGTGGTCGCGCTGGTTCGGAGCGGACGCGACCGCTTCCACAGGCTCGTCGGTGCGCAGCTGGGCCGGCGCTGCAGTCGGCCGCCTATCTACTTGGTCGACGACTGGGTTGTGGAGGTGTTCGGCGCGTTCTATCACCACGGCAGCGAGCCTGAATTCCCGGTCTCGCAGCCACCTCATGAGGGCGATTCGAATCGACTCGCTCCTTGGCAGCAGACAGTGGCAGCGCCCACGGGTAGAAGAGCTGACATCGAGGCGCCTCGAAGGTCACCTCGTGATTTGAGTTGGCTACGGCTGTGGAATGAACATGCCGCGATGGTCAGGGCGAGTCATGCGTGATTTGCGGTTTGGTGCAAAACTGACGATTCGCTGCGGGCGATTGTGGGTTGCTCAACTTGCTGGCGCTGGTCTCGGCGGGGGCGAACTGGCGGCAGATAATAGGGGCGGCGGCGCGGGTTTCGTTGGTAGCGGGGGAACCTGTCGGCGCTTGCCTTGTGGAAACC
>CALENB010000015.1 GCA_937910235.1 uncultured Myxococcales bacterium | reverse complement strand
GGAGGTTGTCATGCGTTGTCGCCCATCTCGCCCGCGTCGCCCATCCCGCTCGGGGTGGGTGCCTGTGGACGCCGGCACCGTGGCCGGCGCGCTGTGTCCGCTGGTCGTCGCGCTCCTGCTGATCGTCACGGTTGGCGCGGCTGGCTGTGTCAGCAGCGGTGAGGATCCGGCCGTCTCGACACAGCCTTCGACCTCGCCCGAAGCTGGCTTCGTGCCCGTGGATCCGGGTCGAAGCTGCCCGTCACCTGCGCCCGAGTGGCACTGCCTGACACCCTTCCCGAGCGATTTTCACCGCGCCGCGAACGCGAACCCGACCGGCGACGGCCCCATGCTCATCCTGCCGAAGTTGGGTGTGCCGACGACGGCCGACGGTGAGCGGGTGGACTTCATCACCGCTCGCAACTTCGACGGCGCCTCGGTGTTGCCGCAGATCGTCGTGACCATCCCGGGCGGCGTGGATGGCGGGCCGCTTGTCTTTCACGACCAGGACATCGCGCGCTCCCGCGCCGCCGCCGACAGCCCGACGCTGCTGCTCGACACCACGACAGGCGAGGCGGTGGGGCACTTCGCTGAGATCGATCCGCGGCCGGACGACGTCGACAAACGGGCCCTGATTGTGCGACCGATGCGGCCCCTGGCTTGGGGGCGGCGCTACGTTGTGGTGCTGCAGCGCCTCCAGCGCCTCGACGGCACACAGGTGCCGCGCGCGCCGACGTTTGACCGGATCTTCCGCGACGCGGGCGACAACGACATCGAACGGCAGGAGGCCAAATATTACGCCGCACACATCCTGCCGGCGCTGAGCAAAGCGGGCGTGGTGTCGACCGACGTGGTGTTGGCGTGGGATTTCACGACCGCGTCGGGCGACAACGTGCGCGGTCGTGTGAGCGCGATGGCCAAGGACGCCCGCGCGCAGGTCGCCGCGGGGCTGTTTGGGGAGGTGACCCTGACGTCGCAGAGCGCAGGAACCGACCCGGAGACGGCGTGGTCGATCACCGGCGCGATCACGCTGCCGGCGTACATCGAAGACGCGCCGCACCCCAGCTATCACGTAACCACGGCGGCCAAGAGCAGCTTCACGCTACCGTTTCTGGTGCTAGTCAGCGCCGGCGCCGCCAAGACGCTTCTGGCGGGCGGCACACCTCCCGTGGTCATCATGGGTCACGGCTTCTTTGGCGAGTCCGTCGAGCTAGCGAGCGGCGGCTATCGCCGGGCGGCGCAGGCGGCGGGTGCGGTCGCGATTGGCATTGACTGGTGGGGGCTGTCGAAGTCCGACGTGGGGCCCATCGTCGGCGGGCTCGTGGCCAAGTTGGCGCCACTGACGGCGTTGGTGGATCGCCTCGAACAGGGGCTGGTGAACGTGGTGGCGCTGGCCGCCTTGACGCGTCGAACACCGCAGAAAACGGGCGTAGGAGGCGCCTTGACGCCGTTCGGGCTGACCAGCCTGACGCTGCCGGGCACCCAACTCCCGCTGCTGCATCCCACGGCCCGGCTGGGGTACTACGGTTGCAGTCTCGGGCACATCCTGGGCGCCGCCGCGGTGGCCTTGTCGCCGGACATTGAGCGAGCGGCGCTCCAGGTCGGCGGCGCAGGGTTTGGGTTGATCATGAGCCGGTCGCTCCCTTTCGGGAGCCTGCAGGGCATCCTCGGCGGCCGGTTCGTAAATCAAGGCGACACGTTGTTGGCGGTGCTGCAGCTCGCCGAGATCCTGGCGCCGGTCGACCCGGTGTCCTGGTGCGAGGAGCTCGCCACCAGCGCAGCCGGCGGCGTGCGCCCGCTGTTGTTGCACGCTGGTCCCAGCGACGCCTCGGTGCCGCTGATGTCCGCCGAAGTCCACGCGCGTGGGCTCGGGTTGCCGCTGCTCACGCCGGCGCCGCGGTCGGTCTGGGGGCTCACCAAGGCGCCCGTCGGCGACGCGACCCGCGGCCTTGTTGAGGTCGACTTCGGCGTGCCAAATCCAGCGGTGCTGGCGTTGCCGCCGAGCAAGGAGAACGCCGTGCACGGTGGCGTGCGGAACGTCGCGCCCGTCATCGCTCAGATCGGCGCGTTCTTGCGCGGCGATCCGATCCCCGCGGCCTGCAGCGGCGCGTGCGACCCGGATTAGCGGCCTTGCAGGTGCGCTGCGTTCGCGTGTACGTAGACCATGGATGTCCATGGACCAATTCGTCTAGGTGTCTCACCCTGTCGCCCTGATGGTCCCGTCGCCCTGATGGTCCCGTCGCCCTGATAGTCCCGTCGCCCTGATACCGTGAGGCCCCCAATGGATCGTCGCTCCTTCTTGAAGAACTCCACCCTCGTCGCCGCCGTGCCGCTGCTGCCTGGTTGCGGCTCCGACGCCGACAAGGATGGCTCGGCTGGTGCGGACGGTGGCGCCGACATCCATGCGCCAGCGGGTCTGCTGACGTACAGCTGGGACGGCGACATTGGACCGGAGAGCCTCTTCAGCCACGGCGTCGCCAGCGGCGATCCGTTCAGCGACAGCGTGCTGTTGTGGACCCGTGTCACCGTCGATGGGACCGAACTCGCCGGCAAATCCGCGCCAGCGTTTTGGGAGGTCGCGACCGACGAAGCCTTCACCGAGCGGGTCGCAGCGGGCGAGACCACCACCAGTGGCGCGCGCGATTACACCGTAAAAGTCGTCGCTGCGGGCCTCAACCCAGGCACGACCTACTACTACCGCTTCCTCACCCACGGCCGCGCCTCACCTCTCGGCCGCACGCGCACAGCCACGGTCGGCAGCACCAAACACCTTCGCCTCGGCTTTTGCTCTTGCGCCAACTACGTCCGCGGCTACTTCATCGCCTACCGCGCGCTCGCCGTCCGCAACGACCTCGACGCGGTGCTGCACCTGGGCGACTACATGTACGAGTCGAAGTACACCAACACCGTGCGGCCGAATAAACCCGACAAAGAGACCATCACGCTGCAGGATTACCGCATCCGGTACGCGCACTACCGCACGGACAAGGATCTGCAGGAGGTGCATCGCCAACACCCCTTCATCTGCGTCTGGGATGACCACGAGACGGCGAACAACAGCTACAAGGACGGCGCCGGCAATCACGACAGCAGCGAGGGCAAATGGTCGGATCGCAAAGCCGCCGCGACGAAGGCTTGGCATGAGTGGCTGCCCGTGCGGGAGAGCGAAGATGGCCGCATCTGGCGGCAGCACGCGTGGGGCGACTTGGTTGATCTCTACATGCTCGACACCCGGCTCTGGGCCCGCGCGAAACAAACTACGGGTTCGAATAAGGTGGAGATTAACGACCCGAATCGCCTGTTCTTGGGTGCGGACCAGGAGAAGTGGCTGCACGACGGCATCACCGCCAGCAAGGCGCGTTGGCAAGTGCTTGGCCAGCAGGTGATGATGGGCCAGTTGACCATCAACGGCGCCGTGGTGAACACCGACCAGTGGGATGGTTATGCGCCGACGCGGGACCGTCTGTTCAAGCTGATCCGCGACGAAAAAGTCGACGGGCTAATAGTGCTGACGGGCGACATCCACTCGTCCTGGGCCAATGACCTCGTTGAGGACTCGAACGACCCCGCCAAGTACGATGTGAAGACAGGGAAGGGCGCGCTTGGCGTCGAGTTCGTGGTGCCCGGCGTGACGTCGAGCACGTTTGGCGCAGGTTCGCCTGGGATTGGCGCGTTGGCGGCACAGTTTAACCCGCACATTCGCTGGTCGGAGCTGACGCAGCGGGGCTACGGCGTGCTCGACCTGCAGCCGGACGCAGCGCAGTGTGATTGGTTCTTGTTTGTTGACGTAGACAAGCCAGACATCGAGCAGACCCACGGCGCGAGTTTTCGCACGGACCATGGCAGCGGCCATCTGACGAAGGTGGCGGAACCTATGCCGGCCCGCGGCGGCGCTCCGAAGTTGGCGAGCTGAGGGGGAGTCGTGTGGGTTTGGTGTCGCCCGAGTGTTGGCGAGCGTCCACGACCGCCGGCGCTGTTGATCGCCGTCGGTCCGAAATGCAACGGGTTGGCAAGCGCGCCGAATTGACGCCACCAGAGGCCGTCGACGACCGGCAGCCCCGCAGCGATGTCCGGGTTCGCGCCGCTGTCGCCGCTGTCGCCGCTGCTAGCGCCGTCGCTCAGCACCGACGCGTCGCCGGCGCCGTCGAGGGAGACGTGGCTGTCGCTGTCCGCGCTTACGGCGTCGTCGCCGGTGTCGACGAGGCGCTGGCCATCAGTCCCGATGTCAGCGAACGCTGTGCGCGTGACCGCGACGTCCGTGTTGGGGCCTCAGCCGGTGATGCAGAGCGCTGCAACTTACGAGGTCGCGGCGACCAGGGCGGGCCAACCGCGGCGGAGGCGCCGGCAGTTGGGCACGAGTAGGGTCAGTGTCATCTTTGGTTCTTGCCAGCTGGGCAGCACGCCATGATTTCAACCGCTTATGGATGACTGCTGGCTAACGGTCAGGCGCAGGGCCTCCGCCGGCGTCCTGGTCGCGCTGCCACTCTGAAGACCAGGGCGCCGGCGTTTGGCTGCGAACCGTGCGGCGCCACGACGCGGGAGAGGGCACGACGCGGGAGAGGGCACGACGCGGGAGAGGGCGCGACGCGGGAGAGGGCGCGACGCGGGCCGTGGGGACGACCGCCCAAACGCGCAGCGTCGACATCGACCGCGCCGGCCCGCAGCTCCGCCTCGTTAACTGTGGTCGTGCAGTCGACCGAGTGTGCTCTCGATCGACCGCTGAGCCCGACTGGCGGCGCCGTCCACGGCTTTGGCCAACGTGGCGGCGTCATGCGAGATCGCCGTAGGTTGGCGACCCTTGAGGCGAACCTCCATCGTGCAGCGCTTGTCCTCCTGGCCGGTTTTGTCCCCGTTCTGGTCACTGAGATGGACTTCCACCCGCGTGATCCGATCGCCGAATCGGCCCAGCGCGCTCTGCACAACATGCTTGACGTGGCTGGCGAGCTTCTCGTGCCCTTCGATGTGGCTGTCTGTATTGACCTGGATTTGCATGGTTCATCTCCGTCGATGGCGTTTACTCAATGTGAATAGCCGTAGTTCGCCGTGCGACCGTGCGTCGCCGGTCTGGGCTTTGGCGGCGCGATCGTCGTGGTGGGGCAGCGCCGTCTCCAATCGCCACGTGAGAGCCGCTCTGGGACCGAGCCTCACCATCAGACTAGGCGCCACCACGGCGGATTCAAGGCACCAGCAACTTGGGCGGCGAGGTGCTCGTGACACGAAAGCTGCGGATGATGTCGTTGTTGGGCTCGATTCGAATGATCACCCATCTGCTCGCAGGCCGCCAAATCGACCGTTGAGGGACGTCTGCTCCAACCGCACGACCCAGATCTGGACCGCCGGCTGCGCTTGAACGTAGCGCGCGCGTGCGACCGCGAGCGCCTTGAGCGCCGCCAGCGCGTCCTCGTTCGTGGCAGCCCGTAAAATAGCGGTTTCAGCGGCGTGGTTCGCGACGAACCGGATGTGGCGCAGGGGGCCTTGGTCATCGTTTCGTCCACCACGAAAAAATCAGCGACCGAACAGCAG
>CALENB010000014.1 GCA_937910235.1 uncultured Myxococcales bacterium | reverse complement strand
AAACCAGTTTCGGTGACGATGCCCTAGGTGGCGATGCCCTAGGTGGCGATGCCCTCGGTGGCGATGCCCTAGGTGGCGATGCCCTAGGTGGCGATGCCCTAGGCGACGATGGCTTCGACAACGGTGGCTTTGGCGGCGGCAGCTCGGGCGGCAGCTCGAGCGGCGGCGGCTTCGGCAGCGCCGCCCGTCTAGGTCGAACCTCCTCCTCGTCACGGCGCGGCGGCGGGCCCAGCTCGTCACGCGGCGATGATCCCTTCTCAAGTGGTGGTGGCGACGTCGACTTTGGAGCGCTGTTGGGCAGCGTGGGCGAACCGGCGGCCTCGGACGATGATCCATTTGGCCTGCCCGCGGGCGGCGGCTCGGACGACCTGTTCGGGCCTCGCGGTGGCGACGCGTCCTACGGGCGGCGCGGCGCGGATGACGGCGACCCGTTGTTTCACGATGACGACGAAGACTCGCTCTTTCTCGCGACCGCCAACACATCCGGCGCGATGTTCGACGACGACGACCACCACGACCATGACGGCGGCGACCACACCGAGACGGCACATGCGTCCGACGTCGATCGTGAGCCGGCGTCACAGGCGCGTTCCGGCCGCGCGAGCGTGGGCGACGACGCCAGGCCTAAGCGAGACCTCGGACGGCTGCTCGATCGCGTGCTGATCGGTTCGCTGATCGTCCTGACTGGCGGGCTGATAGCGGAGTACCAGGGCATTCCAGCGTTCGGTCTGGCCGATCTGCTGCCGTCGTTTGGCGGCCCCAGCTCGGAAGAGCTTGAGGCGGCGCGCCGTAAGACGCGGCTGCGTCCCATCCCGCAAAATCTCGCCGACCCGACCGACATCCGAGACACCGTTCACACCTACCAGCTTGAGATCGCGCGGCTGACGAAGGTGCGCGAGGTGCGGCCCAACGACCCGCAGATTCTCGCCGACACCATCAGCAGTTACCTGGATCTGTGGGAGCGCGCGCCTGCCGCGTTTCACTCCGATGTGGCCTACGCGAAGGAGCTGAGCGCGCTGCTGAAGGCGCGGAAGGTGCCGTCTCTGCGTTACGACATCGTGCGGCTGCTCACGCAGGGCGAGCTGCTAGGGCTTGAGAAGAAGATCGATGCGCTCGTCGACCAACCTGGCGCCACGGCGGACGACCTCGGTAGCGCAGCGTGGGCGCTGTGGCGATTTGACCAGGCCCAGGTGCTGCAAGACGCCCTCGACAATCCAGGCCACATCAGTGATCCGGCGGTCGATCCGCTGCTGCGCACGCAGCTGGGGTCGGCGCGGCTCAAGCGTGCGCGCGCGTTGGCGTCGCAAGCGTTGACCATGGCAAAGGACGCGAACAACCGGCTGAAATTCGTCATGATCAAGGCCAGAATTGACGACGGAACGGGCTTTCACGAAGAGAACATGGAGGCGCTACGCAACTTTGCGCCGACGGCGAAGGACGCGATCGAAGCCCAACTGCTGCTGGCGGCGGGGCTCATTCGGAGCAATCTCCTTGGCCAAGCGGCGGTGACGCTCAAGGGGCTGACGATCTGGGCGGCCGACAACGGCGACAATCAAACGCTGCGCTTGGCGCATCTCTACGAAGCCTGGCTCGCCCACAAGCGCGGCCGCATCGACGAGCAGATCGTGGCGCTGGGCGCGGCGCTGCGGCTCGACCCAGACGACGAACTGACGACCGTGCGGCTGGGGCGCATGCTGCTCGGCGAGAAGCGGTCGCAGGAATGCTACAAGCTGCTCAGCGCGGCCAAGAAGCGGGGCTTGAAGTCGATCGCCTTTGAGGTCGCCCTCGTCGAGTACTGGCTCTGGGCACACCGCAACGACGACGCGCTGGCCGAGATCAAGGAGGCGACCAAGAACTTCCCCGAGTCGGTGGACCTGCTCTATCTGCGCGGGCAAGTCGAGGAGCAGGAGCACCACACCGCTACCGCGCGAGATTTCTACGGCAAGGTCATCAGCCGTGAACCAAAGCACCTGCGCGCGGCGCTGCGGTTGGCGACGCTGCAGAGCAAGGCGGGGCGCCACGATGACGCGCTGTCGACGCTCACGCACGCACGCGAGCGAATCGGCGCGTTGGAGTCCATCCTCGAGTTGATGGCGACCGAGCTGTTGGTGCTGAATCGAACGGCTGAGGCGCGGGCGATCTACGCGGAGCTGCTCAAGCGCCACCCGAGCCACAAGATGTACCTGTTGAATGCGGCGCGTATGGACGTGAAGGCCGGACACATTGATTCGGCGCTCAAGTTCCTGCTGGTGCTGCGGTCTGAAGGCGCGCTGGACCGCGAAGGCGCGCAGCAGCTGGCCATGGCCTTGGCGAGCAAGGGCAAGCCCGCGGAGGCGGCCTCGACGCTGGTCAAGTTCGCCGACCGTGAGCCAAATGACATCCGCCTCAACGCGCTGAGCGGGCAGTACATGCTCGACAGTGGCAACATCGAGCGCGCGGAGACCCTACTCAACCGGGCTTTTCGCGTGGCCCATCGCCAGGGCGGCGACGCGGAGACCCTGTTTCAGTATGGCCGGCTAGCGTTTCGCAAAGGGGAGATCTCGAAGGGCGTCTCGCGCATGCGCCAAGCGATCAAGGCGGCGCCCCAAGCCCATCACTACCGATACGTGTTTGCCAAAGCGCTGCTGCTGCCGGAGAACTTGAAGTGGCCGAGCGCCGGCGCGATGGCCGTCACAGAGCTCAAGTGGCTGATCGCCTATGCCAATCGACTTGAGACCAAGGGTAATCGCATCGACTACTTGGCGGACGTGTATCGGACCCTAGCGCGCTACTTCTTCGACACAAAGCAGTTCGCCAAGGCGATTCCGCTGCTGCGCAAAAGCCTCGCACTTGAGCCGGATCATCTGTCGACGCGGGTGCGGCTGGGCAACGCGCTGTTTCGGGTCAGCGATCCCCGAGCCGAACAGGTGCTGCGGGACGTGTTGAAGCGGCAGCCGAATAACTACCTGGGCGCGCTCTACTTGGGTCTGACGCTGCAGAACAGGGGGCGCATCTCCGAAGCGATCACCTGGCTGACCCACGCGACGAAGGGCTCCGATCGTCAGCTCGCAGAGGCATGGTACCAGCTGGCGATGATCTACCGCGATCGCGGCCAGACCCCGTCGGTCATCCGTTGCCTGCGCGAGTTTCTGAGGCTCTCAGATCCCAAAGAGCCGTTCCGCCCCGACGCCGTGAACCTGCTGTCGAAGCTGGCGAGCTAGCACTATCCGGTGATTGCGCCCACACGGTCACAGCCACGCCCTGTCAGAACCCACACCCGCTCGATCGGGCGCGACGTTCACAGCATCAGCGTGGCGTCTCCGTACGAGTAGAAGCGATAGCCCGCCGCGACCGCGTCACGGTACGCGGCGAGCGCGCGACCGCGGCCGAGAAAGGCGCTCACGAGGACCAACAGGGAGCTGCGCGGCAGGTGAAAGTTGCTCATCAGCCCATCGACCATCAGGAACTCGTGACCAGGTAAAATCGTCAGATCGGTCCACCCCGACGTGGCGCAGATGGGCCCCGTCGCCAACGTCTCAAGCACACGCGTCGTCGTGGTGCCGACCGCGATAATGGGCCGCCCAGCGCGGCGCGCGTCGATCAAGGCGGTGGCCGTCGCCGCGTCAATGGTGAACCGCTCTGGTTGCACGTGATGGTCCAGCAGATCGTCGTCTCGCACCGGCAGGAACGTGCCAGGACCCACGTGCAGCGTGACGGCGGCGCGCTCGATACCCCGCGCGGTGAGGGCGTCGAGCACCGGAGCGGAGAGGTGCAGCCCGGCGGTCGGCGCCGCCACGGCGCCCGGATGTTCGGCGTAGGTGCACTGGTAGCGGTCGCGATCATCGCCGTCATCATCCTCTTGTCCGCCGCGAATGTAGGGCGGCAGCGGCACGTGCCCGACGCGGTCAAGCAGGGCGGCGAGGCTGTCGGCGCCGCTGAGATCGACGCGCACCTCGCCACCGCCTAGCACCTCACGCACCTCCGCCTGCCCGCCGCCGTCGATCGCCAAGCGCTGGCCAACCCGGAGCGGCTTGTTCGACCGGCACAGCGCGCGGTGGCCGGTGAGACCGTCGTGGGTCCCGCCCAGCGGCGACGTCAGCAGCAGCTCCACCCGCCCGCCCGAGGCCTTGCGCGCGCGCAACCGCGCCGGCACAACGCGGGTGTTGTTGACGACCAGGAGCGCGCCCTCCGGGAGCAGTTGGGGCAGATCGGCGATGGTGTGATGCGTGACGGCGCCGGTGCGACGGTCGATCCCCAGCAGGCGGGCCGCCTCGCGCGGATCGGCGGGGTGCTGGGCGATCTGGTCGCCCGGCAGCGCGAAGTCGTAGTCGGCCAGGGAGAAGGAGAGAGCGTCGTGGTCGTCAGGCGCGGCGGCCAGCGGCGGCGTCGATTCGTCGGGTTTGCGCGGACGGTCAATCATCGTGGGTCCCGTACGTGAGCAGGTCGAGCGTTGTGCCGCCAAAGCGCCGCGCGCGTTGGTGCGAGAGCCCGGCCGGCAGCGTGGTCAGATCCAGGCCGACGCGGCTCTCCACCCAGATCTCCGCGCCGCCGCGCAGCAGCGCGCCATCTGCCAGCGCCGACAGCGTCGCGGTGTAGAGGCCAGCGTCGTAGGGCGGGTCGACATACACGTAGTCAAACCGAGCGCCCCGCTTTTTCAGCGCAGAGAGGGCCTGAGGCAACGAGCTGGCGACAACCTCGGCGCGCGGCGCCGAGGTCAGGTCAAAGCGCGCTTTCGCGAGGTTCGCGCGCAGCGCCCGCAGCGCATCGGCGCCCTGTTCCACAAACACCGCCTCACCGCAGCCGCGGGACAGCAGCTCGATTCCCATGGCGCCGGTGCCCGCGCAGAGATCGAGCACCTGCTCTCCGTCGAAGAAGCCGCCGAGGATGCTCATGAGCGCCTCCCGCACCCGATCGGGCGTGGGGCGGACGATGTGGCCGGGTGGAACCTGGAGTCTGAGACCCTTGCGTGTGCCTGCGATGACGCGCATCTTGACCTCGCTATGGATGCGAAACGGCGAGCACGCTGCCACAGCGGCCGCGACGAAGAAAGTCACACCGCCGCGACGCTGCGACGCGCGCGCTGGCGACGGTCCACAGCGAGCGCCGTCGCCGCAGCCCACGCTGCCGCCTGCGGGTGCCACCGTCTGCGCCGACGCTTGCCGACCTCCCTGTGCTGCATCGTCCTGTTCGCGACGGTCGCTGGCTGTCGGGAACGCCCACCACCACCCGCGGAGACGGCACGCCGGACCCCGCACCAGCGGTCCCGAGCGCGGTCACCCCGAGCCCACGCCGCCGCCGTGACCATCCGGTTCTCCAACAGCGGCGTGGAGCCAGGCAGCACGCGCCTGGGCTACGATCGCCTGCGTGTGTCCGCGATCTTCGCCGACGCCGACCGACGCGACAGCCACCTCCTCGGCGACCTCGTCGGCCGCGCCCTTCGGGGCTCACGGGTGCAGGGCGAGGACAGCTGCGTGCGCACACCAGGCCCATGGTTGGGTCGCACGGCCCGGCCTGGCCCCGCACCGCGGGCGTGGCTCCAGCTGCTCGATGTCGGCAACCTCACCCTGGAGGGTGGCACCAAGCGCCTCCCGCTTCGCATCAGCCTCGTGCCGAGCCTGTTCTCTGCCGTGCGTGGCGTCCGCTATGACGGCGACATCGACCACAGCCGACCTTGGCTCGCGACCGACAAACTACGGCTCACAGCGACAGGTGGCGACGGTATCGCGCCGTTCACGGCGGAGGTGCAGGTGCCTCGCCCGGTGCGACTGACCCACGTGGGCGGGCGTCGCGTGCGCGGCGGGATGGTCAGCGCCACGGCGCCGATCGTAGCCGGCGACGCGGTCGCCCGCGGGCCCACCAGGGTCGGCAACCTCGACATTCGGTGGGGCTCCGTCGACGGCGAAGCCGATCTTGAGGTGCTGGTCGGGTCTGAACAGGGCGCCGGGATCGACTGGCTGCGGTGCCGACTGCGCGATGACGGCGAGTTCACGGTGCCAGCCGTGCTGCTAGAGACGCTGCCCAAACGCAGCGCTCGTCAGCCGTGGCTGGTGGTGCTAGTGCGCTCGCGCGCAGCTAGAGTGCCCGGATTCCCTGGCGACCCGCTGCTGCTTGAGCTCGTCGACAGCGTGCGGGTGCGCTAGCCAAGGCCCTGCAATCCTGGGCTACTAGCGCTATTCGCCTTTGCCGAAGATGCGCTCGAGCAGACTCAAGCGGCGCTTCAACGGGACCTTCTTGGCTTCCGGTCGCCCAGTGCCCGCGGCCTGCGCGTCGCCATGGTCGCCCGTCGTCGTCTGACCTCGGCGCTCACCGGTCGCCCGCTTCGATGTACCGGTAGGACGCCGCGTGTCGCCGGTAGCCCCGCGCGCCGGCGATGAGCTGGACCGCCGCCGCTCAAAAAGTCGCAGCTCGCGCTTGGCGTCGACGTGGCGGCTGTTGATGGACAGACACTCGTCGAGATGTTTCTTCACGCGCGGCACTTCGCCGTTGAGCTTGCACCAGATCGCCATGTAGTAGTGGGCCTGCGCGACCGACGCGGCGCCGCCCTTGCCGACGAGGACAGCCTCCCAAATCTCCTTGGACTGGTCGGCGCGCTCGCGCTCGGTGTGGGCGTCGTTGTTGAAGATCGCCCAACCCAACTCGACGCGGCAATCCGAGTGCTCGGCGTCACCAAAAAGCGTGTCCGCCAGCCTCAAGCTCTCCTCAGCGTTGATCCAGTCTCGCCGTGACAGCAGCTGGCGCGCGCGATGCACGTGGATGCGCGCCAGGTCCGGGTTCGGCTCCTGATGGCCACCCGACGCCGGCACGACGCTGAGCTCATGCATGTATTCCGCGCGGCGCGCCGGATCCGTGAGGACCATCTGGGCGCGGGTCACGGCTTGGAACGCCCGAGTCGCGCGGCTCTTGTCTTCAGGACTCTGAAACACCGGCAAATCGGGGTGAAGGCCGCGCGCGAGCTTCACGAACGTCTGCTTGATCTCGTGGGCGTCGGCGCTGTGGCCGAGACCGAGCAAGGTGAAATGATCGGCGTCCTTGTCCAGCAGCTCAAGGATTCGGGGGACGAGCTCCTGCGGCTTCATTTCGGTCAGCGACGACATGAGGGCTCTCGGGCTTTAGGGGGGAGGCGACCGCACTGACGACTGCATGGCGCGTTGCGTTTGACGCGCGCGCATGGCCCACGGTGGCTGAAAAACTACCCGAACCCGCGCACGACGGCAATCAACGAACGCAGGATTGACCCCGCTGGCGCCGTGCGCTATGGCCGTCTCCTCTCACGCTAGGAGGCGCAGTGAGCACCTCTGCCCACTACAACATCGCCATTATCGGAACCGACCTCGCTGGCCTCGCCTTGGGCGCCATGTGTGCGAAGGCCGGCTATCGGGTGGCGGTTATTGGCCAAGGGACGCAGGGCGCGCTCTATGAACACCACGGCCACGTGCTGTGTCGCGCCCCGCAGATGACGTACGGGTTGACCAGCCCGCCGGTGCGCAAGGTCTTCGACCAGCTCGGCCTCGGCCTCGAGCTCCGGAACCTGCCGCAGCGCCTCGACCCAGGTTTCCAGGTGGTCTTGCCGAAAGCGCGCATTGATTTCACGACGCAGACGACGCGCTTTCAGGGTGAGGTCGACC
>CALENB010000013.1 GCA_937910235.1 uncultured Myxococcales bacterium | reverse complement strand
AGCAAGAGCGTCGGCGCATGCGCGACAAGTCGTTGAGAGAGGCCAGGAGGCGGGGTCGACCCGCCGAGCAGCCAGGTCAAATGGCCGTCAGGATCCGCTCGATATCGTTTCAGTTTTTCGTTGGACGGGACGGCTACGAGGACTAGAAAAGTCTCGCGTCGTTCGCCGCAGAGTGAAGCCGCGAGTCGCCTTGCAAACGTCGATTTCCCCAACCCTGGTGCGCTTTTTATCAGCATTCGCGCACCTTTCTCCTCTAGCAGCCATGTGGACAGTCTCGCTAGGTCCCATTCCACAGGGCCTTCACCGCTCGGCGCGCCTTCAGCTGCCCGCAGACGAAATGATCTGGCCACGGGTATGACGGGGTGCTTCGCCGCGGCGCGCGCGACCTCACAGCGACGCTCGAGCAACTCCGTTGCGGGCGCGGCAAAGTGGCCTGCCCCTCTGACTGGCGGGACCACCGAGCTGGATCCCGGGCTGAGGGCAATCAACCAGGCAGCTGCAGCCAGAGCGACGAGGAGCGTCCCCATCGTGAGCAGTCGCCAATTGTGCTGCGCCGTTATGCTCGGCGCCGCGGGCGGCGGCAGAACTGGACCAGCATGTGACAGTGAACTGGGACTTGAGTCGGCCGGCGATTCCCACGTCGGGTGCGTCGGTTCGAGCACAGACCCCGGGCGCTGATGCGCTCGGCTCTGATCAGCATCGTCGCGTCTCGCGATGCGTTGCGTGCGGTTCAACTCCCTTCTTTTGACGTAGCTAATCGTGAGTAGAGGCGTTGCAGAGGGAACGGACGTCGGCCTACCGAGTTCACGCCGACAGTATCTGTCGTGGCGAAGGGCCGCCAAACCATACAGCGCGATCGCGTCAAGATGAACGTCGGGCACATTGAATCTGCTCAGAGGACTTGGTCTCCCGTGAGCGTATGCATTGCGGCAGAGTAACTGCAGGGCCCAGATTCCACGCCAGCAACGTTCTTCCAATTCAAGGTCGGCGATGTGCTGACTCGTTTTTGTCGAGTCGTTCTGCAGACTGCCGCCAGTCTGAGTCGCGGCTTCGGATCCGCTGCGCCGGAATTCGCGCTCGACCTCGGCGGCCTTTTTGGCAGCGATGAGATGGTTCGCCCTGTCGCGGTAGAGATCAATCGCCCGTCTCTCCACTACCGTGTCGCGTTCTTCTCTTCGCTGCGGTAGAGCCGGGTCGTATGGCACGATCTCACCATGATCCCATAGAAACCGGACTGGGTCGCGGACAGCACCGGCGCGAGCGATTCCATCTTTGAGTTCAGCGGACCACCGATTCACCACTCTGGTCATTCTTACCGGCAGCTCGGATAGTTGAGCTTTGGCCGTAGCGGGGTCGGCCTGCGGCGACGGCCGGCCGACGATCGACCGAACAAGACGCAAATAATCGGAGGGATCGGACCGGAAGGCACGATGAGCGTCGTGCAACAACGCCGCTACGATGTGAGCGCCCCTCTCGCCTCCAGCAGGATGGCTCAGCAGCGGGGTAGGCGGCCCCTCGCCAGCGCTCAGCTGGGCGGCCGCCGCACGCCTTACATCGGTTTCCCACAACCGCAGCTCCCGTTCCAGGGCAGAGCAGAGGAGCGATTCCTGAAGAACTTTGGGCCCGAGGTCGCGAAGCAGGCTTCCGTCTCCGCCATCAGACTCGCCATCCAAGGCGTTGGCCAGCCACAGTGGCAGCGCGGCGGGTCCGTTGACCTCATTAGGTTGCATCGAGACCCCACATGTGGTCACCACCGTCTGCTGGGTGAGTCCTAAGAAGACCCCGGATGTCGCTTTCACGGTCAGTGCGGGGTCGAAAGACCGTTTGCTGCGGACGAATACTGCCACAGTTGGCTTGGGCGTGGAATACACGGCGGCGTCGAACCAGCAAGGTATCGAAGGCCCGCGGGGCGAATTCGCAGACTCGCGGTTGGCTACCATCTAATTGATGCCCGCGCTGTAGCGCGTGAAGGTTCGTCTCCGGCGCCAGCTTGGCTGGTAGACCCTTCCCCGGCACTGGGCCGGACTGCGAACATAGCTAGTGTGTGGGGTCGCCCCACTTGCGCGCTGGTGTGGCCTACGTCGGCGAAACGCTGTGGTAGCTCTGTTGGGCTACCTCCGCAATGTCAATCTCGTCGCGCCAAACGCTCCGCCTCAGCAGCCCTGAGCTCACGCGCTCGCCGCGCCTGCCGAACCCGACAGAGCACATACCCAAGCGCCGCACCAATCACCACGCCAGCCAGCAAAAAACGCGTCACGGTTCACCCCCATCGGCGTGTTGTCGCCGCTACCCACCCAGACGCCGCAGATCGATCGAATCTGACACGCCCCCCCTCCTCCAACTGCGTCACATCGGCAGCACGCCTCGACAAAATCAGCGACAGGCGACCTTCCACGTCAGACCGCCGCTGCGTGCGACGTCCAACCTCCCGAGCGCCGCGACTACAGCGTCGCCAAGGACGTCCAGGAGGTCCCGATGATTCTAGCAATCAGCCTAGCAGCAGCAGCCGCGACCACCGCGGCCACCTTGGTCTCTCGCTACCTCGTGACCGTCAGCCCACGTCAGCGCGAGCTGCGGCTGCGAGGCAAGGCGTTCACACACATCGTCGCCCGCGCGATGTGTCGCGCGTCCGACATCAACTCGGCGACGTTGGTCATGCAAAATGGCGGACTCCTCGCGACCATCGAGCACACCCGCGCCAACGCCACAATCGCGCTGAGCCCCCGGTTTATCGAGCTATCAGGCAGCGAAGTGCGGATCGGCTTTGAGGTGCACAACCTGAGCATCGACCCTCATAGCTGGTGGTTGGGGCTGTTCGTCGGCGTCGCGCAAGCGCTGCTCGGCACCCAACGGCTGTTGCGACTCGGGCTGGGTGCCAAGACGACCGACGAGGGTGCGCTGGTTCTGGCGACGCCGGTTGATTCAGTGCCATGGGTCGGACGCCTGCTGGCCATGGCCGGCTCCGAGTCGCAACCCAGGAAAATTCCCGCATTTGTAGACAACGGCGACGTCGTGATCGGCCTCCGAGACGACCGCTGATGGGTCCTACAAATCACCACCGCGACGCTTTGTCAGATCTGGCGAACGCCGCGCGTCTCACTCCTCAGGACCCATCGCTCGCCATGAGCGCCCCCCGGAGACTACCCACCATGAAGCCGTCAACCACCACAGACCACGACGCCGACAGCAGCTCGAACGAGCACCGCCGGTGGCGCAAACGTGTACGCCGCTGGCAAGCCGACGCGCGCCGCGTGCTCGGGGGCCTGTCACCGACCGACGCGGCCGTCTTCGACGAGCTGCTAGCGCAGACCGAGACCCCGAACGGGCGACCGGTGCTAGCGGTGGCGGGCGCCGTCAACGCATCAAAAAGCTCGATTCTCAACGCCCTATGTGACCAGGAGGGGCTGTTCGCGACGCTCGACGCGCCTTGCACGGTCACCACGCAGCGACAGGCCTACGAGGGCTGGGATCTGGTTGACACCCCCGGGGTCGACCGCTCCATGCGAGACGATGCGGTGGCGGATGCGGGGCTATTTGATGCGGACCTGCTCTTGTTTGTCATCGACGCCACCGACGGCGAGATGGCGGCCGCCGACCACGCCCAGCTCAAGCAGTTCTTGCGCCGATTCCCTGAAGCGCGTGAGTCCCGCGCCGTTGTGTTGCTCGGCAAGGCGGATAACGTCAGCAATTTGGCTGAGCGCGCCGCCGTGACAGCGACCGTTCGCCGCCAGTGGCGCGAGGCAGCAGGCCACGACCCAGAACTGTACTGGATCTCAAGTCGCATGTACTTCGCCGGCAAACGTCTCGACGCACCGCAGCTCCTCGCCGACAGCGGCGTGCCAGCGCTGCGAGCCATCGTTCAGGGGCGACTGCCCTGGGCCGCCGCGACGCGCCACGACCGATCGACGACGGCGTGCGCGGCAGCGCTCACAAGGGCCGTCGCGTTGCCAGAGGCCGACGCCTGCGAGCGTGACCGTGAACTGGCCAGCCGCGACCAGGATGCATGGCGTTGGCGCGACGATGTGCTGTCGGAACTACGAGAGGCGCTGTGCCAAATACAACCACTTGTTGAGCGAGGATAACCCATGCCTATTCCACTGATAATTGGAGCCGTTGCATTTGCTGTCGGGACCGGTGCTGGCTTTGGCTGGACGACTAACCGGCGCCGTCGAAAGGTGACGCGGCAGGCGGATAAAGCCGCGCGTCGCGAAGAAGAGCGGCGGCAGGCGGCGCATCTCGAGCGGCTGGCGCAACGCCAGCGTAACCATGAACGGGCGCGGGCGGTGTTGCGACAGCTCGCCAATCGGCATGGGCTCGTCGTCAGTGACAGGGTGATCGCCTCCATCTTGCCCGACAGCGGCGCGCAGGCGAATTGGCACGACGCCCTCTCAGCTCAGTTTGTTGGTGCGATCGACGGCGCAGTCGCGCCTCGTCGGCCCAACAGCGCTGAACGTGCCCATCTGTCGCGTCTCCAACAGGTCGTCAGCGATGGCCGACAGATTGGCTGTGACGCGCCGAAGCAGTCCGATGACAGTAATTCGGATGACAACAGGAATGACGCATGAGCCAGGTAACCCAACCATTCGCCAAGTTTCGCGACCAGACGGACGCAGCGGGCAAACAGATTCACGCCACGGTCACGGCTGTTGACGCACGTGTCGCGAAGATCAGCCGCGCGGTGACGACGTTTCGCGGGGTCGCTGAAGGTTCGTTCAGCGTCAACGCGAACTGCGCGGCCCTCATATCACCAACCCTAGAGGCGATTAGGCGCGACGTGCGGGGCTGGTCACAGCGGGTCGATGAGGCGATGACCGGCCAGGAGTTCGTCAGTCGCTTTGACCGCTCTCTCATCGTCGCGGTGTATGGAATCGTCAACAGTGGCAAGAGCAGCCTCGGCAACTTCATCGGCGGCGCGTCCGGCGGCGGCGCGACGAACCCTTGCCCGGCCACCCCCACCACGTTCCACCAACTGCGCGCCGACTCGGACGGTCAGGTCGAGCCTGTCGTGACCTTGCCGGACGGCTTCGGCGAGAATCGGGTGGAGTGCACGCGGTCGATCCAGTGGTTCACCGCGGGCGGGCTGAGTTGGGTTGACACCCCCGGCACCGGCTCACTCACCACTGCTCACGGCGACTTGGCTCGTCGCTACGTGGACCACGCCGAGCTCGTCGTGGTCGTCACCTCCTCGTCCTCGCCCGCCCGCAACAGTGAGCTCAAGCAGCTTAGGAATCTCGTACGCCAGAAGAAGCCAGTCCTCTTGGTCGTGACGAAATGCGACGAGGTTACTTGGGAAAAGGACGCGTCCGGTGAAGTCGTGCAGCGCCGTGTCATGAAGAAGACCAGGGACCTCAACGACCAGGAGGCCTGGCTGCGGACGACGTTCGCCGAACACGGCCTGGATCGTTTGTTTCACACGCCGGAGATCTTGTTTTGCTCGCGCGAGATCGCTCGTTTGGGTCTGGTGAGCGGCGACGCGGAGATGGTCCGATCGTCCGGGATTCCAGCCTTGCTGGCGCGCTTAGGCAGCGTCCTCAGCGAAGATGCCATCGGCCTCAAGGCCGCCGCTCCGCAGCAGCGCGTCGCGGCGCTCATTGAGATGACGCTCCGCGGTGGCGTGTCGCCGTTCTCGGACAAGAACTCAGCGGACGAAGACCCCG
Source organism: uncultured Myxococcales bacterium (assembly GCA_937910235.1). Classification (GTDB taxonomy): domain Bacteria; phylum Myxococcota_A; class UBA9042; order UBA9042; family UBA9042; genus UBA9042. The sequence continues at coordinate 1,943 of CALENB010000013.1, read as the reverse complement.
ACAACGCAGCCTCGCATCCGGTAGCGATGCGCGGTCTAGACCGACTCCGCGACGAGCTGCTGGCGGTCCGCGAGCCAACTGCGAAGGCGCACGGTCGGGTCACCGGCCTGACGAACATCGTGGTTGTCGATGTCATGGCGAAGCTAGCCCCGGCGGTGCAGCGGTGCATCGAAACGTGCGAGGGCGCGGACGTCACCGCAGAGATCCGTGAGATGGCGGTGAAGGCCCTTCGAGACGCCATGACCACACGTCTGCGTCAGGTGCTGACAGAGTTCGACGAGGCCATTTTGCATGCTATGCCCCATGTCGATGTGGATTCGATCCCCGACGTCGAGGACCGCTACGTGGAGGAGCCGCTCGATAACAGTCACCTCATGCGCGGCCGTGGGCAAGCGGTCGGTGGCGTTATCGGCGCCACGTTTGGTGTCTTTGGCGGCCCAGTGGGGGCTGTTGTGGGGAGCATCGTCTGTGCCGCCATCGGGGATTTCGTAGGCGGGAAGCTTGCCAGTCCACGCGTTGAGAAGGTGAAGGTCGGCACGAATGAGTCCGCCGTAGTCCGCGATGTCCTGGACAGAATTGAGACCGCTATCACGAAGCAGGTCGGTGGTTACTTGCCAACACTGGCCGACGACATCTTCGGCCCAGCGACCGATTTTGTAGATCGCCTGCTCGTGGCTGCAGACACACTCGAAGATGAGATTGAAGGGCAACGTATTGCCCAGCCCGACGCATGGAGGAAATCAGCATGAACACCACAACGAGCCGCAACGGTACAACAGACAACCTCGAAGCCGTGGTCAGCGAGTGCGAACGGCTCTCGGTCGAGCTCGGCGCTGACGACTGGGCGCGCAATGAGTTGGCGGAGTTGCGTGCGGATCTGGGACGTGACAAGCCTGAGATTCTGCTCTACGGCCCGTACAACGCCGGCAAGAGCACGCTCGCGAACGCCCTGCTGGGGACCGATCGCGCGAAGATCGGCGCGGCGCCAACGACCGCGACGGTGGCATCCTACGACATGGGGGATTTCCGTCTGCTCGACAGCCCCGGTATCGACGCGCCGCACGAACATGAGCGCCTCGCCAAGCAGCGGCTGGCCCGCGTCGACTGCGTGCTGTTCTTGCTCGCGGATGATGGTCAAATCGATGAGCAAGAGATCGTGATGGCGCTGTCGGAGTTGCTAATCGCGAACATTCCGACGGTGGTCGTGTTCAACAATCACACCATGGAGGGCGCGGCCGATAGGTCATTTCGCGCGATGACCACACGTCTCCGCGAAGCGCTCGCTGTGGCCGTGGACGCCGAGACCATCGCCGGTCTGGCCATGCTGATGGTCAACGCTCGCGCCGCCTGGGATGGTGTGCGCCAAGCCGAGCCAGGGCTCGTCGCGGCCAGCGGTTTGCAGATGGTTCGGGATGAGGTGGAGCGCCGCGCGCTCGCCAGCGCCGGATCGCAGCTGCGCCTGCCAGCGCTGCGTCGCCTGTTAGCCATCGCCGTGCAGCTCAGAGACACGGCCCAGCGGGATGTTGGCGGCCCGGCCGCGATCTTTTTCGGTCCGTTTCTCGCCGTGATTGAGGCCGAACAGTCAACGCTGTGCGCCGCAATCACGACTGCCTGTGACCGGCAGCATAGCGTCTGCGCCGAGACGATCCTCGCCGTGTTGCGATCCGACAGCGCGACGATCGACCTGAACCAGGCGGTCGCGCCCATCGTCAGCCAGCTTGATGAGCGACTCGACGCCCTGACGCGACAAGCCAACGAGCGCCTCGACCGTAGGCTCGAGGACCTCACCCTGAAGTGGACCACGCAACTGAACGTCCCCGCGAGCCACGAAGCGTCATCCGTGGGCGGCGACGATGAACCTAGCGCGGCGGGTCTGAGGCCATCGAAGCGGTTCAAGAGCGTGCCCATCAGCGTCGACGCCGCCGTCGGTTGGGCCAACAGCG
>CALENB010000012.1 GCA_937910235.1 uncultured Myxococcales bacterium | reverse complement strand
GCACGTCGTTGCCGGAGAACACGATCTGGCCGCCGTCGTCCGTGTAGCCGCTGTACTTTGGAAAACCCAGCTGACCTGGCTGGCCGACCTGCACAAACGCCTGCGCAACAGGCTTGAGCGTGTAGATGTTGAGCACCGTCACGTTGAGCGTGCCCTGCAGCGGACTGCCGTACGTGCCGCCTTGCGGGTTGGTGGGGCTGAAGTAGGTGAAGCCGTCGATCAAGCTGTCGCTGTGCTCGCCGCGGATCACATCGACCGCGACCGCGCCAGGGTCATGTGGCGGGGTTTTGAGCGTGATCGTGCCGGGATCCTCGACTGTGAGCGAGTTGGCGATCTTGCCGTCGAAGTAGACCTGGGTCGCCTTGTCGAAGCCCGCGCCGTGCAGCGTGACCCACGTCCCACCGCCTGAGGCGCCCATGGCTGGCAGCAGGGTGTCGAGCTGCACACCGCCATTGTCGTAGGCATAGCCGGCGAGCAGGAGCGCGGTCTGGGTGCCGCAGCTGACCTCGACATCCGCAGGCCCCGCGGCGCCGGGCGGCGTCTGAATTTGCAGGGTGTCGCCCACCGCGTCGGCGTCGAGGATCTTGGCGAACCAGCTGCCGATACGGACTACGCAGCCTTTGACGAGGCCCTTGCCAGACAGCACGACCGTCTGGCCGCCCGCCAACGGTCCCGTCGCTGGGCTCACTTTGGTGAGCTTCGGCGCCTGCCAGTACCGGAAGCCCTGCGCGACGGAGAGCTCGCCTTTGTCGGTCACCAGCGTGAGGTCGACGAGCCCTGCGACGTGGGCGGGCACCACCGCGACTAGGCTGCCATCCTTGGTCTGGACCGAGGTCGCGGTGTCGCCAAAACGCAGCTGAGTCGCCTTTGAGCCCGCCAAATCAGCCAGAACGTGCACCGTCTCGCCGCCTGCGACGTCGCCGCTCGCCGGTGAGACCCCGAAGAGCGCTGGCTTGGCGCCACCGATGTAGGCTAGGGCAGGGCTCAGCACGGTGTGGCCGAAAGGGCCGGTGATCAGCAGATCCACGGCGCCCGGGCTCGCGCCCGCTGTCGCCGGCGGCACCGTCGCGCCGCGGCTGGAGGAGGCGTCGCCCGCCGCGAGCACCGCCTTGTTACCGTCGATGTACAGCGTCTCGGCGTTGTCGAGCGCGTCGCCGCGCAAGACGACGGATCCGCCCGCCATTGGCACCAGGGAGGCTTCGACCGAGGTCACGCGAGGCGGGTTGCCATAGGTGAACGAACCCGGCGCCAGCGCGACGCCGCTGGCATGTCGCACGCTGACGGTGACCTTCGAGCGGCTCTGGCCCTGCGGCAGGGTGAGCGCTGGTGTGAGCGCCACGACCGTGTGTTCGTCGATGACTTCGCTCTGGAACGCGGCGCGGTCGCCAATGAGGATGCGATCACCGGGCACAAACCCCGATCCCTTGACGGTGATGAGCGTGCCGCCGGCGCTGGTGCCCCGGTCTGGCTGCACGCTGTCGACGGTGACGGTGCCCAGGTACGTGTAGCCCCGCTTGACGACGGCGCTGCCGATGCCCGGATTTTCGACCCGGACGTCGACGCGGCCTGGCACGTCGCGCGGCGGCGGTTTGACGAACAGGTGCGCGCTGCCGCCGCGAAACGTGACCTCGACCTCGACCGCGTCGAAGTAGACCCGCGCATCTTCGAAGAAGCCGGCGCCTGCGATGTCCACTTCGTCGCCTTCAGCCAGCGGCCCGCGATTCGGGCTCACGCTCAAGATCAAGAGGCCGCCGGGTCCGATGTGACTGCCGGTGTCGAGATTTGACGGCGCGTCGCCACCGTTGCTGCCTGCGTCAGGGCCGTCCGATCTGGCGTCCGGCGAGCAGGCCAAGGGACCCGCGCACAGCAGGGCCGTCCCCAATAAAATGCTCAAAAAATGCCGGATTTTCAGGCTCGTAGGCGATCGTCTGGCTGGTGGACTGGCCTGCAGTGTTGGGTTACGTCGCTTCATCGCCGCCTTCATCGCCACAAGCTCGCAGCGCTCGCTGTGTGCGCCCGCCGCTCGTGGCTCGCCCCAACTCCCGCTGGCATGCTACGGCCTTACGGCCAGCACCTCAAACGCAATCGACGATTCCCCTGCGATCACAGTCGCAGAGGTCGGTCGGCCCTCAGCGCCCGCCGGCGTCAGGCAGTATAGGCGCGAGCACAAGCGGCGTGCCGCGCGGCAGGTTGGCCAACAGCATCGCGCGTCCCAACCACGGTCCCGCAGCGCTCTGGAGGGCTCGCATGACAGCCGCTTGGCCTGCGTCGGCGGCGCCCGTCTCTGCGCCGAGCACCGCGCCTACGCTGACGCCGAGACGCGCACGCAGGCGGGAAGCAAACGTGGGTTTCGGCAGAAACACGACTGCGACGTCGTCATCGTCAGCGATGTCAGCGCGGCCCCGCGCTTCGGCGATGCTTGCGAGCAGCCCACCGGTGGCGTCGATCAGCCCGTTCGCCGCCGCCTCGTCGCCCATCCACAACCGCCCCTCGGCCAACGTGAGCAGCTTGGGCCGCGCGATCTTGCGGCGCAGGCTGACGCGCTGCAAAAACACGTCGTAGTAGCGTCCGAGCACGCGCCGAAGTAGCGCCTGCTCCGCAGTCGTCCAGGGCCGCTGGAGTGAGGTGACGCCCTCGTGCGGCCCGGCGCCGACGTGGCTGACCCCGATCCCGAGTCGACCGAGCAGCCCGCTGATGTCTGGCTTGATCACCCAGATGCCGATGGAGCCCGTGATCGTGGCGCGGTTGGCGATGATGTGGTCCGCGCCGAGCGCCGTCCAATAGCCGCCGCTGGCCGCGGTCGCGGCCATCGAGGCGACCGATGGCTTCTTCTTCGAGAAGCGAACCAGCGCGTGATACATCGCGTCGCTGCCCCAGACCGCGCCACCGCCAGAGTCGATCCGCGCGACCAGGGCCCGCACCGAGTCATCGCGCCTGAGGCCACCGATCGTGCGGGCCATCTCGGCGCCACCAACCTGATTGCCCATCAAACCTGAGCCGTTTTTGCCATCGACGATGTTGCCGCGAATCGCCAACACCGCGATCTTGTCGCGCCTGCCCCAGCGCACCCGTCGGCGCGGCACCTCGTGGAACTTGCGCAGCGGCGCATCGGCGTCCAGCAGCCCCCAGGTGCGCAGTTGCCGCTCGAACGCTTTGGGCTCGGCGACGATGTCGATGAGCAGGGCCCGTTGCGCGTCCTGCGGGAAGGCCACCCCTCGCGCCAGCGCGGCTTCCACCTGCGTGGGCGACAGGCTCCGGCCAGTCGCGACGGCGGTGACGAAGTCGCGCCATCGTCGTCGGATGATGCGACCGTACGTGGCTGCGAGCTGCTTGGAGATGTGCTTGCGGGTGAACATCTCCGGTCCGCTTTTGTACTCGCCGTAGCGCAGGGCCTGCACCGTCACGCCGACCCGGGTGAGCGCCTGCGAGAGGCCCACAAAATCCGCGCCAAAGCCACGTGCGCCGAGGGTCCCCGTCTCGGAGAGGCCAATGCGTTCACACGCGCTCGCGACCATGTAGCCGCGGGTGCCGAGGCCAGCGCCGTACCACGCCGTGCGCTTGCCACGGGCCCGCAATCGCGCGATCGCAGCGCGGAGCTCTTCGACTTGGGACCACGTCAAGGTCACGCCATCCGAGCGAAACACGACGAGCCGCAGCTGCGGATCGTCGGCCATGCGATCGAGGCGGAGCAGCAGCAGACCAAAGTGATTGTCGGCGCCAGGCTCCTCAGACATCTTGCCGCGCAAGGGCACGACCACCGCTGAATCGCCGACGTCGAGCAAGCTGGCTGGCGCGTCTCCGGAGAGGCGCACGCCGAGCTGCAAGCCACCGCGTTCGCCGGATTCTGCGTTCTTGCCGGTGCGAGCGCCAAGATCAACGCCCCACTTGCCGAAGCCAAAATCGAGCAGCAGCGACGCCCGAGTGTCTTCGCCAAGCGTCTGATCGGTCGTGGCGTTATGACGGTAGTGCTGAAACTCGCCCACCACGGCGAGACCGTCGATGACCCGCGCACGGATCTGGCCCGTGATGCTGCCGCGATGGTCGCCAGCCGGCCAGGTGACGTCCCAGGCGAACATGAAGCGGTCGCTGCCCTTGAACGGGCGCAGGGCGAAGCCCCAGGACCAGCGCGTCGTGAACGTCGGCAGGCCGCTGCCGGCGACAGGGTTGGGCGCGCTCGTCATGCCGGTGACGCGCCACGCCAGCGAGATCCAGGACCACGGCCGGTACAGCAGGCCTGCGTCCCAAGACGTCGGGCTACCTGAGACTCCGGTGTGGGCGCGCGCCGCGAAACCGACGAACAGGCGGTCCCCGAAGCTCGTCGCCGCGGCCAGACTCAGCCGAGTCAACGAGAGCGGCCCGCGGGGTTCGCCGGTCTCGCCGTCCGGCAGATCAGCGACGCGCTCCACGCCAAATCCAAGCTGCAAGCCTCCGAGCGGGGCCGCTAAGAACCCACCCCAGCCAGCACCCCGCGTGCCAGCGACCCAGCCCCCGCCGCCGCTGAGCTGCAGACGCGCTTCGAAGTCACGCAGCTCAGCCAGTCCGGCCGGGTTGGTGCTGAGCGACAGCGCACCACGTGGCGCCGCGATCGCGTTGCCCGCGAAATGCACCCCGGCGTCGGCTCGGCGCTGGATCTCACCGTGCGCGCTGGACGGCGTCGCCCAGAGACCTGCGACGAGGCCGAGCATCAGGCTGATGACCGATCCGTGCGGCAGCGCCGTTCGATTGGCGCGACGCCATGGGGCGGCGGTTGGCCGTTGCATGATCTCTCCCCGATGGCGTTCGGCGTAGGCGGTAGCCAGGCCGCGCGAATGTCGCTAGCGCAGGTGAGTCAGCGCCATCAACTTGAAGTCATTCGGACCGTCACGGCGCAGCAGCAGGCGGTACGAGCGCACGCCGCGGCAGTCGAGCATCACCTTGAAGAGGTTGCCCGCTGGCAGCACGCTGTACATCTCGCACTGCAGCGGCGTCTTGCCTTTGCGACTGGCCGTGAGCTTGGTGCGATAGAGCTGATTGCGCGCCTCGTCGAGCTTGAGGAAGGCGCCGCCATGCACGCGGAACAGCGACGGGATCAGCGTCGGGATCTCGGTGTGCACTTCAGCCGGTCCAAAGTCACGTAGATATTCCGCCAGTTTGCCGCTCTTGAGCGACTCGCAGGCCTTCGCGGGGGTCATGTCTTGCTTGAACACGTGCGCCGGCTCCTTCGTCCGAATGTCGAAATAGACGCGCTCTGAATCGAGCAACTTGCACAGCATCGGTGCGTTGGCGGTCGCCGCGTAGCGCGAAAAGCTGAGGAATGCGCGCGCGACCTCGCTCGCAAGCTTGGGATCGCCCGCGTCCAGCGGCGGTAGCGGCGCAGGGGCGGTGGTTTTGGGCTCAGCTACGGCTGTGGTCGTCGCTCTGGTTCCGGCGGGCTTCGCGGCCGGCTTCGTTTGGGTCTCGTCGCCCTTGCCAGTGGCCTTGCCGTTGTCGCCGCCTGCGCTCGACGCGCTGCTGCCCGATGTCGCCTGTCCAGCGCTCGCCGTCGTCGTCGCGGGGCGCACACGCCCGTACTTGTCCCGCATCACCACCGCTTCCGTGGGCGCGCTCGCGGTCCGAATACACTGGGCGCTCCAGTGATGGGTCCACGACGTCGTAGCGACGACCGTGTAGACCGGTCGACCGTCCGCGCCGAGGCTCTTGGTCTTGGACTTGAACACCTTCGCCGTGCTCTTGGCCGCCGCGCCCACGACCGCGTCACAGCCAAATCGGGCAGCGTGTTTCTTCAGCAGGCGGACACCTTCAGCCGCGTCTGGCGCTTCGGTTTTGGTCTTGGTGTCGACCTTCAACACGCCGACGACGATCACGGGTGTTTGCAGGCCATCGACGGTCTCCTGCGCAGTCACCGTGCTGCCCATCGGCAAGGTGCGGAAGACTTTCACGCCGGCAGCTCGCTCGAATTGTACACCGCTGCAGGCCACCAGTAGGCCGCACAGCAGCATCGCTACGGCGGGGCGCACAAGCGAGGCAGACGGTCGACGCGGCTGGGAAAGGGCTGAACTGATCTGAAAACCGAGGCTCATGGGCTGCTCCGAAGGGATCGTTGGCTGCCGCTTGCTGGCTGGCCCTCAGGTCATGAGGACGCGAAGAAACAGGCGTTTCTTGGCCGCAAAGGCGCGGGAGTCTGTCTGGCCTCGCCCGGTGCTGTCAACTGCGCGGTCGCACGGGCGAAAATGCCGGCCGCTCGCGAAGCGATCTGGCGGGGCGCGCGCGCCGTCAGGCGAGGAAGTACCGGAGCACCTCGGCGGTGACGTCGACCCCATCGTTGCGCGTCCGTGTGCTGGCCACCGCGGCGTCTGTCATTTCGTCTCCGAGGCTCGCACGCCGGCGGCGGTAGAGGTCCGATGCCTGCGCGGCCTCGAACTCGGGGTGGCCCTGGAGCGTCACCGCGACACCCGGAAGGACGTAGCCCTGCTCGGCGCAGAAGTCGCCAACCATCCACGGGATCGCTTGGGCTGGCCGACGCAGGACCGCATCCTGGTGGCTCATGATCAGCCGCACGTCGTCGAGCGGTGGCGCCGCGGCGTCAGGGGGTGACAGCGGCTCACCACGGCGCGCGCCGCCGGATGGCAAGTGGAAAGCGCGATGAACGGGCACCACGCCAACCTCCCACCCGCCGGGGTGGCGACCTGTGGCGCCGCCGAACGCACGGGCGAGCAGCTGGTGGCCGAAACAGATCCCATACACAGGCTTCCCTTGCGCGATCGCGCTGCTGAGCCAGCTCGTCAGGGCGACGACCCAGGGCTCAGCGCAGTCCGGGTCGGTCGCGCTTCCTGTGGTGACGAACAGCGCGCTCGGGTCGTCTTCAGCTGGCAATTCTCCGCCACGGGCGTTGACGCACCGAAATGCAAGGTCCAAGCCGGCGCGGTCTGCGGCCGCACGCAGATGCGCCAACATACGCTCATGGGTGTCGCCATGGCGGGACAGATCGGGCTCAGGTACGTCGTCACACCGAAGCACAGTCACGAGAGGGCGGGGCATGGGCTCTCCAAGTTGCGCGGACGGCAACGCCCGCAACGCAGGCCACCGCAGGCCCGACAGACGATCTAACATCGCCGCCCGCAAGTTGCAGCGTCGCGTCGCCGTCCACGCCGTCAATTGCTGAATCTCGCGTTGGCTGCTTATGCTGCCGCGTCGCACCTCGCTCGCGATGTCAGGAGTCCTCCCATGAGCCAGCCTTCCCCAAGCACCGTCGCGCCCAGCTCGTCGCGTCTCACCGGCTCCGGTTCGCTGTTCGCAGCCCGTCGCGCCGCGCTGCTCGCGCGCCTTGGCGCCGGCACGGTGGCTGTGATTCCGAGCGCGCGGATGACGATTCGCAACAGCGACGTGGAGCACGATTTTCGGCAGGACAGCACGTTCTTCTATCTGACGGGGTTTGAAGAGCCCGACAGCGTGCTGGTGCTACGTTCAGACGCCGACGCTCCCGCCACGCTCTTTGTTCGGCCGCGCGACAAGGCCGCCGAGACCTGGACTGGGCGCCGCGCAGGCGTCGCTGGCGCGGTGGCGCACTTCGGCATGGACGCCGCATTTCCGGCCGATCAGCTGGCGACGGAGCTCGCGCGGCTGATCGACGGCGCCGAGCGGTTGGCCTTCACGCTCGGCGCAGATCCCGACGTGCAAGCCGCGGTGCTGTCCGCCGCGCAGCGTCATCGCGACCGGCCAAGGCTGACGATCAGCGGCCCGGATACCCTGGTTGATCTGCGCCTGTTCACCCACGACATGCGCCTGATCAAGTCGCCCGACGAGCTGCGAGCGCTGCGCCGCGCCGGAAAAATCACGGCGGAGGGGCATCACGAAGCCATGCGCTCCGCCGCGCCGGGGGTGTGGGAGTACGAGCTGCAGGCCGCGCTTGAGTACACGTTTCGAGCGGCAGGCGCGGCGCGCGTCGGCTACAGCTCCATCGTCGCAGGCGGTGATAACGCCACGATTCTTCACTACAACACCAACCGCATGCGGCTCCCGTCGGACGGCCTAGTGCTGATTGATGCCGGCGCCGAGGTGGACTACGTGACCGCGGATGTGACCCGGACGTTCCCCGCAAACGGTCATTTCTCGGCCGAACAGCGCGCCGTGTACGAGGTGGTTCTGGCCGCCGAAGAGGCCGCGATCGCGGCGTGCGTGCCGGGGACGATCTACGAAGAGACTCACAACATCGCGGTGCGTGTCTTGGTCGAGGGCATGGTCGACCTCGGGCTGCTGACCGGGGACGTGGACACGCTGATCACCGAGGAGCGCTATAAGCGCTACTACATGCACCGCACGGGGCACTGGCTCGGGATGGACGTGCATGACGTGGGTCTCTACAGCGACCTGGGCGCCTCGCGGCCGCTTGTGGCGGGCATGGTCACGACGATCGAGCCCGGGATCTACATCGGCGTCGACGACGAAGAGGCGCCGGAGGCGTTTCGCGGCATCGGCGTGCGGATTGAAGATGACATCATGGTGACGGACACGACCCCAGAGATCCTCTCTATCGACTGCGTCAAGGCGATCGACGACGTGGAGGCGATGGTCCGCGACTCGCCGCGATGGGTGCGCCGCGTGACGATCTGAGCCGACTGAGCCGTCCCATTTTCTGGACGAAACGACGCCGCTCGCTACGCTGAAGCTGTCCCACACCGCTGCGGAGAGCTGGCCCCATGTCGACGACGCCCACCGTGCTCTCAGATCGATTTCAGCTGGGCGGCCGCATCGCCGCCGGGGGAATGGCGTGCGTTTTTGCCGGCGAGACGACGCGCGACGACGACCCGTTGGCCGGCCGCCCCCTCGCCGTCAAGGTGCTGCACGACCACCTCGCCGAGAACGCCGATTTCATCCGCATGTTTCGCGATGAGGGCAGCATCGCCGCCCGGTTCGAACACACGAATGTGGTGCGGGTCTACGCGGTGGGTGAGGACGGCGGCCACCACTACATGGTCATGGACCGTGTCTTCGGCAACAACCTGGCCGAGGTGCTGCTCGCCTTCAGGAAACGCCGCAAACGCGTGCCTAAAGCGGCCGCGTTCGAGATCTTGCGCCAGATGCTGAGCGCCCTGGTGTACGTGCACGGCTTCAAGGGCAATGGCGGGCGACGGTTGGGCATCGTTCATCGCGACATCAGCCCGCACAACATTCTGATCTCCGTTGACGAGAAGGTGCGGCTGACCGACTTCGGCATCGCGCGAGGCAACCACCGCACCGACCAGACACGCACCGGCACGATCAAGGGCAAACTGCACTACATGTCGCCCGAGCAGGCCCGCGGCAAGCGCGTCGACGCGCGCGCCGACCTGTACGCGCTCGGGGCGGTGGCGTGGGAGCTGTTCACCGAGCGGCCGCTGCTGCAGGCGGACCGCACAGAGGCGCTGCAGGCCCGCGTGATGTCCGGTGAGTTCGACCTGCAGAGCCCGAACTTCGACGCGCTCGGTGACGATCTACAGGCGTGGTTGCGCAAGAGCCTGGCGGTCACGAAGGAAGAGCGCTGGCAGAGCGCCGAGGCGATGCAGGCCGCGTTGGGCAACGTGAAGGGGGCGAGCTCGTCGCGCTTTAAGCCCGGGATTCTCATGCGTCTGCTTGAGGTCGTCGACGCACCCGAGGAGCCGGAGCAGCCGTCGTTGATGTCCGATGCGGAGATGTCGCCACGCCGTGTCGGCAGCAGCGCGGATGTGCCGTCGATGGTGATTCGGACCCCTCAGCGTCCGATTTCTGGGGTTTTTGTTGGACCGGAGGCCGTGTCTCAGGTGCGTCGCATGTCGCGCTCCGAGCGCATGCAGGCCGCGGCGCCGCGGCGTTCGTCGGCGAGCGGTCGTTCCCGGGTCTCTCAGCGAACGCCCCGCGTGGATCAGGACGCGTCCGAGGCGGCCGTGCGCCACAGCGCGGCGATCGCGCTGCAGGCGGCCGGCGCCGACCCTGAGCCAACCCACGACGCTGACGCTGCGCGTGCCACAGGACCGTCGCGCCGGCCGAGTCGTGACGCTCATGAGCGCGTCAGCAAGATGCTCGTGCAGCAGCAACGCGGTCTCGCCGTCGCGGCCACAGTGGCTTGGTCCTGCGTCGCGTTGCTGTTGTTTGGCACCCTCCTCGAGGTGTGGAACGCGCGGCTGCGTCTGCCGCGGGTCGACGAGACGACGTTCACCGCGCTCATCTCCAGCGCATTCACGGCGACAGCCAGCGCTGAGACGGCGTCCGCGTCTGCGTCGGCGACCGAGGCCGAGGAGGTCTCCGAGCGCGCCGAGGAGGCGGCGACGCCACCCCCCAAGCCGCGAGCGACGCGCAAGATTCGCAACGACCGCTTCTTGCCGCGCGCAGCGGCCAAGCCCAAGTCCCAGCGCGCGAGCGCTGCGCCACAGCAGGGCGCCGCGGACCCCAAGCCGGCGGCGAAGCGCCCGCACCCCCGCCGCCCGCGCGCTGGTGAGAAGCGAGGCGACAAAGCGCCGGCCCGCGGGCGGGACGAACGCGCCGTCAAGCGGTGAAGACGTCGATTCCCGGCGCCGCCAGCCCATCTTCGTTTGGCCTGCCGCTTGTAAGGCCCCATGCTCCCCGCTAGAGTGCGCGCTTCGCAAGGCCAGGGCCGCGGGAGTGCACGATGACTGACGAGAAGAACAACGACACCGAGACCACGACCGAGGTCGTCACGACCCCCGAATCCGTTGGTTCTTCGGACGCCGTAGAGGCTGGCACCAGCGTCGCCGCCTCGGCCGTGACAGACGAGGCCTCCGAAGAGAGCGCGGAGAGCGGACACGAAGAGAAAGAGGCGATCGACGCGCTGGCGAAGCTATCGCCGCGCCTGTTCGCCCGGCTCTGCCGCGGCATCCCGATGCGTACGTTTCTCGCCGAGCTGGCCCGCATCGACCGCGGTGTCTACTTCCGGTACTTCAAGGGTTACCGCCCGGTGAAGATCACGGCCAAGCGGCTGCAGGACGTGCTGACCAAGGAGATCTTGGAGCACAACAACGGCCTGCTCGCGCAGCTGGTGATCTACAACTGGGACGAGTTCCAGTGGAAGCTCTACGGGGACCTGCAAAAGCACGTCAAAGCGATCAATGAAGACGTGGAGGCCATCGAGCGCATCACGGACGAGCAGGCCGATCCGATCTTCGACGATCTGCTCAGCAAGTACGATCCGCGTGACGTCGCAATCGGCGCCATGATCAATGGCGTCCGCGTTGGCGAAGACTACTTGCAAGCGCGCTTCCCAACGCTGCTGTGAGGACGTGCGGCGCGGTCATTCGACCCGCCCGCACCGTCGCGGCTGTCGCCCTCCTAGCCTAAGAATCCAGCCTTTGACGATGATCTGAACTGCGCCGACATCGTCTGCGCGGGGTCAGCCAATGGTGCGCACGCGCCGGGTCAACACTGGCCGGGTCAACACTGGCCGGGTCAACGCCGCAGCCTCGAGCCCACGGACTTGTCGGGCGTCGCCGCCGCAGGAGGCGCGACGGGCACCAGAAACAGCGTCGCCTGCTTGCTGGTGCTGACGCCAGTGTCCGTGACGATCGCGAGCGTGCGGTGGTCAGGCGGCTCGAATCCCGACACGTCGACGCTGAACGCCGGACTCCGCACGGGCGCCGTCGCGATCAGCACGTAGTCGCCCGCCTCCCGTCGCAGCACCGAGACCGTCGGCGGCGCGCCCCGCAGCACGACCGCAAACAGCTGCCCGCCGCGAGTCCGCAGCAGGGTGTCGTTCGCCGTCACACGTTCGCGAAACACCCAGCCCCGGCGCACGATCCGCCGCCTGCGTAGGGCCGGTTTGAGGCCGCGCGTTCTGTAGGCGCGATCAACGATGAGGCGCCGCTCATCCACGCGCGCGATCCACAGCGGTTGGCCGTTTTGATTGCCTGTGTGGTATGGACCCTGACGAACGGCGAACCGTGTTCCGTCTGCCGACCAGCCCAGCCAGTACAGCCACGCCGGCGGTTGCTTGGCCTGCGCCGGTACGATCTGCGCGGTGTAGGGTAGCTTCGGCGGCGCAGCCGCCGGTTGAGCGCGCGGACCGTTCGTGGGCGCGCTAGGCGACGCCGCAGCGGGTTCGCCGGCGCCCTTGGACGCGCCTGCCGCCGCGCCTACAACCGCACCTGTCGCCGGCGCTGAGCGCGGCTTTATGGCGGCTCGGCGCGGGGCATCAGCGGCGCCGCCGTTGGTCGCACCCGCTGGTGGTGCAGCGAACGCGGGCGCAGCGCAGACGAAGATGACGAGGTGGATCGGTAGGAGTTGGCGCACGCCGGCAGGCTACCAGACCCAAGCGTAAGTGAGACGATGCTGAGACCAAACATTCGCCAGCCGAACTCCTCCTTGCGCCGCTCGACGAAGGTTGCGTCGCGCGCGGCGCGTCTGGTTGTCGTGGTCGGCGTCCTGGTCGTGATCGCGCTGGCGCCGGTCCGCGCATCGGCGTCAGCCAAACCCGTCGAGGAACAGCTCGCCGCACAGGGTCGGCGCGCGCGCGGGGAAGTGCTTGTGCTTGGCTCGTCGTCGATCCTCGGCGGGGTCGGACGCGTTCTCGCGCACGGTCTCCGCAAGCGCGGATTCTCGGTCTACAAGCTCGGTGTCGGCAGCAGCGGCCTGTCTCGGCCAGACTACTTCGACTGGGTCGGCCGCGTGCCGATGCTGCCCGTCTCCAAGCGCACAGTCTTGGCGGTCTTGTATCTCGGTGGCAACGACGCGCAGGCCATCTGGGTGCGACCGCGAGAGCGATCGCGCTGGGGGCGCACCTGGATCGGATTCGAGCGCGCGACTTGGCCCAAGCTGTACGCCAAGCGCGCCGTTGAGCTAGCAGCTGCGTTGTGCAAACGCGGTGTTCGGCAGGTCGTCTTCATCCTGCCCGCTGACGTGGGCAAGCGCCGATTGCAGCGACGCCTCGCCAAGGTGCGGCGGGGCCAGGTGCGCGGTGCGTCGCGGGTGCGGTGTGCGACGGCCGTCGCTGCGCGCGGTGACCTAGCTCGTATCGTGGCCAGCCGCGCGCGGCAGAAGCGGACGCCGCGTCGTCGACGGACGGCGCACGTGCGGCTCCGTCAGCCCGACGGCGTGCACATGACCAACGCAGGTGCGAGGCGGCTGTGGCAGCGGGTGTCGCGACGGGTGCTGCATCGCGCCGATACGGGCGTGACCCTGCGCAAGCGGGCGGAGCGTCGCCAACATCTCGCCAGCCAGCGCGTCGCCCGCCGTGTCCGATTGAAGCGACAGCGGGCGTCGCATCGCGCCCAAGTCCGACGTCGTGCCGCCGCCCGTCGCATGAAGCTGCGCCAGGCCAAGCGCCACGTCCGGACGACGCCGCCCGCGAAAAAGCCGAATTCATCGGGTGGAACGTAGCGCGTCGCCGTCGCGAAGTTCGTTGGCGTGTCGCGTCAGGCTACGGCGCGCGCGGTTGGCCAGCCGGCGGCTTGACGGCGTGGCGCGCGGGATGCTGCCGTAGCCAGCGCCCCAGGGCTCCGATCCACCAGCCCTGCAGTGGGGCCCAGGCGCTCCGCCACCCGTGGCCTTTTCCAGGGACGGTGCGAACATGCACGTCGAGACGCCGCGCGCGCATCGCACGGGCGACGCGGGCGCCGCCTTTCGCGAACTTGGCGGGTTCCCGGCTCCCCCAGCCGAGCAAGAACTGTTGGCTGGTCCGACCCGCGCCCCCACAGACGAGCTGGTTCGGGTTGACGCGCCGCAGCAGATCGCCCCGAATCGGGTCGCCCCAGACCCTTGTGTACGTCTGCCGGTGCGGCTGCGCTTGCGTGGCTAACTCGACGTCTGTGCCGCTCAGCGAGACCGCAAATCCAAACAGGTCGGGATGCTGGAGGGCCGCGCTCAAGGCCCCAAATCCACCCATCGACGCGCCGACGATAGCGACGCCGGCTGGGTCAGTGCGGACCGGATAGCGCGCCCGAACGTCTGCAAGGAGCCCGTCTGCCAACCAACTGGCCCACGGATGTTCCCCGTCGATCCAGTCCGCCCAGTACCCAGAATCGCCTTGCGGCAGCACGACGAGGCATGGCGGCAGCCGCTTCGCTTCGACCGCCGCGTCGAGGTGGGCGCCAATCTCGGCGTCCACCAACCAGCTCTCCGGGTGCCCCCCTAGGCCGTGCAGCAACACCACGAGCGGCACTTTCGTGTGCGCCGGCAGGCCCCCAGGCGGCAAGTGCACGAGGTAGCGCAGTTGGCCTAGATGTGGGACCTGCACCTGGTGCTGTCGTGTGCCCGCAGGCGCCGTCGGCGGCGGTTTAGCGAACCCTGGAGCGCAAAGCCCGTGCACGCAGAGCGTCACCACGAGCAGACACGCGCGCGCCCATCGCTGCGTGCGTGAGGCGGTCATGTGGCGGTCCGTCAGCTGCGAAATCATCGCGCGAAGGCTCGGAACCCCTGGGTGGGTAGGGATCACGCAGGCGTCTCCGCCGACGCGCGCGCCGATGGGGCCTCGAAACTCTGCATCAGGCTCCGGAGGGCTTCCATCTCCTTGGGTGGATTGGTGCCGGCGGACAAGCGCATGTCGAACGCGATGGCGCCGCCCTCCTGCTGCGTCTCCCGGATGCGAGTGACCTCGCAATTCAGCGTGATCTTGGTCTTGCCGCCGTCAGCAGGGTCGAGCATGACCTTCATTCGCTGATAGAGGTGGGGTTGTTTCTCTGTGGATTGGAGGCGCAGTCGGCTCTCAGCCAAGCGAATGAGCTGGCCGTTGAACTTCTTCTTGCCGACTTGAAACACGGCCGGGAGGTCGCACCGAATCGCCATGTCGACGGCGAACAGATTCTGCACCCGCTCCAGCGATCCCGAGGGCTTGTGTGTCGGCACCGACGTCGATTTGCGGGCTTTTGGCGCGATAAGCGCGCCAGCGAGGCTCGGCGCGACACGCTCGATCCGCGCCGTCGACGTGGCCATGCTCGTGAGAATGCTGGCCGCTGGCTCGATCGTTGGATCGGGCTCGGGCACGGCCACAGGTTTCCGGGCCGGCGCCACCTGCGCCATCGTCGGTGCGCGGTTGTCCTTACCAAGCTGCACGGGCTCGGCGAAGGGCACCGTGTGGCCCACCGTATTGACGATGATGGGCTCGTCTGGGTCGTGGTACTCGCTGTCTGCGACGTCACGTTCGTGGGCGATCGCGTCGTCGATCGCGACCTTCAGACGCGCGACGTCGTCATGGCTCAAATCCGTCTCAGTAAAATCGCCGACACTGTGCTCGTCCGGCTCAAACTCCGCCTCGTCGGGCATCGCATCGAGCATTCGAGTCGGCTCGAGGTCGTCCTCGGGCAGCACGGGGCGGCCCAACTCGCTGTCGACCGGCACGGCGTCCATGGCGATGTGCGACCCGGATGTCAGCACCGCGGCTCCGCGGCGCCCGAACGTCGACGTCTGCTCAGGCAACTTCGGTCGGTCTACCGCCCGCAGCGCATCCCGAAAGGCCTCGTCGAGGCTGCCGCCCGTGATGAAGGCGCCCGCTGCCAAGTCTGAGTTGATCGTCCTGTCAGGCACGTCGCCAATGTCGATTTCGCTCGTGAGGGCACGCCGCTCGTCGTCGTCATCATCGTCGTCGAAGCTGCCAAGATCGCCAAAACCGTCGAAGTCGTCGGTCTTGAACGCGGCGCTGTCCGCCGGCAGCGCCTCGCCCATACTGGCCGTTGGCGCGACAGGTCGGCCGAGATTGCGGGCTGTCTGCACGATGGATCGGCGCCGCTCGCTCAGCGCTTCGCTGATCTCCATCGCCGGAACAGGCCGCGTGCCGGTCGCCACGGCGTGGTACTGCGGATGCGGAGGCGGCGCGGGCGTGGGTGGCGCGCCCGCGATCCGCCCTGAGGCCGTCATCGAGGCGTCGACATGGTCGACGCGCTCGGGCACGTGGTACACAAAACGCCGCTGGCCCTGCTGCTCGCGGCTGGCACCGATGTGCACCGAGCCGCCGCTCGCGACGCCGTATTCCTCGACGAAATCGCGCAGCCGACTCGCCGAGCAGGTCGTGCCCACGCGCATCATCTCCATCTCGATGCGCTGCTCACCCCAGGCTGTCTCGGTCACATTCAGGCAGATGCCGTCGATCGCGATCGCCTCGTCCGCGGTGTCGCCCTCGACCGTCACCGTGATGGACACGCCTTCCGTCGGCGCGTTCAAGGCCGTGAGCACCGCGGTGTACCCGTCGATCTCAACCAGCGTGCCGATCGTTCGTCGCCCAGGCCATTCCAAGATGACGGTGGTGTCGATGGAATCTAGAACACTCACCCTCGCCTCCGGGGCCACTGCCGACCGTCACGCTCCACTGGGTCCTGCGGCTGGTTCACCCTAGCCACCGCAGTAGCCGGCGGTGCTGCTACCCAATAGGCTCGCACACGTGACGCTGATGTCGTCACACGAGGGTGCTCCACCGCCCATTTTGCACATCTTGCGGCACACGCCAGCCCCAGATCCGGACTTGCCAACGCAAGCGAGCCCAGCGGCGCAGCTGTTGTCATCCGCGCAGACCTTGCCAGCTTCGACGTCGCCGACGCTCATGCAGACAAAGCCGTTGCCGCCGGCGTAGCAGGTTTTTCCGACCTCACAGCCGGTACCGAACGGATCGCACTGCGTGACTTGCACGCCCATGTCGCAGACCTTGCCTTTCGAGTCTTGCAGGCTGTTGCAGATGCTCGACGCACACTCGAGGTTGGCGAGGCAATGCGGCGAACAGACGGACTTGCTGGACCCCTGGACGCCTACGCAAACCCCGATTTTACAGCCTTTGCCATCGGTGCAGTCGGCGCCCGCGGCGTGCTCCCCGTCGGCGGTGCAGACGATGCTGTTGGCCTCCCAGACGCAGT
Source organism: uncultured Myxococcales bacterium (assembly GCA_937910235.1). Lineage (GTDB taxonomy): Bacteria > Myxococcota_A > UBA9042 > UBA9042 > UBA9042 > UBA9042. The sequence goes on along the minus strand of CALENB010000012.1, from coordinate 24,760 downwards.
GCTGCCCAGCCGGACACCCGGTGTTGTTCACTGGATGGCATTTGATGCTGGACCCAGTGTCCGCCTTCGTTGTTCCGGCGTCGGCCGTTCCAGTAGCGTCGGTCGCGGCGCCATCTGCGGCGGCGTCCGATCCTGCGCTGTCGCCGATGTTTGAGTCTGCTTGGCTGCCGCCACTGTCGGCGGCGGGGTCGGGCGTCGTGGTGCCGCAGCCGGAGAGCGCGCTGACGTGGAGTGTCAACGCAAGCGTCAGTCCAATGCGAGCGACGGAATGCGAGGGCGACAGGTTCATCGTGAGGCTCCGAAGCGAAGGGCGCGCTGCCGTGCGCCTCGTGACTATTTGTAGCATGCGCCTACACGCATTCAAACATTCTACCGACAGGCGGGGTCGTAAGAATCAGAAGTGCCGCGAAAGATCAGCGCTTCCCACCACTGTGGTGCCGCCGTGTTCTGCGATCGGGCCGCTGCGGGTCGCACGCCGCCGCCACAGCCACACCTGTCCGCCTACGCCCAGCTCCCACGCCGCGATGTGAAGACTGAGGCCGCCAGCGACCACGTGTGCATCGCTGTCGAGCATCGCCGCGGTCGCCGTGGCGGGCGGAAAGGGCGAGGGCCGGAACCGCCAGCCGCCCCGGAGAATCAGGCTGGGACGCGCCGTCCAGCGCACGGAGACCCCTGGTGAGACCGTATCTCGCAACGTTGGCACCCAGGCGCTCGCGGGCGCGTCGATGTCCGCGACGCGGCCAAGGCCCACGCCGTCGATGAGGCCGCCGCGGACGTCGGAGCTCAAATCGGGGCCGAGTCCTTGCACCCGCGCCCACAAGGCCCACCGCAGCCCCGCCTCCAGCTCGATCGTCGGGCCGCGCCATGCCACTGCGAACTGGAGCGTGTGCGGCGTCGTATGGGCCACCTGCGCGAGTCGGAGGTGCACTGCGCCCACACCGTCGAGGCCGAGCTGTGCAGGGATGTCGTAGGGTACCCCCGCGCGCTGATGCCACGACACCGCGACCATCGTCGCGGACGGGCCGTGGATGCGCAGCCCCGCGACCGCGCTGAAGGTCGGCCCGAGGTGAATCTGGACGTCTGCGCGGTCGACGGTTCGGTTGATGGGGTCGAGGTCGAGCTGCACGGCGCTGGCGATGCGGGCGCGCACCTGAGCGCCGACGCCCAACTCCAGCCATGGCAGCACGCGCGCTCCTAGCCCAGCAAACAAGGCGAACTGGTCGGCGGGCCCCTCCAAAGTCGGCAGATGCGGGCGGCGCGGATCCGGGGCGCTGATGCGGACCAACTCGCCCGCCGGGGTCGAAAACGTGACGCCGAGTCCGACGCGGCGGTGCACCTTGCCGGCCCACCCAGCGCTGAGGCTCTGGGTCGGTGCCGGGCGCCGAGCCGCGATACACGTCGGCCCACTGCAGCGCGCGTCGAGCGCGATGGCGTGCAGCGCGGTGACGAACCCAAGCCTGACGCTGCCGTCGGTTGACGCCAGCGCGGCGACGTTGTGGAACGTGGTGGCGTCGCCTTCTGGTGTCGCAGCGCTCTGGCCGGCACGACCGATCGACGCGGCGCTGACGCCGTACAGCGCGCCGACGCTAGCTCCCGCGGCGGCCGGCAGCAGCGTCATCGTCCAGAGGGCCGCATGCACAACGACTGGGTGCAGCGCAGCACAGCGCGCAGCAACACGGCCACCAAGCCGCACAGAAATCGCATGCGTCAGCGCTGGGTGCATGTCGCGGCCTCAGCGATGCCGGTGACGAGGCCGCCCAGCTCGGCTGCGAGTGGGGGGCGCAGCAGGGTCCGGAGCTCGCCGAGGATGGGGGTGGTGAGCGCGCCGACGAGCAACCGCGCCAGCGCGTCGCGGACAACCGCAGCCTGCGCGAGCGCGTCGGCGGTGGACGCGCTGATGTCGAGCGCGCCTCGCCAGTCCTGCGCAGGCGGGAGCGGCGCATCGAGGCCGGGCTGGCGGACCATCAGGCCGTGAAGCAGCCACGGCAGCGCGCCCACCGTGTCTGGCGCGCGCGCGCACGTCAGCAGCGCCGCGGTTTGGGCGCGCCGTTGCGGCGCGATTGCGCCCGTTTCGTCGGTCACCAGGAGCGCCACGCCCCCGCCGAGGGCCGCCAGTAACCCGTCTGGCGCCGCCGCTAGGTCGCCGAGCAACGCGAGCAGGGTGGTGGGATCGAACGTCGGATCAGCCAGGGAACGCAGCAAGGTGTTGGTCAAGACCAGAAAGTTCTCAGGCGCGTCCAGCCCCACCGCCGCGAGCTCGGCGTTCTTGATGGCTGCGGACCGTAGGCTGGCGCGGGCGAGACTGTGCAACCCCGCGCTGGCGCGCTTGTCGCGCAGGAGGGCGCCGATCAGCTGCCACGCGTCGGGCGTGCCGCACGCACCGATCGCCGCGATCGCCGTGAGCGCCGGCGCTGCGGTGGCTTGGCCGGGTGGTGGCTTCGTCAGCTCGCCGACGAGGACCTCCAGCCACGCCGTCACCGTCGCAGGGTCGATGGCGCCAACCTTCGGCGCCGCATCTTCCGTCGCGTCGGACGTCGCATCCGACGCCGGACCTGCTGGTGTCGCGGCGGTCTCCTGCGCGAACCGCAAAAAGACCCGCAGATCCGCGCCAACCGCTGGCTGAGAGAGCAGCGCGTGTGTCGCCGTCAGCCCGCCGGCCGCGACGTGGTCGCTCAGCCCGGCGAGCTGAGCTGCGAGCGTGGGACAGGGCTTTGGCTGCCACGAGACGGGCGCCTCAACCTCCCACGCGCCGCACGCGGCCAGCAGGCAGGCGATCAGCAGGCCACCCACCGACCCGATTCTGGGCCAGCTAAGGTGCACGGAGCGCCTGGCTCAACGGACGTTGGCCGGTGATGAGTGAGCGCACGTCAAGGCGGCGCGACGGCTCAATTCGCTGCTCGACAGCCATCCAGAACGCACGCGCGAACTCCCCTGCCGCGTCCTCGCGCGGGTCGGCGCCGTACCATAGCGCTGGTAGGCCATCGATGCGCAGTCGCGGTGTGTCCTGGCTGTCATCTCGGAGCTGCAGCACCTCCTGCCACGCGATGAGCGATGTGCCGGCAGCCAGCGGTAGCTCGCCCTGCCGTGTCGACATGACGCCCGTCGGCAGGCCTGTCCAGACCGCCACGCCGTCGACGTTCCCGGCGTATCGCAGCCCAACGTTCAGCTGCGTCGCCAACGCGAGGTCGGCCGCGGCGACACCCCGCGCTCGCGCGACATCCCGCCGTGTCATGCCGAACGGGGCGCCTGTTCGTGACCGATGCGGGCCGCTGCGGCGCAAGCCAATGCGACGCTCGGCGGCCAGCTCCCGCGTGAGCGCGGTGGTGGCGCGCGTGAGCAGCACGGCGTCGTTCGACGCGAAGACCACGCTGGCGGTCGTGCCTGGGCGCGCGAGCCAATTCAGCGCGGTGTCGTGCTCGTCGGCGATCGGCACGACACGCCAGTCTGGCAAGCGCTCAGCCAACGTTTGATAGACCTCTTCCTGGCGGACGCCAGCCCCGACCGCTAGCCACATGGTCCAGACCTGTCCGTCCGTGGCGTGGTCTTGCATGTGCGCCGGCACGCCGTCTTCGCCGCCGAGGACGAAGATGTCGTGGAACATGCGCGCCTTACCGAGCGACGCGAGCTGGCCACGGAAGGCGCGGTCGGCGTCTGGCGCGGCGGGCTGCTTTTGAATCAGGCGGTAGCGCTCCATGGCGGTGAGCGCGTGATGGAAATGCTCGACTGTTTTGGGTAGCTGCCGGAGTCGTTTGTGTGCGATCTCGGTGGCCAATTGGCCGCTGAGCCTGTTGCCTGGGGTCTGGCTGCCGGCCTCCACGACGGTTGACACAATCACCCGATTGCCGGTGTAGGCCCGCGTCGTCGGCTCGCCGAGGCCGGTGGTCGAGACGACAAGGTCCGCCAACGTCACCTTCTTGTCGGCGGACGGACGGCCCGGCGCGACCGGTAGCGGCGCGGCGTCAAGTCGCTTCGCTAGCGTCCCGCGGCCTGTGACGAGGGCCTGCTCCAGACGGCGCTGCGCTTCTGCGATGCCGATCTTGTGGCGTGCGAGGTACGGAGGCATCCAGCGAACGACGTGGTAGGGGTGCACCGCGCCCGCCGTCCAGACGCGCGCCACGTCCGGCAACGCCCGCGCGGCTGGGTTGATTTTCTCGGCCAGGAGCCGGGTCGCCTCCCGCGGCCCAGCGTTCGCGATGACGGTGAACGCGGCGACGGCGCGTTGGCCAGGAGCGATCGCGTAGACACTTGGATCGGTCAGCTCGGTCAGCGACGCGGCGGCCCAGGTCGCCCGGACCAAGCGCTCCGCCTGCGCCGCCGTACGGGTGGCGCCGCAGCGCACCACGACTCGCACCATCCCGGCCTCGGTTCGGCTCCAGACACGCTGCACGTCGGGCAGGCGTCGCAGGGCTGCGATGATTGGCGCGATCGCGGCGTCCAGGCGCGTCGCGTCGGCGATCGGGCCGGCTGCGGCGACCAGGACATCGAACGCGCCCGGTCGCCCCATGACGGCGCCCCGAGTCGCGGCCAACCGCAGCGTCTCGGGATCCGCGTCTGCTGAGGGCGGCTGCGCTGGGTCGACGGCGAGCCCGGCCCCTGCCGCCGCGGCCGTGGTTCGGGCGCTTCCGGTCTGGGTGCCTCCGGTCTGCGTGCCCGACGGTTGGGCGACACCGGCGGCCTCTGGCGTCGCCGCCGGCCGGTGGGCGGACTTGTGGCGGCCACATCCCCACAGCCCACATCCCCACAGGCACAGGGGAAGCAGAATCAGCAGCAGCGCGGGACGACTCATCATCGTCCCAGCGTAGCCGCGCCCGATGCCCCTGGTCGAGTCCGGCGCGGTGTCCGGTCGGGTCCGAGCGCTGATCATCGGGTGCCGTGGGCGATCGTGACGAGCGCATCGCCGGTCACACAGCCAGTGCGGCCATTGGGCAGGCGCACCTCGGCCCGGCCGTCAGGCCGCTGTCGCACGATCCGCACCTCGAGACCCTCCGGGAGATCGAGGCGCTCGCCGGTGCCGAGGCAAGGCTTTAGCGACGCGTCCTCAAGGACGACAACGGCTTGGTGAACCTCGCGGTCCGCACGCTGCGCGTGCCAGAGCCACCCGGCGGCCAGGAGTTGTACGACGATCAGCACACCCGTCACGACGCGCGTCAGCAGGCCCGCGCTGGCAAAGAGCGCGACGCCAATCAGCAGCAGCGCGGCGACTCCGGTGGCCAGCGTGAGCACGCCCAGGGCCGTACGCGGGGCAGCGCGGGCCACCGCCACATCCAGCTCCGGAGACTCGTCAAAAACGTGCAGCACGCGGTGATTGCGTCGCGCCCTGTCGCCCAACATGCGCCGCACGCTTTTGAGATTGTGGGCGATATCGCTCTGCAGCGGTTCATCCGGGTCGAGGCGCTGCGCCTGACGGTAGTGGCTCAGCGCCTCCCCCAGTCGGTCGAGGCGTGTGAGGACATTGCCGAGATTGTAGTGCACCGCCGCAGCCTGGAGACCATGCGCCAACAGCGCCTCGTAGCCTCGTTGTGCGGCGGCCATATCGCCGCTGACGTAGGCCGCATTCGCGGCCTGAAAGCTCTGATCGAGCGTTGCGGCGTGCGCCGGATGCGGCGAGAGGCTCAAGGCCGAGGCCACGAGGGTGAACCAGGCCAGCGCGCGCGCGGCTCCGTGCCGTGCCCGCTTCGAACTGGGTACGCCGCCGTCCGCGGCCTGAGCGATGGCGGCGTCGATCTTGGTGAGGGCGGCGAGGATCTGCCGACCGGTCGCGCGCAGCTCGTCGTCGCCCCCGCCAGGCGCAAATCTGGCGTAATCACAGTGCTCCAGCTGGACGATGAGCTGCGATGCCGTCTCGGAGTCGACGTCGTGGTCGCGCAGCGTGGTCCGCAATGCGGCCGATGTCAGCCCCGCGATCCTGAGGCCGAGTCGGCTCAGCAGATAGGTCGAGGTCACGTCATGGAGGGCCGCGTGGTCCGCCGCCGTGTCGATCGCGTCCGCCGCGTCTCCCAGCGCACCCTGAGCGGCCCGCGCTGGTGCCGCAATCGCGCGCCGGCGTCGCCACTGCCACAGACCGACGAGGAGCAAGGCCGCCGCCCACGGCGCGCCAGACATTGGCCAGAACCAGCCCGCTTCGGTGAAGTGCAGATGGGTCGTATGCGCGAGGCCGGCGCGCGGCGCGATGTTTCGTAGCGTCGGCACGGCGTCGGCGCTCGGTGCGCCCGGCATGCCCGACGTCGATGGCCCGCCGGTCGCAGCTGGCGACCCGGTCTGGTTCGGCGACCCGGTCTGGTTCGGCGACCCGGGCTGGTTCGGCGCCCCAGCTTGCCCAGGCGCCACTTGCCCAGGATTGGCCGTCGGATCGCCAGGACCACCAGCGCCACCGCCCGCATCCGCCCCAGCGACCGCCCCCGTCGTGCCCACGCTGGACGTCACCTCGATGGTCAACCCGTCGACCCGCGTCGTCTCGAACCGGGCCTGGGCAGGGTCGAAATGACTCCACACCAACGCCGGGAGCACCTTCACCCCAGGCTCCGAAAAGCTGAGCAGATACTGCCAAACCCGCTTGCCTTCGATGCCGCTCGCCGTGCGCTTGACGCCCTGGTCGGGGCGACCCGGCAGCGGCGTAATGGTCATGCCCGGCACAGCCGGTGGCTTGATTTCCGGTAGACTCAACAGGTTCCCGTTCCCTGACACCTCGTAGTTCAGCACCGCGCGCTCGCCTGTGTTCACCTTCACGCGCGTCGTGGGTCGACCACGGTGCAACAGGTGCGCCTGCAGCGTCAGCTGGCCAATCGCGTCTTCCCGATAGCTCTTTGGGCGGCCCGCGTCCGGCACCGCGTTGACCTGCACCTTGATCGGCGGCGGCCCGATCTTGAGCGCGCGCGAGTCGAAGAAGTCCCCGACATCAACCTGGTAGCGTGGCCCAAAGATGTCGTACTGGCCCGGCTCGGCCGCGATGAGCAGCAGCTTTCGCGTCACTTGCCGAAAGAAGATGCGCCCCTGTAGCCGCACTTGTTCCTGCTGTTGGGGTTGCCCGCCAAGCAAGTCTTCAGCCTCAAACCCCGCAAAAGTCGGCTCTGAGATCTCTCGAATGCCTTGCACCGAGCCGCCACGCGCCCAGTAGAGCTCGTAGCTGACGACGAGGGGCTGGCCCACATAAGGCTGCGTTGTGCTCAGCACCGGTCGCACGAAGAACTGCTCCCGCGCGTAGCGTTTGAGGTCCGTCGCCTGCTCTGGGGGCAGGGCGGGGCCCAGCGCGGCGCGACCATCCAGCACCTCGATCGTGACGCTGCCCGTGCGGGCGACCGCCTTGCCACGCTGCGTCAACACCGCGCCGCGCACCTGCCACTTACCGGGCCGTCGCGGCGTGCCGGCGTAGGTCAGCACGAGGCTGCGGGTGACGCGGGCACCGATGATGCTCATCTGCGAGCGGCGCCCGGTCTGCTGAAAATCGAAGCCCTCGGAGCTCGGGGGGGTAAGGTCATCGAACTCACCACGGGCGGTGAGGTGCAGTACGAGGTGGTTGCCCATCACGACACGGCGCGACTCGACCTGCATCTTCAGCGAGGTGCCGTCCTGGGCCAGCGCTGGAGCGGCCGTCAGCAGCAGCACCGTCGCCACGAGCACCGTCGCCACGAGCGCCGTCGCCACGAGCATCACCACCGCAGCCCCCGCGTTCCTGCGCGCGCGCGGGCTGCGTGGTGAGCACGGCCTGAGTTGTCCGGTCAGCGGCGGCGTCATTCACCAATCCTTCGTCGGCCGGCTGTTGCGGAACGGCGACTTACGCAGCGCCTCCTGGGCCTCCAAGTTCTTTGGATTGCGGTCGTGACGCTTCATCTGGTCACGGAGCTGCTTCTGCCGCCGCTCATCCTTCTTCTGCTTCTTCTTCTCTTCTTTCTTCTGCTCGTCTTTCTTCTTGGGGTCCTTCTTCTTGTCGTCCTGCTTCTTGGGGTCCTTCTTCTTGTCGTCTTTCTTCTTCTTGTCGTCCTTGTTGTCTTTCTGATCCTGCTTCTTGTTGCCCTTGTCGCTCGGCGGCGGCGGCTCTTGCACGCGCAGGATGTAGAAGTTCTCGACGTTGGGGTTGGCTTTGACCCTGATCTTCACGACGCGCTTGTCTTTCTCGCCCTTGATCACCAAGCCGGTCGTGGCCGTGCGTCCGCGCCGCGCTTGCGGGGTGTCGTCCTTAGCCGAGTGCGCCTTACCGGGCAGTCGCGGCGCCGCCGTGCCAGCCTTGGCGAGTGATTTTACGCCCTGCTCATCGAACGCCTCCATCTCAAGCGCGCCGTGGGCAAAATCGTAGCGGGCCGTGATCTGCAGGTTCTGGTCGGTGTTCTGCTCGACCTCTAGCCAGTCGACGTCGCCCTTACAGATGCGCAGCAGCTGCTCGCTCTTCACCTTCACGCGGGCTGCTTTTCCGGCGCTGTCGTTCGGCTCGCGCTCATCGTTGCCGGCCGGGCAGGGCGGCAGAATACGCAGGCGCAGCTGATAGGGCAGGTCGAGACGCGCGCGGCGCGCGTCGACGGCTGGTCGCGGGAAGCCTTCAGGCAACACAATCTTCGGGATCATCGGCGGTTTGGGCGCCGACTTGGCGCCAGCGCCGCCGCCTGGACCCTGTGGCGGGAGCCCGCCCGCGCCGGGGATCAGCGCGGGCACGCCGCCGTGGGGGATGGCGCGGATGCCCGGCGTCCGCGGCTGCGCAGGCGCCGGGGGACGCACCGGCGGCTGGCCTCCACCACCCATGCCAGGTTGCCCCGGCGCGCCACCTTGTTGCGGCTTGGGCGGCGGCGGCGCGACCTCGATGACCTGAGCGTCAGCGGGCAACTCTGGCAGCGGAAATACGGGCGCCGCGACACCACCGCCGGTGACCCTCACCCAGTATTTCCCGACCGGCGGCGCCAGCACGGCCGCCGTGCGACTCAGGCTCTCCTGCCCCGCTTTGAGGGGTGCGCCTCTCGCCTCGCCCCAGATCCGCCCCTGCGCATCGTAGATTGTCACCGTCAGCTGACCGGCGAGCGGCGCCACGTCAGGCAGCTCGGCCACCTGCGCCATGAGGTCGACAAACAGGCTCTCGCCCTCGCCAAGCTCGACTTGATACCAATCATCGTCGCCCGGGCAGAGCTGCATCGGCGGCAGCGCACCGCTGAGGTGGCGCTTGGCCATCGGGTTCGCGCCGAGCGCTTGGTCGTTCTGCTCGTACAGGTCGTCGCGGCGCTGGCAGGGCGGCAGCAGCTCCAGCACCAACTGGTAGCTCGCTTCGGTGTCGATAGCACCCCGTACCCGCACATAGTAGAGCCCGGCTACGGGTGCATACGCCATCCGCGCGAGGTAGCCCTCCTTGGCTTGCACACCACGGCTCAACACTTCGCCTTCGGGGGAGAGCACATCGACGTTCAGCGTCTCCGCGCCGATGTCGAACTCCGCTTTGGCCTTGACCAGCAGGCCTTGCCCGGGCGACAGCTGCACGGCCATCCAGTCTTCATTGCGGGGGCACAGGCGCAGCGGCAGCGGTCGGCCGACGGGCACCTCACGGGCCTGCGCTCGCGAGTCGTTGGGCTCCAGCTGATCTTCGGTGCGGTGGCAGGCCGGCAAGATCTTCACTTTCAGATCGTAGTTGGCCTCTTGCTCGGCGATGTTGCGCACGTCGAGCAGCACAGACTCGTCGTGGCTGATGTCGCTCCATTGCACCGTTGTGGTGGGCTTCTCGCCGCCCCGAATCACGGTCTGACCATCGAGGCTGCGCAGCTGCACGCCCAGCTCCACCGGCCGATTCGCGTCGCGGTCGAGCGGATCGACGATCTTCTCGTCCGGCGCCTTCGCCTCAAGGTTCACGGTCAGCCGATCCCCCGTCTTGAGGTCGAGGCGAAACAGGTCGCGATCCACCGGGCAGCTGAGCAAGGCAAAGCTGGTCTCCTTCTTCTTCGCGTCGAGCTGCAGTGGCTTGGCCTGGTCGATCTGGTCGTTAGGCTCCATGGCCTTGTCGCGACGTTTACAGGGCGGGTAGGCCAGCATGCGCGCCAGCTCAAGGTTGCGGCGGATATCGACGCGGGCCGGCGCGGCCACCAGGGCCTTCTGCAGCCGCTCGACCGCGGCGCGGAAGTGGTCCGCGGCCTGCTCCTGCACCTTCTTGGCGTCCGTCTCCTGGCTCGCGGGTTTGCCGCCGGGTTGCGTTGGTTGCGCGCCTGCCGCGCCGGGAATCTGGGCGCCTGGCGCTGGATCGGGCTTGGCCTGACCCCCGCCAGCGTTGGCCTGACGCGCCGCCGCGGCCGTCGCCAGCACGTTCTGGCCCCACAGCAGCTCCGAGGTGCCCACGGTGTAGTGAATGTCGGCCTCCAGCTCCGGATCGGACTCCGCCAACGCGGACAGCGCCCGACCGAGGGCCTTGTTGGCCTCCTCAAACTGACCGAGCAGCGCTTGGGTCAACCCGATGTTGTACCAAATGACCGCGTGCTCCGGCCGGCTCTCCTTCGCCGCACGAAACGCAGCCAAGGCCTCGCCCGGTTTGCCCGAGTTGACGAGGTCACGTCCGTCGGCGATGTCCGGATTCTCGCGCTCCAGCCACGAACGGTCTTTGCGGGCTTGGGCCTGCGTGCGTTCGCCGCGGTTCTTGGCCGCTGCGGGCGACGCGGCGGGGCTGGGCGCGGCGGCGGTCGGTGGGACACCTGCTGTCGGCGGGGCGGTCGCTGGCGGGGCGCGTTTGGCGGCCGGACCGACCGCGTGGGCCGTCCCCACGGGCGGCGCGATGAGCGTCATGAGGATCACGGCCACGCCGGCGGCAGCCTTACGCACACCAGCGGCGCGACGCGGCGTCAGCAGCAGACTCAGCAACAGCAGCAGCAGCGCTGGGCCGAGCAGGTACTGATAGCGATCTTCGCCCAGCAGCTTGAACGTCTCCGCATATTCGGCCTTCTCGAGCGCGTCCAGCGCGCTAAAAAGCTGCGGAACCACGGTTTTGTTGGCGTAGTGCAGATACGATCCCCCCGTCTCTTTGGCGATCGCGGTGAGCAGCGCGGCGTTGAGCTTCGAGAAGATCGGGTTGCCGGCCTCGTCTTTCAGCGTGCCCGTCACCGTGCCGTCCTTGCTGATGATCGGCACCGGATCGCCAAAACCGGACCCGACGCCGACCGTGTAGATGCGGATGCCCTTCGCTGCAGCTTTCTTGGCGGCCTTCAGCGCCGCACCTTCGTGGTCTTCACCGTCGCTGAACAGCACGATCGCCTTGTGTTTACTGCCTTTGAACTGCGGGATGAGGTTGCCACGCAGCTTCGCCTCCGCCGCCTGCTGGCCACCGGTCAGCACCTCCACCGCCAACGTGATCGCGCGGCCGATGTTCGTGCCGCCCACCGGCATGTCCCGCGGGCTCAGCTCGCGCATGTAGGTGCGGATGACCTCTTGGTCCGTCGTCAGCGGGCATTGCACAAAGGCGATCCCGGCGAAGGGCACCAGCCCGACCCGACCGCCCGCGAGCTTCGACAGCAGGTCGGAGATCTCCAGCATCGTGCCCTGCAGGCGATTGGGCACCACGTCCCGCACCAACATCGATTTGCTGGCGTCCACCACAAACACCACGTCAATCCCGGCGTTGGCCACCTCCGTCTCGCGCAGCCCGTATCGGGGCCTCGTCGCGGCGGCGGCGAGCAGCAACCCGACCAATCCAACGCAGACCCACTGCCACATCGCCCGTTTCGGCGCGAAGCTCGCCACCACCCGCGCGATGACGGGGCCCGTGCCCAGCCGGTTGAGTCGGTCTGCCAGACGCCGGAGCTGCACCAAGCCCCACCCAGCTAGCACCAGGGCGGGCAGGGCCAGCCAGGCCATCTCAGGGCTTGCAAAGGTCAGCTCATCCATCGCGTGTCTTGCTCCAGCCCTCGGCAGGGCGTCTCAAACGTTGATTTTCCGGGCCTCTCGCCACGGTCGGCTCGGCGGCTCGCGGCGCTCATGTCGGGAAGGTCCGCAGCCAGGTCAGCCGCAGCACCTGCTCACAACCCAGCAAGATCAGGCCCAACAGCAGCCACGGGAAGAACATCTCCTTGCGGTTCGTGTGCACCTTGACCTTGAAGGTCGTCCGCTCCAGATCGCGAAAGTCCTTGGCGAACTTGGCTGGATCGTAGCTCTGGTAGAAGGCGCCGCCGGTGATCTCGGCGACCTGGCGCAGCAGGTCTGGGTCGGTCGGGAACGGGCGCTGCGGGCGTTGGTACTGAATCCGACCGAAGCGGTCGCGCAGCAGCGTGCCACGCAGCGGATCGACCGCGGCCACGCGCGAATCGCGCCCAGATCCAACCTGGAAGGTGTAGATCCGGACCTGCTCTCTCTTCGGCAGACTCGCGATGTATTTGGGCACCGTCAGCGCCGTCATGGCGCCGCCCTCTTGCTTGCCGTCGGTGATCAGGATGATCATCTTCGATTTTGCCGTGCTGTTCTCCAGTCGCATGTACGCGCGGTTGAGCGCGTCGCCGATCGCCGTGCCCGACCCTGAGATCGTGCAGCCGTTGGCGCAGTTCGTCTCGTGCTGATCGTGGCGTCGGCCGTTGTCGAGCACCAAGCCATCGAGCGAGTTGAGCAGGCGCACGTAGTCCAGCGTCGGTGGGAAGCGCAGGAAGGCCTCGCCGCCGAAGATGACGAGGCCGACCCGGTCGCTCTTTCGCTCGCGGATGAACTGCTTAAGGATCTCGCGGGCGGTGCCGAACCGATTGAGCGGCTCGCTGCCGCTGGCCTGGATCTTCGTGATCTCTTCCTCGCTGGCGTCGATCGCGTTCATGGAGCCGCTCATGTCGAGGGCGATCATGATGTCGATGCCCTCGCCGCTGAGCAGCTCGCGATCGAGCTGCTGCGGTCGCGCCATGGCCACCACCAGCAACCCGGCGGCGATGATGCGCAGGGCGTCGGGCAGCCACCACACCCGCGCACGCGCGCCGACGGCGGATTTCCGGGCTGTCCGCAGGCTTGAGAAGCGTAGCGTGGCGGGACGCGCGCGCAGGCGAACCCACGCCAGCGCTAGCACGGGCACAAGGGCCAGCAGGAACCACGGGTGTTCGAACGTGAAGCTACTCGTCATAGCGGCCGCCCTCCCAGCACCAACAGGGGCAGCAGCAGCAGCACCACGGCGGCCACACAGGCCACAGCGCCGGGGCCCCAGCCCGTCACCGCGGTGCGCAGTCCATAGCGGGCGTCGATGACCCGCGTCTCCGCCCATTGGTCGCCCAGACGCCGCATCTCAGGGAGGTACCAGCACGTCAGCGCCTCGGCGACGAGCCCAGCGCCCGGCAGCAACATGAGCAGATTACGCTGCAGCCGCGCGCCGAAGCTGGCCACCGGCGCTTGCTGAGAGAAGCGTTGGGCCGCGGCATCCTCGCGCAGCACGGCGTCTGGATCGACCTCGGCCGCTGGGTCCCACTCCGCGATGCGCAGCCCGACCAAGGCCTTGCCCGGCGAGGCCTCGCCCAGCAGGTCACGCATGACCAACCAGGCCAGGAACAGACCGTAGCTCGCGTCAAAGAGGCCACGCTGACCGGTGTCGATGGCCAGCCAAGCGGCGAGCAGCGTCAGCCCCGCGCCGATGAAAAAATCGAGACCAAAGGCCAACAATCGCAGCGGCGCCGGCGCCATGACCTGGATGCGCAGTCGCTTCTGCCGCGCCAGTCGCGCCAGCTGCTGCTGTCGCAGGCGCTCGACTTCCTCCGGCGTCTGCATGGTGCGGTTGATCACGCGCTCGATCCACGCCAGCTGCTGGCCCAGAAAATCGGGCGTCGCGGGCTGCCGCGCGAACTTCACCAGGTCGCCGACCGACGTGAAATCTTGGAACTCGTTGAGGCCGATGCCCCGCAGATCTTTGCCTTCCAGCGCTTCGAGCAGCTCGGTGGAGGTCATGTCGAGCGCCGGCACACGAAAACGCCGGCCGATGTACTCGCGCAGGATCGTGCTGATCTCACCGAGCACGAGCCGCGGCTCATCCGCTTCGAGGCGTTCGGACTGACGCAGCTCGGCGATGCGGCCAAAGGCGACGATGTGCGGCGGGATGTCCGGCTCCGGCTCGGCCCGCAGCGCGCGGTTGCGGTAGATGCGCAGGCCAATGGCCGTCAGGGCGCCGGCCAGCGCCATCATGATCAGCACCAGCAGCCCGATCTCCAGCGGTACGTTCTCTTCGACGAGCGGCATCGGCTTGGGCAGCGCCGCGGGTTTGACGTCGGTCTCGTCCGCGAATTGGCTGCTCACCACGATTCGTAGCCCCGGCAGCGTCGCCGTCCCACTCTCGCCCGCGCCGCCGCTCGCCGTCACCCGGTGCCACGGCACCTCGACGCTCGGCGTGCGCAGCAACCCCGATTTCACGACCAACACCGGGATGCGCAGCACCTCGATCGTCTCGCCGTTCTCCTCGCGCTGCGTCACGGTGCCAGGGTCGTCAGGGAGCGTCAGCAGGGGCTTCAGGTCTGGTTTTCTGGGGAAAAAGGCGCGCACGTCGATCGGGTAGCGCAGCTCGACGACGACCTCCAGCCGGTCGCCGAAGGTTGGGTTCGGCTTGCTGAGGCTGGCGCTCACTTTGACGGGTGAGGGCTTGTCTGCAGTCGCGGTCGGCGCACCAACAGCGCCACCGGCAGGGGGACGCGGGACTGCCGGCGACGTCGCAGCGGCCGACGGCACGGGATCCGCGGCGCTGACGGCCGTTGGCAGCGCCACGATCGGCGCGATCAGCAGCGCAACCAAGAGGCGGGGTAGGGTGGGGGTCAACGGGCGAGACATCGTCGGGCTGGGCTCCTGATGGGGTTGAAGGGGCGGCGCTTGTCGTGGCGGGCTGGCGAGGGCGTCAGCGCGGGCTACTGCCTCGCCGCCCGCCGCCGGAAGTAGGCGGTGAGCGCAGCGAGATAGCTCTCTCCCACCGTCGCTGAGATGGGCTCCAGGCCGAGCTTGCGAAACGACGTGTCACGCGCTGCGATCTGCGCTTCGGCCGTGTTCTTGTAGGTCTTTCGCACATTGCGCGAGCCGGTGTCGAGCCACATGATCTCGCCCGTCTCCGCGTCTTCCAGCGCGACGAGGCCGAGATCGGGCAGGGCCAGCTCCGACTTATCCTCGATGACCATGGGCACCAAGTCGTGGCGCCGGCCGGCGATGCCGAGCGCGCGTTCGTAGTCGTCAGCGATGAAGTCCGAGAGCAGAAACACCACCGACCGCCGCCGCTGGATGTTGGTCAGGTAGGTGCAGGCGACCTCGATGTCGGTGCCGTGGCCCTCAGGCTCGAACTCCAGCAGCTCCAAAATGACCCGTAGAACGTGGCTGCGGCCCTTCTTTGGCGGGATGTAGCGCTCGATGCGATCCGTGAACATCACCAAGCCGACGCGGTCGTTGTTCTTGATGGCGGAGAACGCCAGCACCGCCGCGATCTCCGCAGCCAGCTCGCGTTTGCTCTGATCCACCGTCCCCAGCTCTCCCGAGGCGCTCATGTCGACGGCGATGATCACCGTCAGCTCACGCTCTTCGACAAAGGTCTTGATGAACGGCTCGCCGGTGCGCGCGGTCACGTTCCAGTCGATCATGCGCACGTCGTCGCCGGGTTGATACTCCCGCACAGAGTCGAAGCTCATGCCCCGACCCTTGAACACCGCGTGGTACTGACCCGCCAAGGCAGTCGTCACCAGCCGCCGGGTTACCAGCTCGATTTCGCGGACCTTCTTGAGGATCTCGCTCGTCGCCGCCATGCGTTACTCTCCCCTCACAAAAGCCGTGTCAGCCACCGAATCCACCCGCCGCAGCCGCGGCAATCAGGGCACGTCGATGCGGTCGAAGATGCGCTGAATGATGTCTTCCGACGTCAGCTGCTCAGCCTCGGCTTGATACGTCAAAATCACACGATGGCGGAGCACGTCCATACCCACCGCCTTGATATCCTCGGGGATCACGTAGCCACGGTGGCGGAGAAAGGCGTGCGCCTTGGCGGCCATCGTCAGGTAGATGCTCGCCCGCGGGCTGGCGCCAAACTCGATGTACTCCGCTGCGTCACCCAGGCCGTGGGCGCGCGGATCGCGGGTCGCGAAGATCATGTCGATGATGTAGCGCTTGAGCTGATCGTCGATGTGAATGTCACGCACCACACTTCGCGCCTTGATGAGCTCTTCGCGGGACACGACCCCCTTCACGTCGGCGGGATAGCCGCTGGTCGCGAGCTCGAGGATCTGCAGCTCTTCGTCTTTCGACGGATAACCCACCTTCACCTTCAGCATGAACCGGTCGACCTGCGCCTCGGGCAGCGGATAGGTGCCCTCCTGCTCGATCGGGTTCTGCGTCGCCAACACCAGGAACGGGCTGGCCAGCTTGAACGTGGTGTCGCCGATCGTGACCTGCTTTTCCTGCATCGCCTCGAGCAGCGCGGACTGCACCTTGGCCGGCGCGCGGTTGATCTCGTCGGCGAGGATGAGGTTCGAGAAGATCGGCCCCTTCTTCACGCTGAACGTCTGGTCGCGCGGGCTGTAGATCTGGGTACCCAAAATATCGGCAGGCAACAGGTCAGGCGTGAACTGAATGCGCTGAAAATCAACCTGCAAGGTCTCCGCCAGGGTCCGCACCGTCAGGGTCTTGGCGAGGCCAGGCACACCTTCGAGCAGCACGTGACCGCCCGTGAGCATGCCGATGAGCAGCCGCTCGACCATGTGCGTCTGACCGACGACGACCTTCTGCATCTCGGCCAGCAGCGCGTCGATGAACTGTGACTCTTGGCGCACCATCTCGTTGAGAATCCGGATGTCCTGCATGAGCTGTCTGCTCCCTCTTCGATCGATGGGTGGATGGATAGATGGATAACTGGGCTGATCATCCCGCGGGACGTCCAGGCTAGGACGGCCACGCCGCGGCGCAACATGGTGCGCTCGCCTATGGATGTCCAGAGGGTGGTTCGGTATTCCCACGCGCTGCCTGCCAACCTGCGAGGCTGTGGACCGGGCGGAGCTCGTCGAGGCCGTGCAGATCCGCGTAGCCCTGCCGCACACCCACGCAGCGAGACGACAGGACGCAGGTGTCGCACTCAGCGGGCTTGATGAACCCGGCGCCAGCGGCTTCGTGGCCTAGGTCCGGAACACGCGCTGGATCGAGCCACGCGGCGTCTGGGAAACACAACGGGACGCCGCACTCCCCGGTCAGGCCGCGCCAATCGAGCCCCAGCGCTGTGCAGGCGTCGAGTGCCGCCTTCAGATAGGGGCGGGCGGCGGAGAACTTGGGGGTGACGTCTTCGTCGATCGGCACCAGCGCGCTGTTGGCGTTGGCCCAGGAGAAGTTGAGGGTGGGGACGCCGCCCCAGCGCGCCGCGATCAGCTCCGGCAAGGCGACCAGATCGCGATGATTTGGGCCGGTGATGACGCAGTTGAGGCTGACGCGGACGCCGTGAGCGAGCAGCTGATCGATGCCGAGCAGCGTCTTGGCGAAGGTGCCGGGCGCGCGGGTGACGGCGTCAGAGGTGGCCGCGGTCGCGCCGTGCAGCGAGATGAACGCCTCGGCGAGCCCGGCGTCAGCGAGCGCCTGGACCAAGGCTGGGTCTGCGGTTCGGGTCGCGTTGGTTTGAATCTGGACCCGTAAACCCAAGGCCGTGGCGTAGCGGATGTGGTCGGCTAGGTCGGGATCGAGCGTCGGCTCTCCGCCGCTCAAGGACAGCAGCGCTACGCCGTCCGCTGCAGCTCGGTCGATCTGGGCCCGAACGCTGGCCGCAGGCGGCGCCGGCAACACCCGGTCGACGAAGCAGAACTCGCAGTCTTGGTTGCAGTGGAAGTTGACGCGGATCACGCGCTCCAACACCGCAGATCCGGCGGTTTCGCTCCACATCCCCTGGCCGGGCGCCCGCAGCGCGTCCTGCGCTGAGCGCCCCGAGAGCAGGCCACGGGCGCGGCGTCGGTGGCGTCTGTGCACGGCGGTGAAATCGGCGTCGCCAAAGCGGGCGATCCAGGCGCGGTCGACGCCGGCGCACATGTCGTCGATGGCGCACGTCTCGCAGGCAGCGATCCGGGTGAGGTTGCCGGTGGCGGCTTCTCCAGCGACCCGAAACAACGCCGGAAACTGGTTGGCCCCGGCCAACGCGCACAGGGGCAGGGCGTACCGTGGGTCGAGCTGCAGCACCAGGTCGGTCTCACTGCAGGCGACGGCCAGCGCCCGCAAGGCCTGCGCCGCGTCCCGTGGTCGCACGACAAAGCCGTCCGGCGCCTCTTTGACGACCCGCACCAGCAAGCCGCGCGCCTCCGGTAGATTCGCCCGCAGCCAGGCTGGGACGCGCGCCAAGTCGTCGAGGCCAGGCCCACTCAAGGCGTAGGCGACCTCTACCTCCAGGCCTGCGGTCACGGCCTCGCGGACCCCCTTGAGGCCGAGCTCGAACGCGCCAGCACGCTGACCGACGCTGTCCATCTGCGCGCCAAGCGCCGAGATCCCCCACCGCACAACCGGCGCGCCCGCCGCTGCGAGCTGCGCCGCGCGCCCCGGTAGGCTCAGCGCCATGGCGTTGGTCTCCACCACGACCCGCGCGCCGGTTTGGCTCGCCCGCCGGACCAGCTCAGTGAGATCCGGTCGTAGCGTGGGCTCGCCCCCGGTCAAGATCAGCTCTTGGGCGCCGGCCGCCAGCGCCGCGTCGATCTGCGTCGAGACGGCCTCGGCTGAGAACCGGGATGGATCGTCGTGCTCAGCGCGTGCGTTGCAGAACCCGCAGCGCAGGTTGCACCGCAGCAGCAGCCGTATCGTGGCGGTGTTCATGCGGCGGCGTCCTCGTTGGTCAGCGTGAAGGCGTTGAGAGCTCGTCCAACCTAGCGAAAGCGGCGGACATACACTCCAGGGCTGGTCTCGTCGCCGCTCCAGGCCAGGATCCAGACGTCGGCATCGGCGAGATAGACCAACGCGGGCGCCACAGGATACGTCGCGTTCGCCAGCATCGTCACCGCGTCGCCCAGCGGCGCGCCTGTGTCCTTGAAGCTGCCAAACAAGCGCTTGCGCAGCACCAGCGCGCCGTTGCTGCTGCGGTGCAGAAGCGCGATCTGACCCGCCTTGCCGACACGCCCCCACAGCGCGTCTGCGTCGACATCGGCGATCGGCGACGGGAGCCCAAACGCGGTGCCGTCGAGCCCGATCCGCCGCATCGCGAGCTTGCCGGTCGGCGCGTAGTCCACCCAGGCGCTGACAAAGAGGAGGTTCGGCGCGCCAGCGGGCGTCTGGACCGCCAGCAGACTCTGTGGCGGCGCCTTGGTCGAGGCGACGCCGACTGCCTGCGCCGGCGCGAGCGCCGAGAGGTTGCCCGTCGACTTGTCCGTATACTGCCGCCACACGTGGCCTTGGTCCGGATCGAACCAGCCTGTCAGCACGTTGCTCTCGTGCACGGCCAGCGTGCCACCCGTGCCCTGTGGCGCGAGCACGAGCGGCTGCGCGGCCGCAAAATCAACCTCTCCGGCGGCCGGCTGGCCTTTGATTCGACGGACCTTAACGCCGCCGCCAGGCGCGCTCCACATCACGATGAACCGCGTCGAGGGCAGCACGGCCACGACTGGACGGCAGGCGCCATCACACACGTCGTCGCTGACCATCACCGGCTTGGCGATCTCCACGCCCTTGGCGTCGAGCAGGTGCACATAGAGGCGATGCGGTTTCGTGGCGCCCTTGCCGTCCCGACCTTCCCAGAGCTCCGCGGTGACCGTCGGATGGCTCGCCCGCACCACGTGTCCGAACGCTGGCGCCTTCGTGGCGGGTGTGTCGACATAGGCGTTGGCGTTGGCGACCAGCGGCGGCAGCGCCGTGATCTTTCCGGTCTTGCCCGAGATCTGCCACCGCTCCAGATTCGCCTTGAGGCCGTCGGTGATGCGGCGTGCGTAGAGCACCGCGTTGCCGTCCCCAACCGCAGCGAGCGAGACGCGGCTGTAGTGCTCGCCCGTGGTCGGCAGCAGGTTGTCGCTGGTCACGAGCTCGGTCGGCTCGTCGAGCAGATCGATGCCAAACATCCCCTGTCGTTCGACGATGAAGACGCCGACCGCTGGCTTGAGTTGCGTGGTGCGACCGAGAAACGTGCCGCGGAAGAGCCCTTTGTCTGTCTGATCGATCCACAGCGCGCCCTCCGCTGGCTTGGCGCTGGCTCCACCGAGGTCGGCGAAGGCGAGGGTGAGCGACAGGCTGCCCTTCGCGGGGGGCTTCGTCAGGTCGAGGCGGTCGCCAGCCTTCGCGCTCAACGGAAATCGAATCGTGGCGGTGAGCCCGTCCGCTCCGGCTGTTTTGCCCTGCAGCTGCACCGTGTCGGGTAGGTCCGCCTGACGCTCGGCCATAGTCGTGCCGCTCGCGTCGGCGACCGCGGCCCAGACCCCTGGCGTCGTGGGCCACGCGACGTTGAGGGTGACAGCGGCCGCCGATTGACCGCCGATCGTCACGATCACCTTGGCGCTGCCAGGGCGGACGCCAACCAGCTGCAGCTTGCCGCCGAAGCTCCAGGCCGCCACCGCCGGCTGCGCGACGCCACCCGCCGCGACACCGGCGCCGGCTTGGGTGAGGCCATCGACCTGCACCGAGACCGCCTCGTCCTTGGTCGGCGGGCCTTTGCTGCCGTTGGAGCGGACCGCGGTGACCACGAGCGTGGTGCGCTCGGCCAGGAGCAGGTCGGTCTTGCCGACCGCCACTTCGACACCGACCAGTTGCCCCGTCTGCCCGAGGCTGTCGGCCGCGCCGCCGTCCGTCGTCGTGTCCGCGGCGCCCGCGGCATCGTGACCCGCGGCGGCCGTCCCGGCGAGCGTGTCCGTGGCGCCGCCACCGCTGGTGTCTTGCGGCGTGAAGATGAAGGCGTCCAGGCCGCCTGCCGTGTCCGTCGTGGCGGGCTTCGAGTCCTCGGTGCCGCAGCCCGACGAGACGACGAGCAGCGCCACCCACAGCCGACTGAGACGGGCTGAGCGCGTGTCTGTGCGAAGAGGGAAGGGCGACATGAACGAGCTCCTGTGGGCGCGGGTGCCTCGGGCTGGGGGCGGCTGCGGACGGAGGTGCCAGCCGGAACGTCTCGGCCCGGAACGTCTCGGCCAGGAACAGTGCCACACTCCGCCAGCAGACACGAAAATCAGCGTACCAGCGGCGCGCTTGATTTCGGCCATGCGCCGCACCATGGTCACACGCTCCTCCCGCCGCCGTGCCCCGTCCTTCACCTGAGAGACCATGCAGCTCAACGCACGTTCGCTCGGACCGACGCTGGTGATGGCGCTGGCGCTGCTCACGACCGGCGTCGCCGCCGCGACGCCACCGCCCGAGGTGGGCTGCATTTTTGCCGGTCAGGTCGATGAAGCCGCCGTCGACCGCGCGCTGCGCGCCTGGTGGACCGCGCCCAAGCTCATCCGCTGGGACGCCAGCATCGGTCCGAAAGTGGCTCGTTTCACGCTGCATGCGGCCGCCGGTGCACCCGCGACGTTGACGCTCACCCTCGCTGACGATTGCGCGCGCCCACCGACCGCGGCGCTCACCGGAGCGTCTGCCTCAGCGACCCACGCTGGTGGGCTGGCCGAGCTCGCGCGCGACCTGCCGCTGCGGCGCACGGGCGCGGCCACGACCAAGCCAAAACGCGCGGAAGATCGGCCGTGGAGTCCCTTCCTGTTGCTGCTGGCGATGAGCGCCGCCCTGCTGCTCGGCGCACAGCCGCGCCGCCGCACGTGGACAGCGCCGCTCGCCGCGCTCGTCGCCATCCTGGTCGCCGTCGCGTGGGGCTGGCTGCGCCTGTCGGAGACGCTGACGCCCGCCGATCGCCTGCCACGGCCCTTTCTCAGCGCGGCGGTCGTCGGCATCGCCGCGCTGGTCGCCCTCTCGCGTCGGGTGAGCCGCGAGACCAGCTTGGCGGCTGCGCTGGCCGCTGCCGGTGGGCTCGTCGGCCTCGCGGCGTGGCCCGCGGCGCGGCTGCCATTTGAGACGGACTCCGACACGATCCGCGTGCTGCTCGCGCTCGTTGACCCCTTCGCCGACTACGGTCATCCATTCCTCCCGCTCTGGCTGACCCGCGTGCTGGCGTTTGGCTCCTTGGAACCCGCCGCGCTGCGCACGGCAAGCTTCGTGTTTGTCGGGTTGGAGGCGGCGATCTTGATGCTCGCGGCGGGTCGACGTGGCGGCGCCATCGCGGCGCTGCTCGCCGGCACCTGGGCGGCGAGCGCGGTGTGGCATCGCCCGGGATTCAGCGATCTGAGCGACTGGAACCTCGCCGCCGCCGCGCTGCTGTGCTGGCTGCTGTGGTTGCGAGGCTGGCATTCGCGGCAAGCCGTGTCGGAGCGCACGACAGGGCGTCAGTGGTTGACCCTGGGGCTGTTGCTGGTGTGGGGCCTGCTGTCGTCCTACCTCATGATCTTGCCCGCCCTCGTGCTGCTTGCGCTGCTCGCAAAATCCGCGATTTGGCCGGATTCGTCGCCTGACGGCTCGACGTCACGCCGGCCAAGTTCGCTGGCGCTGGCCGCGATTGGGCTGGTGGTGCTCGGCGGCGTCGCGATGGTCGTCGTCGTGTTTCGCATTCGGCTGACGGAGGGGCATCAGGCGCCTTCGTCCACGGCGGCCCTGCTGGCGGGCATCTGGCAGGCCCTGCCGATGGGGCAGAGCGCGTGGATGTGTGGACCGCTGGCGCTTGGCGTGGGTCAGCTGCTGCGGCAATGGCGCCGACCGAGCAGCCAGTTTGTGTTGCTGACGACGGCCGGGATCGTGATGGCGTTGGTGGTGACGCGACCGCTGATCTCGATCGCGCCGTTCTATGTCACGTTAGCGACGCCGCTCTTGCTGGAGGCCGCCGCGGTCGCTGTCGCGGACGTGGGTGAGCGCTGGTGGCATCAAGCCGGTGAGGGCATCGCCGCGAGCCTGCTGTTGATGATGATGATGGCCCTGGCCGTCGAGCTCACCGCGCCGTTGGTCGGCTCGCCGCGTGGCTGGGGTGAGGATCGCTGGAGTCGCTTCGGCCAAACCTGGCTAGCCGAGCCGCTGCCGATCCTGAGCGGCGTCGAGTCCTTGGAGTTCTGGCTCACGTACGAAGAGATGCGGGCCGGTCGGTTCGCGCCGCGTGCGGAGGTTGACCTGCACCGCAACTTCGACCGACTTCGCCCGGACATCTACCGCTGGTACCCCGAAAAACCGGGCTGCGAGGTGACCCTTCCGCCAACAGGGCGGCCGTATTACGTCGTGCACAGCGGCGTGCCGACCGCCGTCGAGACGCAGCGCTGCAAAGCCGAGCTGTTGCGTCCGTGTCACCCGGTGTTTTCAACGCCTGACGCGCCCCTCGCCGGGCTCCGCGAGATGGGGTTTTATCGGTGTCAGACAGGTCCTGTTTCACCCTAATCGGAGGCTCTTTATGGAACGTCGCGCCCTTCAGACACTCATCATCGTCGTCGCGCTGATCCCCCTCATTTTCGGCGCGCTGGGCATCTTGTTTGGCCTCGTGCGACTGGTGCCAGACCCCGCGATCGACGCCGACAATGTGTACCGCTTCTTGTCGGGTCTGTACTTCACGATGGGTGTGCTCTTTGTGTGGGCGGCGCGCGATTTGGAGTCCAAAACCACGCTGATCCGCATCCTGGCGTTCGGCGTCGTGCTCGGCGCGGTGGGTCGGATCATGAGCATGGTTCAGGTCGGCACGCCACGGCTGCTGTTCCAGATCGACGTTGCTGTCGAGATCCTCATTCCGCTCATCGTGGTCATTTGGCAGGCCCGACTCGCGCGAATCGCGGCGCAGGGCGGCGCAGGTTCGGCCCAAGACGGCGCGCTAGCGTGAGCGCTCGTTCGCTAGATGTGGCGCTGCGATGGGCGCGCGTGTAGCCAATCACGGAGGCTACCGAGCGATCTTCCCCCAACCCGAACACGCAATCCCGCGCCATCACGTTGCCGGCCACGTGTCGCCGTCATCCTGAAGGGCGCGATCTTCGTAGCTGCTTCACGGGCACGTGGCGTGTCCGCCGCTGCGTTGACCCGCAACCAGACCGCGCAGCAGGGCGGTCGCGTTGATTCCGAGATCTGGCGTGTAATAACCGCCTTCCTGAATCGCGGCGGTTGGCAGCCCCAGCTGGCCAAGTCGATGGCCGACCTGATGGAGGTCGTCGGTGGTGAGCTTGAAGTCACCCACGGGGTCGAGGTGATACGTGTCTAGCCCGGCGGACAGCACCAGCGCGTCGGGAGCGTAGGCGCGCAGCGCTGGCAGGACATGGTCGTCGAGCGCCTGAAGGTAGCGGGCGCCGTCCGTACCGCGCGGCAAGACGAGGTTCATGTTGTAGCCCTGCCCAGGACCCGCGCCGCTCTCCTCCGGAAAGCCGGCGAAGTAGGGGAAGGCGCCCGTCGGGTCGGCGTGCAGGCTGACGAAGAGCACATTCGGGTCCCGGTAAAATAGGCTTTGCGTGCCGTTGCCGTGGTGATAGTCGATGTCGAGGATGGCGACCCGCTGCCGTTTGCGGCGCAGGTACCGCGCAGCGATAGCGGCGTTGTTGAGGTAGCAGTAGCCACCGAAGAAACCGCGGGTGGCGTGGTGGCCGGGAGGCCGCGACAGCGCGTAGCTCAGGGTGACCCCGTCGCGCCCAAGCGCTCGGGCGGCCTCCAAGGCGCAGGCCGCGCTCCACGTGGCCGCTGGCAGCGTCTCGTGGGTCAGCGGCGTGCCGGCGTCGAAGCACCAGTGGCCGGCGTGGCTCAGTCGCGTCGGGTCACCGCTCCCCTGGCTCTCTTTGGGGAAGACCGTCGGGTAGAAGGTCTCTCCCGGCGGCAGCAGCGTGGCGGTTTGATAGAGCGTCAGCAGCGACTGAGCGTGGACGCGCTGCAGCGCGCGCGGCGGCAGCGCGGCAGGCGTGCG
>CALENB010000011.1 GCA_937910235.1 uncultured Myxococcales bacterium | reverse complement strand
GGCGCCAGCGCTCGTTGCGCTGGTGCGCGCGGCACAGTGGTTCGCTGGCAGCGCGCCGTCGCCGGCCACGAGCGACCGGGGCGTCGACCGTTGTCGCTGGAGACCAAACGCTCACGTGCCGCGACTCGGGCGGTGGCCGACCTGCTCGCGGACAACGTGGACTTGTCGAACCTCGACGACGAAGAACGTGAGGCCCTACGCAGCGGCCTCAGCGCGCTGCTCGCGGCCCTGGACTAGACCAAGATCAGCGCTCTACGACCCGATGTGCACCACGATCTCACGGGTATGAGCGCCACGACGATGCTCCCAGAGAAACACCCCCTGCCAAGTCCCCAGCACCAGCGCCCCGTTCATAATCGGGATCCCCAGCGACGTCGCCGTCAGCGCCGCCTTGATGTGCGCCGGCATATCGTCGGGCCCCTCCGCGGTGTGCGTGTACAGCGCGTCACGCTCCGGCACGAGCCGGTTGAGCCAGCGCTCTAGGTCCTCACGGGCCGATGGATCGGCGTTCTCTTGGATCGTGAGACTGCACGACGTGTGCCGACAAAACACCGTGCACAGCCCCATCTCAACGCCGCTCTCGCGCACGATCGTGTCGATGTCACGGGTGAACTCGGTCAGGCCGCTTTGCTGGGTGCGAACGGTGAGGACACAGTTCATAGACGTCGCTCCCCGCTTCGAGACCGTCCGGTCAGCTTGGCTGATCCACGGGCCACGATCCCCGCTAGGAGCACGTACCGTTCTTGCACTTCTTACCCTGTGCGCAGGTCTGACCGTTCATCGCCTTGTCGTCGTGCTTGCACGTGCCCGACGTGGTGTCACAACTGTCGACCGTGCACAGATTCTGGTCGTCGCAGTCCTTCTGCGGTCCGGCGAGGCAGCTCTTGTCCTTGCACGCATCGCTGACGGTGCAGAGGTTGCTATCCGCGTCGCAACCCGCCGTGTTCGCCGTATTGATACAGCCCAAGCTCTTGTCGCAGCTATCGTTCGTGCACACGTTGCTGTCGTCGCAGACCTTGACGCTGCCTGGCGTGCAGACGCCCGACTTGCAGCTGTCAGCCACGGTGCAGACGCTGCCATCTGCATCGCAGACCTTGTTTTCCTGCGGCAGCGGATTGTTGGTGCATGCAGCTGTCTTCGTATCGCAGCTATCGACGGTGCAAGTGGTGCCATCGTCGCAGGTCTTCAGCGGGCCGGCGATGCAGCTCTTGGCCTTACAGGTGTCGTTGACCGTGCAGGCGTTGCCGTCAGCGTCGCAGCCGGCCGTGTCTGCGGCGTTGACGCAGCCCTTCACCTTGTCGCAGCTGTCGTCCGTACAAGAGTTGCCATCGTCACAAGCCCGCGCCGCGCCGGCCTTGCAATCGCCGGCCGCACAGGCGTCGCCAACGGTGCAGACGCTGCCGTCCGCATCGCAGCCCTTGCCCTGCAGCGTCGCGCTGTCGAACACACAGGTGCCGGTCTTCGTCTCGCACGAGTCGACGGTACAAGCCTTGCCGTCATCGCAGACCTTCAGCGTGCCCGACACACAGGACTTAGCCTTGCACGTGTCGCCCTGGGTACAGGCGTTGCCATCGGCATCGCACGCCTTCGTATTGGGACCCGCGGTGCATCCCGTGAGTTTGTCGCAGCCGTCATCCGTGCAGACATTGCCGTCGTCGCACGTCGATGTCGGCCCGGCGAAGCAAACGCCAGCCTTACAGAAATCGTTGGCCGTACAGACGCTGCCATCCGCGTCGCAGGCTTTGCCCTCCTGGGGCACTGCGTTGTAGATACAGTCCCCGGTCTTCGCGTCGCAGCTGTCTACGGTGCAGGCGTTCTTGTCGTCGCAAGGCTTCTTCGGGCCCGCGAGGCAGGTCTTATCCTTGCAGGTGTCGCTCACCGTGCAGGCGTTGTTATCCGCATCGCAGCCGGCCGTGTTCGCGCCGTTCAAGCAGCCCTTCACCTTGTCACAGCTGTCGTCGGTGCAGACGTTCTTGTCGTCGCAGCTCACCGTCGCGCCCGCCGCACACTTGCCGCTGACGCACTTATCGTTGGCGGTGCACACGCTCCCGTCAGCGTCGCAAGGCTTGCCCTCATTGACGCTGGCGACGGCGCACTTGCCGGTCTTTCCGGTGCACTGATTCTCCTGACAGCTCGTATCGCCGCTGCTGTCGCACGTCACGATGGTCGTCGGGTTGATGACGCACGTATTCTTGTCGCACACCAAGGTACCGTTACAGAGATCGCCATCCTCTTCCTTGGCGCAGTCCGCATTGGTCTTGCACGCGCACACGCTGGTGCCCGGCTTGCATTTGCCCGCCACGCACGAATCCGCCTTGGTGCAGCTGTCGCCGTCTTCACACGGACCACTGATGGCCGTGAACGTGCAGCCCAGCGTTGGGTCGCATGCGTCTTTCGTGCAGGGGTTGTCGTCGACACAGTCCTTGGCGACAACCTTCGGCGTGCCCACGCACTTGCTGGCCGTGCAAGTGTCAAAATCCGTGCACTTGTTGCCATCCGAGCAAGACGCCGTGTTGGCCGTGTTGGCGCAGCCTGCGGTCTTGTCGCAGCTATCATCGGTGCATGGGTTGTTGTCGTCGCAGCTCACCGGGGTGCCGGCGCACTTGCCGTTCGCGCACAGATCGTTGCTCGTGCACTTGGTCGCGTCATCACAGGCGACCTTGAGGTTCGTGAACGAACAGGCCCCCGTCTTCGGGTCGCATTTGTCGCCGGTGCATGGGTTTTTATCGTCACAAACCTTGGGCGTGCCAGCCTTGCAGACCGTGTTGATACAGGCGTCGTTCACCGTGCAGGCGTTGTCGTCGACGTTACACGGCGCCGTATTTACGGCCTGCTGGCAACCCTTGACCTTGTCGCAGCTGTCGTTGGTACAGACGTTGGCGTCGTCGCAGTTCAGCGGTTTGCCTGACAAGCACTGGCCGCCGAGGCAGGCGTCCTTGTCGGTACAGACGTTGCCGTCTGCGTCACAGGCTTTGCCGTCCTGGGGCTTGCCATCGAACACACACTTGCCCGTCTTGGTGTCGCATTGGTCCACGGTGCAGGGGTTGCCGTCATCACAGAGCGTCAACTTGCCCTTGCCACAGACCTTGTCCTTGCAGACGTCCGCCACCGTGCAAGCGTCGCCATCCGCATCACAGCCTGAGGTGTTCGACGCGTAGAGGCAGCCCTTGCTGTTGTCGCACGAATCGTTGGTGCAGGGATTCGAGTCGTCGCAATCTCGCGGCTTACCCGACACGCACTTGCCGTCGGCGCAGGTGTCCGACACGGTGCACACGCTGCCGTCCGCATCGCACTTCTGGCCATTGCGCAACGTACCGTTGAACTCGCACTTGCCGGTCTTCTTGTCGCAGCTGTCTTGCGTGCACGACTCAAGGTCGTCGCAGAGCTTAGGCAAGCCGACGATGCAGAGCTTGTCGCTGCACACGTCGCCCACGGTGCACGCGTCGTTATCGGCGTCGCACGCCGCCGTATTGGCGGTGTACTGGCAGCCTTTCTTCGCGTCGCAGCTGTCGTTCGTGCAGGGATTACCGTCGTCGCAGTTGAGCACACCACCCGCGGCACACTTGCCGCTGACACACTTGTCGCTGGCCGTACAGACGCTGTTGTCGGCGTCGCAAGGCTTGCTCTCATTGCGTGCCACGATGGCGCACTGCCCGGTCTTTGGTGTGCAGGTGTTCAGCGCGCAGATGCCGTCGTCGCCAGTGGTGCACGTCACAATCGTGATCGGGTTGATGACGCACTTGTTGCCCTGACACATGAGCGTGCCGTTGCAGAGGTTGTCGTCCTCCTGTGCGTTGCAGTCGCTCTGAACCTGGCAGCCGCAGGTGTTGCCACCGCTGTTGCACTTGCCGCCGTTGCAGACGTCGCCCTCGGTGCACTTGTTGCCGTCATCGCACGCCTTCGTGTTGTTCGCGTGCTGGCAACCAACCGCCTTGGCGCAGGTATCATCCGTGCACGGATTACCGTCGTCGCAGTCCTTCGCAGGCACCTTAGGCGTACCCGCGCACGCCTTGTCTGCGCACTTATCGAAGTCGCTGCACTTGTCGCCATCGTCACACGGGGCCGTATTTGCAACGTTTTGGCAGCCCTTGTCCTTCGTGCAGGTGTCGTCCGTACAGGGGTTTCCGTCGTTGCAATCCACAGCCTTGCCGATGCACAAGCCGCCGGCGCAGGTGTCCGCCTTCGTGCACTTGCTGCCGTCGTCACACGCGGTCTCCAGGTTCGCGAACTTGCAGTCGCCTGTCTGCGCATCGCAGGTATCCGCAGTGCAGACGTTGCCATCGTCGCAGACCTTCTTGTTGCCAGCGCCGCAAGTGCCCGCCTTGCACGTATCGCCGACGGTGCACTTGCTACCATCGCTGCAGCCAGCGGTGTTCACGACCTGGGTGCAGCCGGCAGACAAGTCGCAGCTGTCGTCGGTGCATGGGTTGCTGTCATCACAGTTCAGCGCTGCGCCAACGCAGCTGCCCTGGCTGCAAGCGTCCTTCTCGGTGCACTTGGTGCCGTCCGTACAGGGCGTGCCGGCCGGCTTGTTCTGATAGCCACACTTGCCGTCAGTCGGGCTGCACTTCGCGATGATGCAGAAGTCCGCGCTGGGGCAATCCCTGGCTGTACCTGGCTGGCACGATCCGCCACCGCACTTGTCCTTCAGGGTGCACGGATTGTTGTCGTCGCAGGGCGTGTCCTTCAGGTCTGTGAAGACGCAACCCTTGTCCGCGTCACAGCTGTCCACGGTGCACAGCTTCTCGTCGTCGCACACGATGAGCTTGCCGAGGCACTGGCCCTTCGCGCAGGTGTCGGTCTTGGTGCACACGGTGCCGTCGGTACAGTCCGAACCGTCCTTGAGCACGTCAAACACGCACTTGCCGCTCTTGGTGTCGCATGAGTCCTTGGTGCAGGTGTTGTCGTCGTTACAGACCGTAACGGTGCCTGACTTGCAGAGCCCCACCGCGCAGAAGTCGCCCACCGTGCACGCGTCGCCGTCTGCGTCGCAGAACGACGTGTTGTTGGTGTGTGTGCAGCCCGTGGCCATGTCGCAGCTGTCGTTGGTGCAGGGGTTGCTGTCGTCACAGTCGACCGTCGCGCCCGTACACAGACCGACCGCGCAGGCGTCTTTCTCGGTGCACGCGCTCTTGTCGTCGCACGTCACCGTGTTGGGCTTGTTGGCGCAGCCCGTCTTCTTGTCGCAGAAGTCGTCGGTGCACAGGTTGTTGTCTTCGCAGTCGATGTTCTTGCCGAAACACTGCCCTTTGACGCAGGTGTCGCCAGCGGTGCAGGCGTTGTCGTCCGAGCAAGGGTTGGTGTCATCGGCCGTGCTGGTGCAGCCTTTGCCCAGGTCGCAAGCGCCGGTTGTACAGGGGTTGCCATCGTCACAGGGGTTCTTTTCGCCCGCGCACTTTCCGCCTTTGCAGACGTCCTTCACCGTGCAGACCTCGCCGTCGTCGCAGCTCGCGCTGTTCGCGGTGACGGTGCACGCGCCACTCAAGCACGCCGCGTCGGTGCAGGGGTTCTTGTCGTCACAGACCGCAGCGGCGAGATCTTCGTCGGTTTGGCCATCGCAGTCATTGTCCACGCCGTCACAAGCTTCTGCGGTCGCCGCCGCGCCATCGCACGCTGAGAGCCCGGAATCACCGCACGCGCGCTGTCCAATGCACTTGCCGATCACCTTGCCGTCGGTGTCCAAGGTGACGGTCGCGCACACGGTGGCGAGCGTCGCTTTCTGGGCCGCCGCCGAACACGTGCAAGCGCCGAACGTGCCCACCGGCGCATCTTTGGCCGGCTTGGGCACACAGCGGGTCGCCGTCGTGTCCTCGATGCTGTCGGTGTCTTCACAGGTATACCCATCGTCGCAGTCGTCGTCTTTCGCGCACGTCGGCGCGCAAAAGTTACCGGCGTCGCCGTGCTTGACGCACGCCGCATCGTCACCGCAGGCCTTGGAGTCTTTGCACGGATCACAGAGGGTCGACGCCGCACCCGCGCCGTCGTTGTCCACATCTGCCGCATCTACGTCGGCGAGTGTCACGTCGGCGGCGCCGGTATCGCCGGGCGGGCCGCTGTCGGCGACGGTCGAAATGTCTTGGGCACGCCCGTGTCAAGTCCGATGACGACCGGCCCGGAGGCACCTGGCTCGTCATCGCCGCAGCCCGTGGCCGCAAGCAGAGTCACGAGAACAATGGCAATCCGTAAGAATTTTAGACCATTATATGTCATCGTGGTGTTGTTCATGAAGCGTCTCCAAGCACCATCAGGTGTCTATTCCCTGACGGTGGCAACGGATCTGCCTTCTCGCCAGTAGTTTGGACTAGAATTATAGTTCATCACTTGAACATTCATAACAGTTTGCTGGTCCCATGGCCTCTTTCCGGTCGCGAATGGTCATGCGTGCGCGCGATGGCGGATCGCGCGGCGTGGCTTCCACGTTAGGTGCCAGGCGCTTATCATCGTTGTCTCGCGAAGTGCCTGGCACCTAACAGACGGACGGATCAGATGCAGACCCTCACACGATGGCTGGGGGCAGCGTTCCTGGCCCTCAGCCTCTGCGGTCACCCCGCACAAGCGCAGCCTCAACTGCAACCTCAGCAACGGCCCGAACCGCAACCGCACGCACCAGCCGCCACCGCCGACCGACCCAACCGCGCCTTCTACGCCATGGCCGGCGTCGGCCTCCTACCCCTCGTCCACGTCGAGGTCGGCGCCTTCGTCGCCCCGCGCATCGTCGTCGAGGTCATGACCGGCACCTACATCTTCAACCTCCTCGTCGGCGTCGGCGGCGAGGTGCACCTGCTCGGCGAGGGCGACCAGCCACGCCACGCCCTCACCCTCGGTGGTCACGTCCTGGCCAACCCCTTCCTCTCCGTCAGCGAATGGATCGATCCCGGCGCCGAGGCGATCGGCTTTGGCGGGGATCTCCTCATCGGTTGGCGTTTCTTGACGGACGGCGGCTTCCTGCTCCGCGCGAACACAGGCGTGCTGCTGTATCGCGGCTCGAGCGGCTTGGAGGCCGGGCCGACGGTGTTTTCGCTGTCAGCGGGCAAAGCGTTCTGACCGAGTTCGGATGACGCGTCAGCGATAGGGATCGCGACGCAGTGGGAGGTCCATCGGATCTCCCTAGATCTGACGTGCGGGGCATTGATCCCTTCCCCGACCGGTTACCTTGGCCCACCCAGTTGGTCCTCCGCATCAACTGGCATCTAAACCCACCATGGAGTAGGAAGGTCGCCGTGATCGCACGAGGTCTCGCTCTGGAGTTGACCATGCTGAACCGACCCTTCGCCCCGCTGAACCTAGTGCTGCCCGCGCTGCTGCTACCAGCCCTGCTCCTGCTCGCGTTCACCGCATGCGGCGGCGCCACAGCCCAGGGTAAAACCGACACGCCCGCCAGCGGGGCAGCCGCCACCACCACCGGCGCGTCAGCCACCGCAGCGGCAGCCTCCGTCACCACCGCAGCCGCTGCGATCCCCGCCGACGCCCTGCCAGTCGACCCGCGCATCCGCACCGGCAAGCTCGCCAACGGCCTGACCTACTACATCCTGCCGCACAAAAAGCCCGAGAAACGGGCGTTATTGTGGCTCGCGGTCAACGCCGGCTCCGTCCTCGAAGACGAAGATCAGCGCGGCCTCGCCCACTTCCTCGAGCACATGGCCTTCAACGGCACCAAGCAGTTCAAGAAGCTCGCCATCGTCAACTACATCGAGCGCATCGGCATGCAGTTCGGCGCGGACCTCAACGCCTACACGTCGTTCGACCAGACCGTCTACCAACTCCAGGTGCCCACCGACGACACCAAGCTGCTGACCCAGGGCTTCACGATCCTGTCGGAATGGGCCAGCGCCATCGCGTTTGAGCCCGACGAGGTCGAGAGCGAGCGCGGCGTGGTCTTGGAGGAGTGGCGCAAGGGTCTCGGCGCGCAGAAGCGGGTGCTCAACGAGCAGCTGCCCGTGTTGCTGAAAGGCAGCGTGTACGCCGAGCGGCTGCCGATCGGGCTGCCCAAGGTCATCAAGACGGCGCCGCGGTCCGCGCTGACCCGGTTCTATCGCGACTGGTATCGCCCCGATCTGATGGCCGTGGTGGTGGTGGGCGACATCGACGCGGGCGACATTGAAAAGCGCATCAAGGCCACGTTCTCCGGGATGACCGCGCCCGCCAAACCCCGTGTTCGCCCCGAGCTGACGGTGCCTGACCATGCCCAGACCTTGGTCACGACGACGCTCGACAAGGAGCTCGACCGCACGATCATCCAGATGGTGCACAAGATGCCGCATCGCAAGCTGCAGACCGCCTACGACTACCGCCGCTCGGTGCTGGAGCGGCTCTACGCAGCGATCTTGAACGAGCGCTTCGCCGAGCTGCGCCTCGTCAAAGACGCCCCATTTCTCGGCGCTTTCGCGGGCATGGCCAAGTGGGTCCGCACCATGGACGCGTTTGTGCTCTACGCCGCGGTGAAGGGTGACAAGGTCGGCGCGGGCATCAAGGCGCTGGCCGACGAGGTCGAGCGGATCAACCGCCACGGCTTCACGGCGGCAGAGCTGCAGCGCGCTAAGGTCAAGATGCTGCGCAATGTGGAGCGCGCGCGGGCGATGCGCGACAAGCAGAACAGCAAGGTCTTCGCCAACGAGATTTTGCGCTACCACTTCGCCGCGGAGGCCATGCCTGGGGTGGAGCGGGAGCTCACACTGACGCAACAGATCCTCGCGGCGGTGCAGCTGAGCGACATCAACAGCCTCGCCAAGGGCTGGATCCAGACGGCCAACCGCGTCATCGCGATCTCTGCACCCGTCGGCACCAAGCTGCCCACGGACCCTGAGCTGATCGCCTTGGCGACGCCCGCCGCCGACGCGAAGATCGCCGCGCGGGCCGAAAAAGCTGCGGTAAAGCCGCTCATGGAGACGCTGCCGACACCCGGCGCCGTGACGAAGGAGACGCAGATCGCCAAGCTCGGCGTGACGGTGTGGACCCTGAGCAACGGCGCGACGGTCTGGGTCAAGCCGACGACGTTCAAGGACGATGAGGTGCGTTTTTCGGCCTTCTCCGCTGGCGGCACCTCGCTCGCCAAAGACGCCAACTTCGACAGCGCCACCCACGCCGCGACCCTGGCGAACCTCGGTGGTCTCGCCAAGTTCAGCCAGGTGGAGCTGGGGTACACCCTCGCCGGCAAGGTCGCGAGCATGACGCCGTATATTGATGAGCTCGACGAAGGCCTGCGCGGCACCTCGGCGCGCAAGGACGTGGAGACCCTGCTGCAGCTCGCGCATCTGCGTTTCGCGGCGCCGCGCAAGGATGAAGAAGCCTTCGCGGCGTGGCGCGTGGAGAAGGCGGAAGCGCTGAAAAACAGGGGTCGCAGCCCGCAGCGCGTGTTCTTCGATACGTTTGGCAAGGTCGTCAGCAAGAACCACCTGCGCCGGCAGCCGCCGAGTCTGGACGGCCTCGCCAAGGTCGATCTCGACGCCGCGATGGCGTTTTACAGGCAGCGCTTCGCCGACGCGGGCGACTTCACGTTTGTGGTCGTCGGCAACGTCGATCTGAAGCAGCTCAAGCCGCTGGTCGCGCGCTATCTCGGCAGCTTGCCTAGCCCGACGCAGGGACGCCGTGGGAAAAAAGAGTCGTGGCGGGATCCCGGCATCCAGCGTCTCTCGACAGGTGAGATCACCGTGCGTAAGGGCGTCGAGCCGACGGCGTTTGTGCTCGTGTACTTCACGATGAAGGCCAAGTGGTCGCTCGACGGCGAGGATGACGCCAACATGCTCTCGGCCGCCCTCAAGATCAGACTTCGTGAGGTCCTGCGCGAGAAGATGAGCGGGGTGTACGGCGTCAGCGCGCGCAGCACCCTGTCGCGCTGGCCCAAGGGTCGCTCGACGACGTTTGTGGCCTTTGGCTGCGCGCCGGAGAACGTCGCGGCGCTGAAGGCCGCGGTGCTGACGGTCATCGCAGAGGTGCAAACGCAGGGCGTGAACGCGGAGATCATCGAGAAGATCAAGGCGACGCGCACACGGCAGTTCGAGGTGAAGCTGAAGAGCAACGAGTATTGGCTCGGTCAACTCAAGACGCACCTGTGGTTGGGCACTGATCCGCTCAAGATTCTCGACACAAAGGCGCGCGTCGACCGCGTCAGCTCGGCGCGTATTCAGGCCACGGCCAGGCGTGTGTTGACACCCAAGACCTTCGTGTTCGGGCAGCTGCTACCGGCCGACAAACCCGCCGAACCAACTGGAGCTGCGCCTCACGCGGCGCCTACCGTGAAGTAACCCAACGCGCGAACGTGCCCATCAACGCCGATCGCAGGAGGCCCCTCATGGCCAAGACACAGCTCGACTACACCACGCTTGTGACGACGATTCGCGGTGAAGACACCGATCTGACGCCCTACAAAGGCAAGGTGTTGCTGATCCTGAACACGGCGAGCAAATGCGGCTATACGCCCCAATTCAAGGGCCTAGAGACGCTGCACGAGACCCTGTCGCCGCGCGGACTGCAGATCTTGGGGTTCCCCTGCAACCAGTTCGGCGCCCAGGAGCCCGGGGACGGCGAGCAGATCGCGTCGTTCTGTCAGCTCAACTACGGCGTGACGTTTCCGATGCACGCCAAGATCGACGTCAACGGCAGCGACGCCCACCCGCTGTTTGCGCAGCTCAAGGCGGCAGCGCCCGGATTGCTGGGCTCGAAGTCGATCAAGTGGAACTTCACAAAGTTTTTGGTCGATCGCGAGGGCACCATCGTGCGGCGGTATGGCCCCAAGACCACGCCTGAAGAGATCACGTCCGACATCGAGGCGCTGCTCTAGCCGCGTCGTCCGCGCCGCGTCGTCTACGCCCAGTTGTTCACGCCAGGAGACCGACCATGTCCACTATCCCTGAGATGCCTGCCCGTGAAGTGCCCGATCGTGTCCGCCAAGGCAGCCACTCCCCCATCCAGAGCCTCGACGACTGGCGCCGCAGTTGGATGGCCGCGCGCGACAACCCCGATGGCTTCTGGTTGCGCGAGTCCCAAGCTCGCCTCGCGTGGCAGACGCCGCCCACCCAGGGCCTGCGGGGCGACTTCCACACCATCGCCGACAGCCAGGTCTCGTGGTTCGCTGACGGCACCCTGAACGTCACCGAGTCCTGCCTGGATCAGCACTTGGCCACGCGCGGCGACAAGGTGGCCATCCTCTGGGAGGGCGACGAACCCGGCGTGACGCGCGCGTTGACGTACCGCGAGTTGTACGTCGAGGTGTGCCGCACCGCCGCCGCGCTGCGAAGCTTGGGGGTGCAGAAGGGCGAGCGCGTCATCATCTACATGGGCATGGTCCCCGAGGCCGCCATCGCCATGCTCGCCTGCGCGCGCATCGGCGCCGTGCATTCGGTGGTTTTTGGCGGGTTCTCGGCCGAAGCCTTGCGCGATCGCATCCGGGATTGTGCGGCCGAGGTCATCATCACCCAGGACGAAGGGCTGCGTGGCGGGCGGGTCATCCCCCTCAAGGCGACCTGCGACGACGCCTGCGTGGGCGAGCGTCACGTGCGAAAAGTGTTGGTTTATCAGCACACCAGCGCGCCGGTGGACTGGTTGCCGGAGCGCGAT
This sequence comes from uncultured Myxococcales bacterium, assembly GCA_937910235.1. Taxonomy (GTDB): domain Bacteria; phylum Myxococcota_A; class UBA9042; order UBA9042; family UBA9042; genus UBA9042. The sequence continues at coordinate 3,330 of CALENB010000011.1, read as the reverse complement.
GTGTGGTGGCACGAGGCGCTCGCAGATGTCGCCGTCTCCGAACTCCCCGCAGTGCCGTGCGTCGCCGAAGATCCGCTCTTTGTGCTCTACACGTCCGGCTCCACAGGACGGCCGAAAGGCTTGGTGCACACCTGCGCCGGCTACCTGACGTGGGCGTCGTATACCCACGAGGTGGTCTTCGATCTGCGTGAGGACGACGTCTACGCCTGCATGGCCGACGTCGGCTGGATCACCGGCCACACCTACATCGTCTACGGCCCGCTCTGTAATGGCGCCACGACGCTGATGTTTGAGTCGACGCCGCTCTACCCGGACGCGGGGCGCTACTGGGACATCGTCGCGCGCCACGGCGTCACCGTCTTCTACACCGCACCCACGGCGATCCGCGCGCTCGCAGCGCAGGGCGATGGCTTCGTCACGGACTACGACCGCAGCAGTCTGCGTGTGCTCGGCACCGTGGGCGAGCCCATCAACCCAGAGGCCTGGGAGTGGTACTACGATGTGGTCGGTGAGGGCCGCTGCAACATCGTCGACACCTGGTGGCAGACTGAGACCGGCGGCATCGCCATCACCCCGATCGCGCCCGCCACCCCGACTAAGCCGGGCAGCGCGACGTTCGCGATGCCGGCGATCGTGCCCGTCATCGTCAACGACGAAGCCCAGCCGGTCGTCGGCCCAGGTGAAGGCCGCCTCTGCCTCGCCCAACCCTGGCCGGGCATGGCCCGCACGGTGTGGGGCGACCACGAGCGCTACGTGTCGACGTACTTCTCGACCTTCCCCGGCTTCTACTTCACCGGCGACGGCTGTCGGCGCGATGCGGAGGGCTACCACTTCATCACCGGGCGCGTCGACGACGTCCTGAACGTGAGCGGCCACCGCATGGGCACGGCGGAGTTCGAGGCGGTGCTGATCAGCGTCGAGGCCATCGCAGAGGCCGGCGTTGTGGGCTTTCCGCACCCGATCAAGGGGCAGGGGGTCTACGCCTACGTGGTGCTGCAGCCCGGTGTCCACGACGAAACCCGGCTGCTCGCGGCGGCGAACGCGGCGTGCCGCAATCAGATCGGCGCCCACGCGCGCATCGACGTGGTGCAGGTGGTGCCGGGGCTGCCGAAGACGCGGTCGGGCAAGGTGATGCGACGGATTTTGCGCAAGATCGCAGAAGGCGCGCCGGAGCAGCTGGGCGATCTGTCGACGCTCGCCGATCCCGGCGTCGTGGTCGCGATCATCGCCGGGAGCCGGAGGTAACAAGAGCAGGGTCTGACCCGCTCCATCGACGATGGCCGACACTACTGCCAAGACCACCCCGCGGCCCCGCTGGCGCCTCTGGCCCTTCTGGCTGGTCGCCGGCCTGTTCGCCGTCGCCGTCGCCAAGATCCCGATCTCCGGCCTCGACATCTGGTGGCATCTTCGCACCGGCGCCGCGCTCGCCGCCGAACCCGGCTGGCTGGCCACCGACCCCTTCAGCTGGACCGCTAGCGGCGCACCTTGGCCCTACAAGGACATCGGCGCCGACCTGCTGCTCTACCTCGGCCACCAGCTGCTCGGCGACGCCTCGCTCAGCGTCTGGCCCGCCCTCGCGGTCCTCGGCATCGCGGGCGCCCTGGTGCGCACCCAGCCGAGCCAACCCCAGCCGAGCCAACCCCAGCCGAGCCAACCCCAGCCGAGCCAACCGGCGCGCTGGCGTTGGGCCCTGCTCCTGCTCGGCGCCGTCGTCGCCGCCATGCAGCACCGCCTCCACGCGCGGCCGATGCTGTTTTCCCACGTCGCCTTCGCCTGGCTGCTGGTCTGGCTGCCGCAGCTGTGGTCGACTACCCGCCGCGCGGCCCTGCCCGCAGCCCTCGCCATCGTCGCCCTCATCTGGGCCTGGGCCTGGCTGCATCGCGGCGTGCTCGTCGGCGTGCTGACCCTCTGGGCTTGGGCCGCCGCCGCTGGCGCCGCCTGGCTCGTCAGCGCCCTCGTCAGCCGCCACCAGGGGCGCGAAACCCCCGACGATCCGGCCGATTCGCCGGACCAACTCGCCGCGCCTGGCACGGCCGCGCTCGCGTCGGTCCTCGTCGCCAGCGCCGCCAGCGCCGTGGTGTTCGCCACGCCAAACGGCACCGCGCTGCTCACCACAGTCGTCAGCGCCCTCGGTCGCCGAGACTACATCGACGCGGTCGACGAGTGGGCGCCCACCGCGCCGCTGACCCTGCTGCGCGAGCACGGCAGCTGGTTGGTGTTGCTGACCGTCGCCGTGTTCACGGTCGGCAGGCTGCTCAGACCCCGCGTTCGCGCCGCGTTGACCCCACGCACACTCACAGCGCTCACACTCACAGCGCTCACGCGCACAGCGCTCGCGCTCACAGCGCTCGCGCTCGGCCTCTCGGTCATCGCCCTCGGCGCGTCGCGTTGGATCCCCTACGCCGCCCTCGCCGCCGCCTTTGCCCTCGCCGCCGCGTGGCGCGTCGCACCAGCCCCGGACGGCCGCCGCGCCGCCAGCCCCGAACCAGACAGCCGCCTCCACACGTTGCTCGTGCCACTGCTCATCGCCGGCTGTCTCCTCTGGGTCGCCGCCCGCGGTGGCGTCGCTGCGCCCGGCACCCTCGCCGCCGGCCGTTTCCCCACCGCCGCGCTCGACTTCGCCCGCGCCCACGCACTGCCCCCGCGCGTCATCAACGCCTACGATTTCGGCGGTTACGCGCTCTGGCGTGGTCGCCCGTCGCGAGGAACCCCGCGGCTGCTCACGGAGGTTGATGGCCGCGCCGACATGGTCTTCACCCCCCAGCTCTTCCGCCAGATCCTCTCCAGCCACCACGATCCGCGCGCCTTCGCCATACGCCGCGCCGCCGACGGCGCGACCTGGGTCCTCGCGCCAAATCGCCCGGGAGACGCCCGATTCGCCTTTCTGCCCAGAGATCCAGCCTGGTGCCTCGTCCACTGGAGCAGCCCAGCCCGCATCTGGCTCAGCCGCGCCGCGCATCCCGGGCTTTGCAGACGCCTGGCCTATCGCGTCTTCACGACGCCCGCCCTCGACGCCACCGCCTTCGTCGTCGGCCGCAGCGAGCAGCCCGCCGCCGTCGCCAGCGCCACCGTCGCGCTGGCGTACACAGAGCTCGCTCGCATGATGAAGGCCGCACCCGCAGACCCGCGCCCGCGCATCGCCGAGGTGGTGCTGCAGCACGCCTTGGGCCATCACACACGGCGTGATCAGCTGCTCGAGCTGCTAGTCCAGCAGCACGGCCAAGACGCGGCCGTGCTCGCCCTGCTCAGGCGCCTGACGCGTTGAGGAGGGGGGGCTGTGACCGCGACAACGCCGGCCACGTCGCGCGAAAACCCTACAAACAAGGCGTA
>CALENB010000010.1 GCA_937910235.1 uncultured Myxococcales bacterium | reverse complement strand
GCTCGGTCGCGGCGCGCGCATCGAGCACCCAGTTGAACACAATGGTCACGATGAGCAGCCACGCCAGCTCGCGCCCAACCGTCAGCGCGATCGCAAACACCAGATCGACCGCGCGCCAAGCAAAGCTGCGCGCCATACGTGGCGAGACGAGGGCGCGCGCCTCGGCGATCCATCGGCGCCAGTGGCGGCGGACCAGGAACCAGCCGAGCACAAAGAGCAGCGCTTTGAGCAGGCCCATGGCGATACTCGACATCTTGAGGATGACCTCGTCGACGCTCTGCGGGAGTTGGATCCAGTGGAGGCGCGACGTCGGATACCAGCGCGCGAGCAGCTGCACGTGGCGCAGCTCACGACGTAGCTGAGAGAGCCCTGCGCTCGTGAGCCCAAACAGCTCGCTGCGCGCCGCCGGCGAGAGCGCGTCGATGAGCCCCGTTCGCAGCGCGTTGACTTTTCGAAGGTGGTCGGCGGTGGCCGCGCAGTCGGCCCGGCGCTGCGTCAGGTCAGCCGCGATCAGGTTGGCGCGCTCGGCTCGCGCGGCGGCTAGCGCGAGCTCCAGGGTGAGGCGCTGCTTCTCAGTAGCGAGCGCCAAGCTGCTGCTCGCGGCAGCGTCGGCCTCGGGCGCAAGCGCGTCGCGATCGGCGTCCAGCCGCCCCAGGTCGGCGCTCAACGCGTCGCGCACCGTCTCGACGATCTTCACGAGTTCAAGATAGAGCGCGTCCACCTCGGATGGGCTCATCTGCTTTCGTGACCGCGCCAACAGGGCCCCGTACATGTCGAAGCGACCCCGGGCGAGCTGACTCGCTGCCTGTCGACGTTGGGCGAGCTCCGTTTTGAACTGGGCCAGCTGCAGCTTCGTCTTTTCAATGCGCATGCGCTCGACGGCGACGGCGCGCTGCGCGTCGGACCGCGCGCGTTGGGCGTCTTCACGGGCGCGTTTGTGGGCTCTTCGCGCCGCCACGGCCGCCAACTCAGCCTCGGCGGCAGCGTCTCTGGCGTGCCGAGACTCGAGGTCGAGCGCCGCGCGTTCCACTCTGCGACGGCGCGAAGCCTCGACTTCTTCCTGGCTAATGGCGCCAACCTCTGCGGGCGGCCCTCCGGTGCCAGGTTTGGCGCCGGGTTTGCCGTCACCGGGCGCTAGCGCGCCGAGGAGCCGTTCGCCGAGCGACCCGGCGGGCCGCGCTGGGGACGCAGCGCCGGTGGCCGTCGCGCCGGCGGGCAGATGGGCCGATGTGACACCATGCGGCACGCCCACGGCCACCAGGGCGGCACCGGTTGGCGTCACGCCACGCGCGGACGGAAGGGCCGCCGCACACACCCGATCGGGCACCGCCAAGATGACCGCTGCGGCAGTGAGCGTCAGAAACACATGTACGGGTGCAGTCCGACGCAACGAGGCCGCCGCCAAGGTTGGTGCACATCGCTGTCGGTGGTCCATGCTCATGAGCCTCGCGCCCGAGGGCTGGCCCGGCGCCTTCGCATCAGGAGCCACGTCGCCACGGCCACCAACCAGAACCAGCGCAATGGCAAGCGTCCGCGCGAATCCGATCGCGCCGGTGAGGAGGAACACCCGCCGCTCGGCGCCGCCGACATCAGCGATTGGACCGGCACCTCAGCGCCAGTCGCCGCGGCGCTGTCTCGCACCGGGTCGGCCGTGCCATCGACACCTGACGAATTCACGTCTTCTATGCCGCCGCCGTCGCCCAGAGCGCAGCTTGGCACGCAGCCCTGTTGCTCCTGTTGCTCCACCGGGGCGCCGTTGGAGCAGACCTGCCGCGAGCGTGTCGACGAACCGGTCGGCGCGCAGGGCGCGACGTCGGCGACACAGCCACTCCACGCCGACCAGGGCGTGACGCCCTCGCCCTCCCGTGTCACCGTGCAGGCCGCAAATTCAGCCTCCGTGGTCGCGCTACCGGCTTTGCAGACCTGCCGCACGCGTTGGCGCGAACCGGTCTCGTCGCAGACGCTGTCGAACCCGCCACACGGACTCCAAGGCCCCCACGCGCTCACGACTTGGCCCGACGTGTTGATGACGCAACCGCCCTGTTGCGTGACGGTGGTCGCTTTCCCTCCAGCGCATTCGCTACGTGATCGGCTGTGCGTGCCGCTCTCGGCGCAGACGCCGCCGCCGCTCGTGCATTGCGTCCAAGCGGTCCAAGCGCTCATCGCCTTGCCGGTGGTTGACACGGTGCAGGCGGTCGACTCGCTGACGGTCTTGCTGGCGCCGCCACTGCACACGGTCCTCGATCGCGTCTTTTTTCCGATCCCGTCGCAGCCAGCGCCGGTCGCGGCGCAGACGCCCCACGGCCCCCACGCCGTCACCTGCTTGCCGTCGGTTGCCACGGTGCACGCCCCGGTCTCCGTCTTGCTCGCGCTGCCGCACGTCGCCCCGCTGCACGCGTACGTGGTGCAGGTGCGTTTGCGGCTCCCGGTCGTGTCACACGTTGACGTGAACCCGCCGCAGGCGCTCCACGCGCCGCACGATGACTTCTTGCTGCACGCCGCTGCGTCACAGGTCGGCCCGATGAGTTTCTGATAGCTGTTGACGAGCGACGCATACGTCGGCAAGTAGACCGTGCCGACACCGGACACGTAGCCCTTGCGATCGTAGTGCAGGTGCAAGGTGGTGCTGGTGCCGCCAAAATCGTTGTCGACCAAGCCCAAGCGCTGGCCCTTCTTGACCTTCTGGCCATTCTTCACGAGCAGCGCCGTCATCTTCATGTGCAGATAACGGTGGGTGACGCCGCTGACGGCCTTCTCATACACCGCGTACGAGCCGATCGACGTGATCGTACCGTCCTCCGTCGCGACGACCCAGTGCGTGTTGAATTTGCAGCTTCCGGGCCGGATATCCTGGCCCTGATGGCCCTTCCCCGAGGGACAGAGCGGCATGGTCCACGTGCGTTTCTCGCAAAAGTTATCCCACCACGGATACGCATAGTTCGTGGCCGCGCACTGGCTGCCGCTTGGGCCGTTCGACCCGCCCGTCATGTAGACTTGGCTGTTGGCGTAGGCTGGGGCTTTCTCAATCGGAAAACGCATCCCCGGCACGTAGTCCTTGGTGGAGTTCACGCCGGTCCCGCTGCTGCCGATGAGCTGGCCGTGCGGTTTGTACGTGAACGCCACGGCGTCGGCCGCGACGCCTGCGGACAGCATGAGCGTCGCCAGCAGCGCGACGGTGATGCACGGGGCGGTGATGCACGGGGCGGTGATGCACGGGGCGGTGACGGCGCTCATGGCCGGCCCACCGCGTAGGTGGTGAGCCCAGCGACCACGCTGCGAACAAAGGCGGTCTCGACACATCGTGGGTTGGTGTCGGGATGCAGGCATTCAACCTCCAAGCTCCACGCGACGCCGTCTTCGAGCCACGCCGCTTCGATGATCAGCTCGTTGTGGCCGATGCGCGGCGCCGCGCGTGTGCCGACGGCGTATCCTGCAAACGCGGCCGTGATCTCGGGCGCTTCGATGGCGGTTCGATTCGCCTCGATGGTGATCGTGACGTCGCCGTCCTTGATGGAGGCTGCGAACCAATTCGCCTCACTCGTCAGAAAAGCGGCGCGAGCGAGCCTCGGATCGGCAGGTAGACGCACCGGCACGCGGGTCCGCCTTATCGCCGCTCGCTGCGTCTCGTTCAGCGCAACCAAGTCCACCGCCTGGGTCGCTTGGGCGTGGACAACGCGCGGCTGCGCTGGGGCGAGGGGCGACGCTCCACCGATTGCGACGGGAGCGGCACTGGCGGCGGGGGCAGCCGGCTGGCAGCCCGGCGGCACCAGCACTGCGAGCACGGCAAGCATGCACGCGAAGGTGGCCTGCCCCGCCCTCTCACTCGGTTGCGTGCCGGTTTCTCGCGCCCGACCGCTGCCGCGGACACGGAAAATCAATGCGCTTGGCTGTTCACGTTCACTCATGCCGCCAGAATCCAGGGTGGGGAGGGGTGCCGTCAACTGCTGATAGGACAGTATATGACTCATTGTCCCGAAACGACGGACAAACACGCTGGAGTCCGAACGCCGACATCGGTACCCTCCCCGCCGCCGAGGAGTTTTCGATGTCCCGCCAGCTTGCCATTCAACCGTCGCGCCTGCGCCGGTCGCCTCCCCCGAAGCGGCTGATGTGGCCGAGCGCTGGCGCCTTGTTGACGGTTTTGCTGGCCTCAAGTGGGTCGCTGGTCGCGTGTTCGACGGCTGGCGTGGGGAGCCTGAACCTCGACGGTGTGCCGACGGCTGCGGCCGCCGGGAGCACGCTGGACCTGACCGTGCGGTTGCAGGGTGCCGAGCCAGGTACAGATGTGAAGATCGAAGTGCTCGCCGGGGGCGGCAGCTTGAGCGCCACCACGCTGTCCTTCGACGAAGGCGGCAGCCAGAGCCTGGCGTGGACGCTCGGTCTCGCGCCCGTGCCACAAAGGCTGCGCATCTATGTGGTGGGCGAGAACGACGAGGTGCAGGCAGAGGCGCGCTTCTTAGTCGATGCGACCCGAACCACGCCGCTCAGCGCGGAGGAGTTCGGCGACGTACACACGGCGCTGACTGCCGCTAAGCGTGACGGCAGCACCGAAGATCTAGCCTTTTCGCCGAGCGGCGACGCGATCGTACTGGGTCTCGCAGGCGGACTCGCCAAGGTCAGCGTCGACGGGAAGACCAGCCTGCTCCCCACCACGGGCGACGCCATCGAGCAGGCGCTGGGCGTGGCCTACGATGCGGAGGGGCGGCTGTGGATTTGCGACGCAAACGGTCACGCGTTGCGGCGCATGAGCAAAACTGGCGTGGTCAGCACGATCGTTGCCAGCGATGAGGGCGCGCCGTTGGGTAAGCCAAATCATCTTGCGGTGCTGCCCAACGGCGACGTCGTCTTCAGCGATCCGTGCTTGGGTCGGCTGCTGCTGGTCGACGGCAGCAGCGGCGCAGTGAAAGCGCGCCACAGCTTCGATCTGGCGACGGAAGGGGGCCCCAACGGCGTGGCGCTGAGTCCAGATGGCGCGACGCTCTTCGTGACGACCGAGAACACGGCGCTCGTCTGCGGTCACGCGGCGACAGTCCCGCTCACCAAGAACATCGCCGGCCTGTTCAAGCTGGACATCAGCGCCACCGGGTTCGGCGCTCGGCAGACCGTCGTCGCGGGAATCGGGCTCTTTGGCGACGGACTGGCCTTTGACGCAGAAGGCAATCTGTACGTCTGCCTCGACCGGATCAAAGACCTAAAGCTGGAGAGCTCGGCCGTGGAGGTGTTGCCCAAAGACGGCACCGCGCTGCGACCCTTTCTTCAGGCGACGGATCGCGTCCTGGCGAACGTGCTCTTTGGCAGCAGCAGCTTCGGCGCGACACACCTGTACATCGCCTTGCTGACGGTTCCGACGTTCACAGATGACACCAAGCGGGGCCTGATGCGCATCGACGTCGGTATCCCGGGCCTGGCGCTCGGACACCAACGGGCGGTCACGCCATGACCGGTGGCCCTGCCCTCGCCAACCCACCGGCCGCTGGCCCATGCGCCGACCGCTTGCCTAGCACACCTCGACACCGAATCCGCGGCGCCGTCAGCGCCCGCAGGAGCGCCATCATGCCCCCCCGAGATCTCACCTCTCAGCTGCATTGCAGCACTGCGCTGCATGCCAGCACTGCGCTGCATGCCAGCACAGCGCAGCATGCCAGCACAGCGCAGTATTCCAGCACAGCGCAGCACCGCGGCACCGGGTTCATTGCCCTCGCCTGCCTCGTGATCTTCGCGGTGATTGGATGCAGCAGCCCGGAGTCCAGCAGCGGCGCAAAGGCTGATATCTCGGCGGATTCGGGCGTCAGCGGAGACGTCGACGGTCCGAAAGACACCGGCGCCGCGACGGACGCCGGACCGTGCGAAGAGAACAGCCTCAGCTGCCTCAACGACGGGATCGCGAAGATCTGCTTGAAGGGCGTGTGGGAGCTGGCCGACCAGTGCAAGTCGCCGAAAAAATGCAACCAGGGTTGGTGCGCGATCCCCGCCACCTGCGAGCCCAAGAAGGTCGACGGGTGTGATGGCTACGACACACGAAAGGTCTGCAGCGACGATGGCAAGGCGTGGCTACCCCTGCCGTGCGACGCGGGTCAGTTGTGCATCGAGGGCGTCTGCAAAACGACCGTCTGCGCGCCGGGACAGAAGATCTGTGACGGCCAGACGAAGGTGAAGACCTGCAAGCCGGACGGGTCGGCGTACGAGCTCAGCCTCGACTGCAAGACCGGCGCGTACTGCTTGGGCGGGACGTGTGTGAGCCTCTGCGAGACCAACCTGAAGATCGCCAGCAACGTCGGCTGCGAATACTGGAGCGTCGACCTCGACAACGCGAACGACAAGTCGGGTCTCATCTTCGGCGGCGGCACACCGCAGGACACGCCGCACAGCGTGGTGATCGCCAACCCGGGCATCTTCGACGCGGTGGTCACGTGGGACCTGCCCAAGCCCTACAGCGTCAACTTCGCCAACAACGTGGTACCCGCAGGCAAGACCCGCGAATTCAAGATGCCGGTGATGAACGTCGACGGAAACATGATCGCCAAGAAGGGCATTCACTTCACGACGGATCAGCCGGTGGTGGCCTACCAGTTCAACCCCTTCAACGCCGAGAAAGCCTACTCCAACGACGGATCGCTGCTGCTGCCGCACAACTCGTTGGGCAAGGAGTATTACGCCGTGACGTTGGGCAGCACGCCGCATTTCGATCTGCCCCTCCCTGTGACGCTGAACCTCGACCTGCCCAGTCAGAATGGCTACTTCACCGTGATCGCGGCGATGCCAGGCGAGACGACGGTGACGGTGACGTTGTCGGGCAAGGGCTACGTCGAGAAGGCGCCGCAGACAGGCCTGCCCATCAAGGCCGGGCAGACCGTGAGCTTCAAGCTGCAGCAGTACGACGTGCTGAGTTTGGAGGGCAAAAGCGAGGGGTTCTCCATCTCTGACCTGACCGGATCGCACATCGTGGCGACGCAGAACGTGGCGGTGTTTGGTGGCCATGAAGAGGCGGTGATCGGCTACAAGAACGCGCCGTCGGACATGGACTCCTGCTGCGCGGAGCACATCGAAGAGCAGCTGATGCCAGTCAAGGCGTGGGGCCAGACGTTTGTGCTGCCCAAGACGAAGCCGCGCGGTGTGGAGGACGACATCTGGGTCGTCATGGCGTCGCTGCCGGGCACCAAAATCACCACCGTGCCGAAGATCGCGGGCCTCGACGGCGTCACGCTTGGGCCAGGCCAATCGGTGAGAGCGGAGACGTCGCAGTCCTTCATGTTGACATCCAACGGACCGGTGCAGGTCGTCCAGTTGATTGTGAGCCAGCAGCAGACCGATGATTTCACGGGCGATCCGACCATGATTGTGCACCCCTCGCTCATCCACTTGCGCAAGGACTACTTCATCCTGACGCCCATCGGTTACGTCCATAACTGGACCAGCGTCTTTCGACCCAAAGGCCTGGAGATTAAGCGGAATGGCACGGTTATTCCGAGCTCAGAGTTCAAGGCCATCGGCGATGGCACTTGGGAGTTGGCCTACGTCAAGGTCGATCCAGGCCAGCAGCGCTTCGAGGCGGAGGGTGAGTTTGGTTTGAGTGTCTACGGCTACGGCCCGGCCACCGCGTACGGGTACCCCGGTGGCATGGTGCTGCAGTAGGGGCCGCGCGCATGCCGTATCACGCACCGCTGCTGGCCAGGATCGGCCATGTCAACACGATCCGCGCCCACTTCAACCGTGGGCTGCGGCCCGCGTATGTGCGGGAGCGGATCGAGACGGCCGACGGTGATTTTTTCGATGTGGACCGCGTCGCTGGCAGACCGGGTGCGCCGCGCTTGGTGGGGCTGCACGGGCTCGAAGGCAGCAGCGAATCAGCCTACATGCAGCGACTGATGGGGACGGCGAATCAGCTCGGCTGGGAGCTCACCGTCATCCACGCGCGAGGTTGTTCGGGCGCTGATAATCGTCTCGCGTCCAGCTATCACGCCGGTTTCATCGGCGATGTCGACGCTTTTTTGCGTGCAGAGAAGGCCCGCGCACCAACCCTGCCCCTGCTGGCGGTCGGGTACTCACTGGGCGGCAGTCAGCTTGGCAACTGGCTAGGACGCACGCCGGACGCACATCACATCGTCAGCGCCGCGGTGCTGGTCTCCCCGCCGCTGCGTTTGGCCCCGGGCGCCGACGCCATCTGCACTGGCCACAATCGCCACGTCTACGGCAGACGCTTCCTCCGCAGCCTGCGAGCCAAGGCGCTACAAAAGGCTCAGGCGTGGCCAGAGCATCGCGGCCGCGCGTTGGCTGCCGCCAGAGCGCGGTCGATTCGGCACTACGATGAGCTGTGGACTGGGCCCATGCACGGCTTTCTCGGTGCCGAGGACTACTACGCTCGCGCCGGTTCAGCGCCCTACATCCGCCACATTCGGGTGCCGACGCGGGTGCTGCACGCGATCGATGATCCCTTCATCCCGGTGGCGGCGGTGCCGGATGACGCTTTTATCGGCGCGCAGCACGTGGAGCTCGTGCGCACGCGGCATGGCGGTCATGTGGGGTTTCACGGGCAGCGCGGCGTGACGCACGGCACGCGCAACTGGCTAGAAGGCTGGATTCTTCGGGCGCTACACGATCTTGCTGGGCTTGCGTAGGCCGTTCGGGGAGCGCCTCTGGTTCGACCAAAGGGCGTCAGAATCCGCTCGCGGGTTGATCGGCGGCGGCGAGCATCTGCGCTAGGTCGTCCTCGCTGGCGACGCGCTCGACGGCAGGGAACAGCACTCGCTCCTCCCAGCGCACGTGAGCCCTAAGCAACACACCGATGTGGCCGATGCGGAGGTTGAGCTGAGCGGATGGCGCGGTCAGCGCGAGGGCCGCCTCGATGTGTTTGCGTAGGTTCCAGTGCTCGGCGAGGAGCAGCTCGAGCTCGATCGTCTCGGCGAGGATGCGACCGAACCAGCGTTCTTCCCAGGCAAAGTGGCCGGCGAGTTCGGTCTTCCAGACCCTCTGCAGCGCCTCGATGGCGCGCACTGGATCGCGTCCGCCGCCGCGACCGACGTCCTCGAGCTCGCGGGCGAGGCGCAGGGCGGAGTGGTGGTCGCGGGAGAGGCTGGCGAGCGCGGGGTGGCGTTTCATGCGGAGAGACCTAGCTGTCTGAAGGGGAAGGGAGGGCGAAGTTTGATCTGAGACGGTTCATCCACCCTACGTCGTTGAAAACCAGGATCTGGCACAGGATGAAGCCGATGCGCAATGGGGAAGAGGCGTCGTCCGCCACGAGAGGTCCGCCACGAGAGGTCCGCCACGAGAGGTCCGCCCCTCCCGCTGGACGGGCTAACTGCTCAGCCGCGACAGCACGCGCCGGGCCGCGCCATAGGCCGCCGCCATCTTTGTGTCGTACGCGTTGCTGGCGTAGTCGGGGCCGTTGTACAGCCGCGCGAACGTCGCCCATTTCTTGGTCTTCGCCGCGTTCAGCAAGCCGCGGCTGGTGCGTACGAACTCGAAGAAACCATTCACATGGGCTGACTCACGCTGCATGAAGTCCTCGAACATCTCCGTGGCGTTGGCGTAGCCGATACGTTCGGCGTTAAAGCCCATGATCTGAGCGCTGCCCATGCTGATGCTGTCGTGGGCCGCCTCGTCGTCGATGGCGCGCGCGCTGGAAGGCGTCGTACTCGTCGCTTTGACGGCCGGTGTGGCGGACCGAGACGCGCTGGTTGGTCAAGTCGCGAAAGATGTGGGCCTCAAAGCGGATCACCAAGTTGCCATTGCGGAAGCCCTGGCCGCCGCTCTCCGTTTCCATCACCGCCAGGGCGACCTCCGGCTCGATACCCAGGCGTGACGCCTCGCTCAAGATCAGCTTGCCCTTGCTATTGTACAGGTCGGCGATATTGCGCTCGAGCGGCGTCGTGCCTGTCGCCAGCTGCCCCTCCGGTCCATGTTGGCCACCATCCTGCGGGCCGTTCTGGTCCTGCTGCGCCGGCGCTTGCCGTTGGGGCGCGGCGCCGTCGACCCGCAAACGCATGCCCACGCGGAGGGCGTTCGGGTTCGGCAGGTCACCCCGATTCCAGTCCCAGATGTCACGCCATCGACCGCTGTCGCCCAAGGTCTTCTTCGCGATGAGGCTGAGGTTGTCGCCCGGCCGCACCTCGTAGGTGGACCGCTCCGGCTGCGGTTCCGGATCCTGGTGGCCGTCCCCGCCGCCGTCCGCGCTTCGATCGTCGGGTCGTGGCAGAGGACGGGGCGCGAACGAAGCGGGGCGGTCTGGGCCGAGCCAGATCTGCTGCCCGACACGGAGGAAGCTCGGGTTGGGCACCTCGCGCTCATTCCATTTCCACAGCTCTTGCCAGCGTCCAGCGTCACCGAGCCGTGTTGCGGCGATCTTCTGCAGGTTGTCACCGCGTCGAATCACATAGGTCTCGGAGCGGCCCTCGCCGGCGTTCGGGTCGCGCTGCTCAACGTCAGCGCGCGGCGGGATGGTCAACACCATGCCAGGCTGCAGGGCGTGTTTGCTCGGGACCTGATCACGGTTCGCGGTCCACACCTTGATCCAGCTCGAGCCGCTGCCCAGCGTCTTCTCAGCGATGGTCCAGAAGCTGTCGCCGCGCTGCACAGTGTACTGCTGCGTCCGTTGCGCGTTGGGCGAGACGGCCGCCTGATCAGCGGCCATCCCACCGCTGGCGGCCGCCGCGGCACGGCCGGGGCGCTGTGCCTGTTGGTTTCCGCCACTGTGCGACGGTGATGGCTGTGGCTGCGGTTGCTGCGACTGCGGTGTGTCTGGCATGGCGCGCCTCCTGCGAGACCACCATGGTCGGGCACGCCGTTTCTGACCGTCAACACAAGCTCAATGGCACGCGACTGGCGTTGGGGCCGCGACACCTCAAGCCGGTGGCGTCCACGGGCTTTTCTTCGGGAAATTGGGGGCGGCGGACGCCGTGATGGGGGTCGGATGACTACACTTAACACTTGCAAGCAAGTGTTAAGTGTAGTCATCCGACCCCGGCTGCTGCTCCAAGAATCCAGGCGCTCGCCCCATCACAGTCGATGCCAGCTTGCGTTAGCCCCGGAAAGACGACGTCACGCAACGTCGCGACGATGAGCGCTAGCCGCTCGCTTGCCGACAGAATACCCAAGGCCACTGCGGCCTCCGACGGCGTGTCGTTGTGCGCGTCTGCGCCGTCGGCGGCGACCAACAGCTCGTCTGCGACTGCGGCCTGCAGCGTTGGCAACAGCCATGGGTCGAGAAACGCGCACGAGCGCGACGACGCCTGCCAGTTCAACACCGCCCAACCCAGGCGTGCATGCTGCACCTCGTCGGTCAGGAGCGCGCGTAGCAGCCGCCGCAAGCCATCGTCGGTCGTGCGCTGAAGGCTCACGGCCATCAGGGTAGCGTTGAGCGATTCAGACAGCGCGCAGAACGACACTGCGTCACGGAGCACGTCGTCCGCGGTGACGAGCGGACGCCAGACCGGAGCCGGCGCCGTGGGCATCGCGACGGCTCCAAACCGAGCCGCCGCCGTCGCGCACAGCGCAGCGTGGCGTCGCTCATCCGCGGCGCCATTGCGCGCCAGCAACGTCAGCGCTACCGGCGCCCCGATATGCGCCAAGCCGGCAGCGAGGCGTTCAAAACGCGCGCAAGACATCAGCTCCGCCGCGCTGCGATGCGCCCAGACTCTCCCAGAATACGCCCAAGCCTCGTCCCGGCTCAGCAGGCGCAAGGGTCCATCCCCGCCCACGGACAGGGCTTCGGCTCGCCGGCATCTTCAGCCGACACGATGTCGGCCGCGGTCGCGCTTGTTGCATGAGCGCCCGCGTCGGCAACCGCCGCGGTGGTGTTGGGGCCCGATTGCGTCGTCTCCGCGCCAGCCCCTGCATCGGCGACTGTGGCAGCGCTGCCGTCGACCGAGCCAGCGTCCCCGGCCGCGACCGAAGCGGCGTCGTCTGCGGTTGCGGCACCGCCGCCGGTGCTCACACATCCGGCCGCGAGCAACGTTCCGCCCACGACGAGCACCCTGTAAAATCGATTCAGGTTCATGGTCATCCTCCTCAGTGGCCTCAGCCGACCGTGGATTCCAAGCTACGCATCTCTCGGCGTGCAGTGAAGCCGGATTTTCAGTACATATTTATTCGTCACCTCCGAACAATTCGGCCCGACGACCGCGATGTGTTCGGCGCTCTGCACGGCACCTACAGGCGGGCACGTCACCTACAGGCGGTGGACGTCGCTGCATCGCCGCCTGCCTGAGTTAGGAAGGATGGTGAGGTCGCGAGCCGGGCGAGTTGAGGTGAGGCGAGGTGAGCTAGGTGCGCATGGTCCTGCGCCGACGCCGCAGCGCCAACAGACCCAGGATCGCGACGAGGAGGGTCGCCCACGGCGGATCGTTGGAGCCGAGTGCCGCGCCGCAGCCCTCATCTACCGGAGCGGGGTCCACGCAGAGCTCTGCCGCGCCAGAGTTCGAGCCGTCTGGGGCGACCAGATCGGTCCCAGCATTTCCGTCCGACGTGACCGCATCCAATGCCGTTGTGTCAGCGGCGGCAGACGCATCCTTGTTTGATATCGAATCACTCGCGCTTGAGCCTGTATCACTTGGCTGTTGCGTGTCACTTGAAACGGCCACTCCGGCGTCGGTCGTGGCGCCCGCATCCTTGGTTGAACCCGCGTCGCCGGCGCTGCTGTCGCCGGCACCCGCGTCCGGCCCCGTCGGCGGCGCGATGACGGGCGCCGGGATCAACGCAGCCCACCGTTTCGCGTGCTCCTGCAGGCCTGCGGTGTTGAAGTGCACGTTGTCGTGCCGCCACGCTGCACCGACCAAGTCATCCGTCTTCGCGCCCGGAAATACCGCCGGATCGGCGTCGATGACCGCCTGCTGTCCCGCCACCACCGCGGCGATGTCGCCCGCCGCTAGATTCGGCAGATAGCCCACCCGCGCGATGTACCAGGGCAGCTCCCACCCGGCTTCCTTGCGCGACGCCGCGATGAGCGCCTGCAGCCGCTTTGTGTACACCGCCTGGGTCGTCTTGCCGGCGGCGTCCGACTCGCCTTGATGCCACAGCACGGCCCGCACGCCGTACGGACCCAGCTCGTCAATCGCCAACTGGAGTCGAGGGAAGAGCTGCTTCGCGTCGCCCGGTTGCCACTGCGCCACCGACGTGCCGCCCCAACCCACAGAGATGAAGCCGATCGGGACGCCAAACTTCGCCAGCAGCAGGTCGCCGAGGGCCGGCCAAGGCGTGCCTCCCGCGCCAGTCGCGATGGGTTGTGGGTCGGCCGCGAGCTGCCAGCCAGCGGGTCCCCACGCGCCAATACGTTGATCTTTCGGGCTCTGCGCGGGCTTGCCGTGGTTAGCGGAGTTGCTCTGCCCTGCGGTGATGAACACCTCGCCGACGCCGAAGGGCCCGCTCTTCAACTCACCGACGAGCTCCTTGCCCTTCTTCAGGCGAACTTCCAGGCCATACCACCCTTGGCTCACCTGCAGATGGCCGACGAAGCTCTTGCCGGGCTTGGGGTCCACCACCATCCAGCCGGTGGTCGTCCCACCCTGCGTCGCGATGGCGCGGGCCTCCACGCGGGTGCCGATCTGCGTCAGCGTGCCGGCGACCCTCACCCAGGTGAGCCCCTGCCCGTCACGCTGGACCACTTGATGCGGTTGCGGCGAGGTCAGATTCATCGTGAGCGGGGCGGGCGTAGGACCTTTGCGCACGAAGACCCGCAAGCGCCGCAAGGTGTACTCGGCGGCGTTGTGGCGGAATGTCCAGTCGGCATGCGTGCTGCCGTTGGAAGCGGCCTTGGTGTTGTTGCCGATGCCCAGGTCAGCAACAGCGCCGCCCGCGCCCCACGAGTTGTAGGCGAACAGCGTCGTCTTTGTCCCGTAGTTGTGCACCTGAAAGCTACCGTAGCCGGCACCCGCGACTGGGCTATCGCCGGTGTCGTACAGGGTCGACGACGCGCCCGGAATACCGTTGTCGTTGGCGGTGACATAATTGCCGGGCCACATCTCCAAGTTGCCCGTGGCGATCGCGACGCCCGCCGTCACGCCAGGCTGGTTGCTGACAATCGTAAGATTACTAACTTTATTCTGGAACACGCCGCCGCCGCCCGCGTGAGGAATGGCGAGCGCCTTGGGGTCCGTCGTGAAGGCGTCCATCGACACCCACACGTAGCGTCTCGGCTCGCCAGTCTTCTGCAACTCCAGAAAGTACGCGACGCGGTCGAACGTGCCCTGCCAGCTCGCCGCGGCGTTCGTCGTGTAGGCCGGCGCCTGCGTGTGGTAGCTGGCCTTCGTGGGGAGGTTCAGATCGAAGAGCGGCGCGTAGGTGTTCGCCTCTGGCACGTCCTGCGCCAGATCGGCGCTTGCCACGCTCGGCAGCGTCGAAGCGAGCGCGAGCAGACCGATGATCGCGGTCGTCTGGGAGCGCGCTGAAAGTCTGGATTTTCGGACGATTCGCGAGGTGCCAACCCGAAAAATGTGCCGTCGTACGTGCATCGTCGCTCCGTCGCCCCGCTCGCGCGCACCGTGGGTTGCGATGCCGCGAGAAGGCGTGTGGCGCGAGCTTACCGAGCACCGCCGCCGCTCACGCGAGCCTACACGATGCGGTTGAATCAGCGTCGCCCCCGCGGGCAGCTAGGTTGACTTGGTCAGGACGGCATCGAAAGACGTGTCCCGGTGCGCGCGCAGCCGGCCTCGATCATCGTTTCGTCCATGACGGTAGACCAGGCAGTCTCGCGAACACCCGTCTTTGACGCAGGCGAAGGTGGGTGGCGTTATTGGAGGGTGAGAGGACGCACAATGAGAGACCTCAAAATGAGAGGGTGCAGGGTGAGACGGTGCAGGGTGAGACGGTGCAGGGCGAGAGGGTGCAGGGCGAGACGACGACGGGTTGAAACCCGACGCTATCATTGCAGCGCCCGCCTTCGCGGGCGCCCAGG
>CALENB010000009.1 GCA_937910235.1 uncultured Myxococcales bacterium | reverse complement strand
ATCCTGTTGTGGCCGATCCTGTTGGGGCCGATCCTGTTGGGGCCGATCCTGTTGTGGCGGGCCGCGATGCTGCGGCGTTCGATGGCGTGGCCCCCGCTCCGTCGAGCGACGACGAGGCCGAGGGCGGGACGAACGAGCCGGCAGACACAGAGGTGCCGCTCGCAGCGCGAGGGGCCTCCGAACTTGAGCAGCCGACCGCGCTCGAGTCGGTCAAGACGCCGCCCACCGCCGCGGCTGGAGCAGCAGAGCGCCGCGCAGACGTCACGCACCTCGCAGACAGTGGCCGCACGCAGGCGTATGGTCCGGACGACGTCGCACGGGCGCAGCGCGCCATCGACGCCCAGCGGGCGCGGGTACACGAGCCGGACAACGCGCCGACCGTGTTGCTGACCGCTGGCAGCGCGCAACAGGTCAGCGTCGCCCGCCGTGTCAGCGGTGGCTTTCGGGTGCATTTCACTGAAGGCGGCGAGGGCCTGTTGCCCCTGAGCGCCGTGCGCGCCGTGGCGATTGGGCTCATCCCCACGGAGGGCAACCAACGCGCGCTCATGACCGTCGTGCTGCTTGCCCGAGAAACGCGCGACGAGCTGTGGCGCGTGCCGCTGGCAGGCGTCAACCTCGATGCGCTCGCAGCGCCCGACGAGCGACCCGTGGCGACGTGGAGACGGTTCGTGGACGAACTCGCCAGCGGCGCGAAAGCAGCGTGTCTGCCGGCATCGGCATCATGGCCAGGGCCGCCGTACCCCGAGTTCGAGGACGTGGCGTCGCTGGAAGCCCTGATTCGCAGCCACATGCGCCGTGGCTGAACCGCGCCGTTGGCGTGCGCGGTCGTGTGTTGCGAGCCCGGCAAAAAAATCAACGGCCGCGACCCATCAAGATGTGTCGCGGCCGCTGGCCCCTCTCATACGGCTCCCTGTGAGCCGCTTGCCACCTCCTACAGCACAGTCCGTGCCAAGCCGCCAATTCCAGCGCTAACGGCTTGAAATTTCGCAGCCATCGCAATTACAGCCGAGCAGAACCGGTGCGCGAGACGTCTGTGCTGCCGGCTGACGAGTTCGGTTGTCCCAGTGACATCGGATGGGACGTCTCAGGGACAAGTTTGAGCGCTGATCTGCTCGGTCACGCCTGATTTTGCGCCGTCCTGTCTGGATTTCTGTCGCTGCCGGTCGCGATCTGCGACTGCATCGTAAGTCCTGTGTTTTTGGCGACTTGTCCAGGCATGGGCATTTTACGGTTGACTTGAACAGCGCCAAGCCCTACACGCTCACAATTCCCCTCAGTTTCGTCGCTGTGTCTAGGCACCCGCGAGGACGCTTCTTCTGGATCTGGCGGCCAATTTGCAGGTCGCACTTGGAGTGCTTAAAATGGTTGGTTTTTCGAGATTGCGCAGCCTGGCTGCGGTCGCAACGGCGCTCATGGTCGTGGCATGTGGTGAGGCTCCTGGTGACTCGGGAAACGGACTGCCGGACGTCGCAACGGACTCAAGCTCCGGCTTGTTTGACGGACTGATCGGCGACGACACGACGGTGGGGACCGACACAACGATCACGGGCGATGCGACGACGGGAGCCGACGGCGCTGTCCTGACGGACGCGGCGGGCGATGCCGGCACCACGGCAGACGCCAGCGCAGAGGATTCTGTGGCGGCGGACGCCGCGTCGGCGGATGCCGCCGGGACGGACACGACCAGCGCAGACACGACCGGCACAGACGCGACCGGCGCAGACACGACCGGCGCAGACACGACCGGCGCAGACACGACCGGCGCAGACACGACCGCGACAGACGCGACCGCTTCGGGCGATGCGACGGCGGACGCGGCCGACGCGAGCGCCTGCCCAGGTGGCACGGCTTGTGCGTGTGAGAAGAACGAAGACTGCGACTCGAAGGACTGCCGTCCGCCAGCAGGTGGTGGCGCCAAAGTCTGCCAGCCGCCCTGCCAGAAGACGACGCCGCCGGATGAGATCTGCGATGGCCTCGACAACGACTGCGACGGCAACGTCGACGACAAGGGCTGCGACGACGCGAACCTCTGCACCAAGGACGCCTGCGAGCTCGGAACCGACGGCAAATACGCCTGCGCGACAAGCGCCGACAAAGAGAACGAGAACTGCGACGACGGCAGCGCGTGCTCGACGAACGACGCCTGCAGCAACGGCAAGTGCGTGGGCACGGCTGTGGATTGCGACGACCAGAACGTGTGCACCGACGACAGCTGCGACCCCAAGTCCGGCTGCGTGAACGGCAACAACACGGCGAGCTGCGACGACGGCGATGTGTGCACCGAGGGTGACGCCTGCGCGGACGCGAAATGCGCGGGCGGCAAGGCCAAAGTCTGCGACGACGGCAACGCCTGCACCAAGGACAGCTGCGACAAAGACAAGGGCTGTGTAACGGCGAATGACGACGCCGGCGCGTGTGACGACAGCGACCCCTGCACCGACAAAGACGCCTGCAAAGACGGCGCTTGCCAGGCCGGTTCGCAGAAGGCCTGTGACGACAAGGACCCCTGCACAGTCGACCTCTGCGACAGCAAGACCGGCAAGTGCGCGTCCGAGAAAGCCAAAGACGGCGGCTCCTGCGACGACACCAACCCCTGCACTGACTCGGACGCTTGCGCTGCAGGGTTGTGCGCCGGCGTGTCGAAGACCTGCGACGACAGCGACGCCTGCACCAAGGACAGCTGCGATCCGAAGACCGGCTGCGTCAACACTGGCGCGACGGGCGGCGACTGCGACGACAACAACCCCTGCACGACCGGTGACAAATGCGACGCCAGCGGCTGCGCCGGCCAGCTCAAGGGTTGCGATGACAGCAATGAGTGCACCAGCGACAGCTGCGACCCGAAGGCCGGCTGCGTCAACACGGCACAGGATGGCACGTGTGATGACGGCGACGTCTGCACCGCCACCGACGCCTGTAAGGATGGCGCCTGCGCCGGCACTGGCGGCAAGGACTGCGACGACAACAACCCCTGCACGGCGGACGGTTGCGATGCGAGCACGGGTGACTGCTCGCACACGGCGCAGTCCGGCAAGTGTGACGACGGCAGCAAGTGCACGAGCGACGACGCCTGCGACGGTGGCAAGTGCACGGGCAAGGTCTCGGATTGCGATGACAACAAGGCCTGCACGACGGACAGCTGCGATAAGGACTCAGGCTGCGTCAACACCAACAACACTGACGCCTGCGACGACGGCAACGCCTGCACGAGCAAGGACGTCTGCGAAGATGGCGCCTGCGTCGGCGCGCCGCTGAAGCCCGACGCCTGTGACGACAAGAACGCGTGCACCAAGGACAGCTGCAACAGCAAGACCGGCTGCGTTAACGCCAACGACGACACGGCCACGTGTGACGACGGCGACGTCTGCACAACGAAGGACACCTGCAAGGGTGGCTCCTGCCAGGCCGGTAGCAACACCTGCCAGTGCAAGACCTCCGAGGACTGCAAAGACGACGGCAACCTCTGCAACGGCTCGCTCATCTGCACCAACAACAAGTGCGTGACCGACCCGAAGTCGGTGGTGACGTGCGATGCGAGCAAGGACACGAGCTGCCAGACCAACACCTGCGACAAGGCGAACGGTAAGTGCGCGTTGGCGAGCGCCAACGACGGCGAGGCCTGCACCGAAGGTAGCCTCTGCACGTTGGACAATCAGTGTGCAAAGGGTGTGTGCCTCGACGGCGAGAAGCCAAAGTGCGACGACGACAACACCTGCACAGCGGACGCATGTGACGCCAAGACCGGTGACTGCGCCTTCAAGGCCATCGCGGGCTGCACGGCGTGCAAGGACGCCAGCGTCTGTGATGACAAGAACGCCTGCACGAAGGACGCCTGCATCGGCGGCAAGTGCAGCAACGCGGCCATCAGCGGCTGCAGCTTGCTCGCCGACCTCACGGCGGGAGCGCCGTCGGTCGACAAGACGCTGTATCTGGCGGGCGGCGCGATCTCGGTGTCGTACGCCGTTGGCAACATCGGCCTCACCGGCTCGGCAGCGCGTATCGACCGCGTCTACCTGTCGCAGAACAACACGCTTGGCACGGGCGACTTGCTCATCGGCTCGGCGAAGCTCGGCTCTGTCGGGAGTCAGAAGATTCAGCCGGTCGTGCTGAAGGGCATGATTCCGGCCGCGGCGGCGACTGGGACCTGGTACGTCATCGTGGTGGTCGACGCGACCAACTTGGTGAAAGAAGCCAAGGAGACGAACAACTCATCGTTTGTGACGACGAAGGTGCAGGGCCTCGCCGACCTAAAGATCACGACCTACAAGCCCGACACGACGGCCAGCTTCCAGGGCGGAAAAATCACGTTCACGCTGGCCATCGAGAACGGCGGCTCAGTGACGACGCCGGTGACCAAGGGGCAGTTCTACATCTCGACGGACACCCAGATCGACGCCAAGGACCTGAAGCCGTACACCTGGGACATTGGCGCGTTGGCTGCGGGCAAGAGCTGGACCGGCTCTCGTTTCGTGCTGTTGCCCAAGACCCTCCCCAACGGCACCTACTACATCGGCCTGCGCGTCGACGACGACCTCAAGGTGTTGGAAGGCGACGAGGCGAACAACGTCGCGTGGGTGAAGATCGCCGTCGGCCCGGCGGCCGACCTGGAGGCCGTGGCGTTCAGCGCTAGTTCGAACATGACCGCGGCGAGCTCGTACTTGGTGGGCATCACGGAGAAGAACACCGGGGACAAGGACGCGGGCGCCTTCGTGGACGCGGTGTACCTGTCGACGAATACGGGCCTCGGCTCGACCGACATCAAGCTGCTCGATATCAACCGAGGCGGATTGGCGAAGGGCGCTCAGATCAGCATGAAGGCCGCCATCAAGATCCCGGCTGAGACCAAGACCGGCACGTATTACCTGATTTTCCTGTCGGATCGCGCCAACGCCATCGCCGAGAAAAATGAGTTCAACAACCAGCGGTACGTCAAAGTCGCCATCGCAGGCCGGTCGGATCTGGTGCCGTACGCAACGACGTTGAACGCCAAGGGCTGGGTGCCAGGCGGCACGGGCGCCGTGTCGTACAGCGAGCGCAACATCGGCACGGGCAAGAGCGGCACCTACTACACGCGCTTCTATCTCTCCACCGATGGCGTCTACGATTCGGGTGACGTCACGCTGGCTACCAGCGCGGCGCGCGCTGCACTTTCGCCCTCGCAGACGAGCGTGACGAGCAGCGCCACGTTCACGATTCCGACGACGACGAAGCCCGGCACGTACTACATCCTGCACCGCGCCGACGCGACCGGCGTCAACACCGAGGTGAGTGAGACCAACAACGTCAAAGCTCTCCAAGTCACGGTGCTGGCCAAGCCGGACATCACCGTCTCCGGTGCCAAACTGAGCAGCACGGCGCCACTGGCGGGCACGGCGATCTCGGTGAACTACACGGTCACCAACAAGGGCGGCGCGGACACTGGCACGTTCTACAATGGCTTCTACCTCTCCACGAGCGCGACCTCGATCGTCGGTCCATTGCTGAGCGTGGCGACCGTGACGAGCCTCGCCGGTGGCAAGAGCGCGCAGCTGTCGCGTACGATCACGCTGCCCGCGTCGACTAAGGCGGGGATCTACTACCTGTTCGTGCGTGGCGACTACAACGGCAAGGTCGCCGAGAGCGACGAGGGGAACAACCTCGTCGCCGCCAAGCTCACGGTGCAGGCGGCGAAGCTCGCTGACCTCCAAGTCGTCGGCATCAAGCTGTCGAGCACCAAGGTCGCTTTCCGCCCCGGTGACAGCCTCGCGATGGTCATCACGGTCAAGAACGCCGGTGTGCTCGCCTCGGGCACGTTCAGCGTGGGACGCTACCTGTCGACCAACACCCTCATCTCCACCGGGGACCCGCTCCTGGGCTCGACGACCCGTTCCAGCTTGGCTCCGGGCGCTTCAAGCACCTTCACGCTGTACTCGGTCGTCCCCGCGACGCAGAAGGCCGGCACGTTCTATGCCGGTGCCTACGTCGACAACACGTACGCCATCAACGAGATCGTGGAGAGCAACAACGGGTCGACCGGCCTGAAGATCGCTGTGTTGGCGACGCCGGACCTCTCGGTCGTCAGCTTTGCGCCGACCAAGACCTTCTACAAACCTGGCGAGGCGGTGTCGTTCACGGCTACCTACAGCAACATCGGCAACGCGGCGAGCGGCATCTTCAACGCGGCGGTGCGCCTGTCGACGAACACGATCATCTCGACGAGCGACACGCTCATGAAGACCGCCGTCCGCGCTTCGCTTGGGGCGAGCACGACGTCGGTTTACACCAGCGCCTTTGTCCTGCCTTCGAACACCGTGGCCGGGATCTACTACCTCGGCCTGCGCCTCGATGACGCTTCGAAGATCACGGAGATCACCGAGAACAACAACATCGCCTACGTCAAAATCACGGTGCAGAACACCGTGACGAAGAAGGCCGACCTCATCCCGTACGTGACGAAGCCGACAAAGACGGAGTACGTCGCTGGGCAGGCCATCTCGTGGACCGGGTACGAGCGCAACATCGGCAACATCACCGCGACAAGCCACGTCTTCCGCGTGTATTTGTCGCGCTCGTCGACCTCGCTCAGCAGCGCGGTCTTCCTGAAGTCGACGACGGTCTCCAGCCTGGCCGCCAACGGCGTCGCCAACATGGCCAGCACGGTGACGCTGCCGACGGGATTGGCCGGCGGCACGTGGTATGTGCACTTCCTCGCGGACTACGCGTCGAACGTCAGCGAGATCCTCGAGACGAACAACCTGGTCGCGGTGAAGATCAGCGTCACGGCGCTCGCCGACTTGCGCACGCTCATCATGACGACCGACAAGGCGTTCTACGCGCCAGGCGCCACGGTGAAGGTCAACTGGAGCGAGTACAACCTCGGTGGCGCCAACGCGGGCGCCTACACGACCGGCGCCTACCTCTCGACGGACAGCGTCATCAGCGGCGCCGACAAGCTGCTTGCGACGACGGTTCGGAGCGGACTCCTCGCCGGCAAAAGCGCCGCGGTGAGCACCTCCTTCGTCATTCCAGCCAACACCGCCGCAGGCGTCTACTACCTCGGCATGTGGGCCGATAACGGCGGCAAAATCGCGGAGAGCTCCGACAGCAACAACTACAAGACGGTGACGATCACGGTGACGAGCACGGCGACCAAGGCCGACTTGTTTGTGCAGTCGTTGACCTCGACGACGTCGAGCTACAAAGCCGGCCAGACGTTCAGCGTCACGGGCGTCGGTCAGAACATCGGCAAGGCCAGCGCCGGCGCGTTCCGAGTCGGCTACTACCTGTCGAAGGACGCCGTCATCACGACCGGAGACACCTTCCTCGCGAGCAAGGACGTGACGAGCCTCACCGCGAATGGTTCGGTCTCGTTGGCTGCGACGCTGAAGCTCCCGATCGGCACCACGACTGGTATCTGGTACATCGGCGCCTACCTGGACGACCAGTTCAAGGTCGCCGAGGGTGTGGAGACCAACAACTACCTGACCAAGACCGTGTACGTCACAGGCGTCGCTGATTTGTCGGCGGTCAGCATCTCCATGTCGGAGGCCTACAAGCCAGGCGCGCAGATGTACGTCAGCGTTTCCGAGAAGAACCTCGGCGGCGCGACGGCCGGGGCGCACACGATTGGCGTCTACCTGTCGACGAACAACTTCATCAGCACGGTCAGCGATAAGCTGCTCTACAACTTCCCGGTGACCTCCTTGGCGGCCGGCGCGACGTACAGCAAGGGCGCCTACGTGACGCTGCCCGCTGGCACCGCTCCGGGGGACTACTACCTGGGCATTTACACGGACAACGGCGCGAAGGTCCCCGAGATTAGCGAGAGCAATCAAACGGCCTACAAGCAGTTCACCGTTCAGAGCACGTCGACGAAGCCAGATCTGACCTCGTACCTCTTTAAGGTCCAGAAGACGGCCTACAAGGTGGGCGACACGCTGTCGTGGAGCGGGTATGAGCGCAACGTGGGCGGCGCCACCGCCGGCTCACACACGACGCGCATCTACTTGTGCAAGACGACGACCTACACGACGACGTCGGGCTACTGCTTCCAGATGCAGACCTTCGCGAAGTCGCCGTTGGCCGTCAACGCGATCACAAGCGTCGCCGGGTCCTGGAAGGTCCCGACGTCGGTCGGCCACGGCACCTGGTACGTCGTGTTCTCGGCCGACCACAACAAGAACGTCGCGGAGTCGATCGAGACCAACAACACGCGCTACGAGACCGTGGCCATCACGGGTCTGGCGGATTTGGAGGCGAACTACCTCTACGTGAACACCAAGAGCTTCAAGCCCGGCACGACCATCAGCGCGACGTACCGGGAGCGCAACATCGGTGGGCTGACCGCGGCCAACTACACGACGCGCTTCTACCTCTCCACCAACACCGCGTTGTCGACGGCCGATATCCTGCTTAAGTCCATCGCGCGTCCTGCCCTGGCGGCGGGTGCGTACTCGGCCACGTCCACCGTGAGCCTGTTGATCCCGACGACGGTGAAACCTGGCACGTATTACTTGGGTTACTACACCAACTACCCGAGCGTGGTCTCCGAGACGACCAGCACGAACAACATAAAGACGATCGGGGTGGTGGTGCTGTCGTCGACGACCAAACCCGACCTGTCGACCACGGACTTCAAAGCGACCGGCACCAGCTATTATGGCGGCAGCACGGTCTACGTGACTGGTTTGGTGAAGAACCTGGGCGGCGTGAGCGCGGGCGCGTTCCGTGTTGGCTACTACCTGTCTACCAACAGCGCGATCACCACCGGCGACAAGCTGCTGCGCTCGATCAACATCAGCTCGGTGACGGCGGGTGGCCAAGCCTCGATCAGCACCAGCTTCCAGCTACCGACGAACCTCGTCACGGGCACGTACTACGTCGGTGTGATCCTCGACGACTTGGCGCAGGTGAGCGAGCTCAGCGAGCTCAACAACACCCGCTACTCCGCGGTGAAAGTCACCGGCCGGCCTGACTTGAACATGGAGTTCAGCCGCACGACGAGTGGCACGTACACAAGCGGTGCGTCCGTGCTCATCCAGTTCCGCGAGCGCAACATCGGTGGGGCGACGGCTGGCGCACATGACGTGAGCTGCTACTTGTCGACGAACTCAACGATCTCGGCCGCGGACACGTACCTCGGCAAGGTCGCCATCAGCAGTCTCGGCGCCAACGTGACGTCGCTCAAAACGCTGAGCACGAAGATGCCGACTAAGGGCTCCGGTGTGTATTACATCGGGTGCGTGGCCGACATTGCGAACAAGATCTCAGAGGTCACGACGTCCAATAACTCCGCATCCAACAAGGTGACGGTGCCGTACGCGTCGTCGTTGCCGGACCTGATCACGCAGAGCACCTACGTCACGGCTGGCAGCATGACTCCGGGCGGCTCAGTGAGTGTCTCCGGCTCGGTGCGCAACATCGGCAAGGGCAACGCCGGCGCGTTCAAGATTGGCTACTACATCCACAACAGCCTGTACCTGCCATCTGCCCTCAAGCCGATCGCGACGTTGAGCCGCACGGGCCTGAACGCTGGTCTGAGTGCGTCCTTGAGCCAGACCTTGAAGGTGCCGACAACGGTCGGGGCTGGCACGTGGTACGTCCACATCAAAGTCGACTACGAAAATAAGGTCGCAGAGGCGTCCGAGGGCAACAATGACTGGAACCAGCAGGTCCTCGTGCTGCCGTGATGCTCACACCTGGCCCTGCGGCGCATGCGTCACGGAGCTGTAGCCTTCTGAACTAGCAATCCGGAGAACCCTCGTCGCGAGCAGCGCCGGGGGTTCTTCGCGTTTGGGGCACTGATACGGAATCGCTTGTGGCCGCGACCGCGATGGCTTACATGTTGGAGTGTTCGTACGTCTAAATCTCTCCCCTCACTGGAGCCTCTTATGGCTAAATTCCAGAGCGTTGCGCATTTGTTTCACCACCGCGTCGCGACGACGCCGGAGCTGGAGGCCTTCTCGTTTCGCCGCGATGGCGGCTGGTCTTCGGCGAACTGGCGACAGGTCAACGCGCGTGTGACGCCTATCGCCGCGGGCCTGCGGGCGTTGGGTGTGACTGACGAGCAGCGGGTCGGTGTTGTGTGTGGCACACGCGTAGAGTGGCTGTTCATCGACATCGGCATCAACGTCGCGGGCGCGGCGACCACGACGATCTACCCATCGAGCACCGCCGACGACTGCGCGCACATCGTCAGTGACTCGGCGAGTCAGGTGGTGTTTGCGGAAGACGACGCCCAGGTCGCCAAACTGCGGCAGGTCCGCGACCAAATCGGGAGTGTGCACCGCGTCGTGAACATTGACGGGCCTGGCAGTGACGACGGCTGGGTGATGAGCCTGGCCGAGCTCGAGGCCCAAGGCGCCGCGTGGCTGGCTGCCAATCCGACCGGGTTGGACGAGGTGCGGGATCGACTCACGCCCCAGCACCTGTGCACGCTGATCTATACGTCCGGTACGACCGGCCGACCTAAGGGCGTCGAGCTGCTGCACGATTGTTGGCTCTACATTGGCGAAGCCATCGACGCGACCGGGCTAATGAGCAGCGCAGACCGGCAGTTTCTCTGGCTGCCGCTGTCCCACAGCTTCGGCAAGATGTTGGAGACCGTCGCGATTTACCTGGCTGTGCCGACCTCCGTGGACGGCGAGATCCCAAGGATCGTCGAGAACTTGGCTGTGGTTCGGCCAACATTCATGGCAGCCGCGCCGCGCATCTTCGAGAAGGTCTACAACAAGGTCGTCAGCGGCGCCCAGCAGGCCGGTGGGGTGAAGCTGCTGATCTTCCGCTGGGCCGTCGGTGTCGGCCGGCAAGCGAGTCAGGCGCTGCAAGCCAAGCGGCCGCTCGGCCTGTGGTTGTGGCTCCAATACAAGGTCGCGGACCTGCTCGTGTTCTCAAAACTGCGCGCGCTCTTTGGCGGCCGGATGCGCTTCTTCATCTCCGGGTCAGCGCCGCTCAACCGAGACATCGCCGAGTTCTTCCATGCCGCCGGGCTGCTGATCCTCGAAGGTTACGGCCTCACAGAGTCCAGCGCGGCGAGCTTTGTGAACCTACCCACCGACAACGAATTTGGCACCGTTGGCCCACCGCTGCCCGGCACCGAGGTGAAGATCGCCGCGGACGGCGAGGTCCTATTCACGAGTCGCGGCGTCATGCGCGGCTACCACCATTTGCCCGAAAAGACGGCCGAAACGCTGATCGACGGGCGCTGGCTGGCGACGGGGGACATTGGCGAGATCACCGCCACCGGCCATCTTCGCATCACGGATCGAAAGAAGGACCTCATCAAGACCTCCGGTGGCAAATACGTGGCGCCTCAGGCGTTGGAAGGTCAGTTCAAGGCGATTTGTCCCTACGTCAGCCAGATCGTGGTGCACGGGGACCAGCGCAACTTCTGCTCGGCGCTCATCACGATGGAGCCAGAGGCGATCCTCGCGTGGGCGGAGGATCATCACTTGGCGGGCAAGACCTATGTTGAGCTCGCGACCCAACCCGCTGTGGTCGCGTTGTACAAGGGCTACATCGACCAACTGAACGGCGGCCTCGCCCGGTTTGAGACTATCAAGGAGTTCGCGCTGCTACCCGCCGATTTTGCCGTAGAGACGGGCGAGTTGACCCCGAGCCTGAAGGTGAAGCGCAAGACGGTCGAAGCGAAGTACAAAGATGTGCTAGACGGCTTCTACACGAAGGCCTTCGCAACGCTGTAGCCGCTTGGACTCTCCACATGCCTCCCTCGATTGACCCGACCCCGCTGGTCGCGGCCGCCCTGCGTGCGCCCAGCGGTGATAATTGTCAGCCGTTTCGATATCGGTGGGATGGGGTGCACCTGGATGTCGTGCACATCCCCGCACGGACCGGTCACGTGCTCGATTCCGGGCATCACGCCTCGCGACTGACCCTCGGGATGGTCGCCGAAAGTCTGGTGCTCGCCGGTCGCGCAGTCGGGGTGCATGCGGACGTCGCGCTGCTGCCGGCGGTGCCAGGTGGCGCTTGGCTGCGCGCGACGCTCAGTCGGACTGACGTGCAGCGCGACGCGCTCGTGGACGGCTTGATAGCCCGGCACACAGATCGGCGGTGTTTCACCGGTGGCGCGCCAACCGACGCGCTGCTGGCTGGGTGTAAACAGGACGAGCGCGAAGGTGTGCGCGTCTGCTGGACGTCACCGCACGCGCTGAAAGGCTGGTTATCTGCGGCCGATGCGGCCCTCTGGCGGGCGCCACGCGTGGCGCAGGATGCCCTGGCGTGGGTGAGGTTCGACGAGCAGGCGCTGAATCGCCGTCGGGATGGCGTGTCGTGGCGCAACCTCGGCCTGCCACCAGCGCTGGCCGCTGGTGTCGCGGTGTATCAACGTCTGCCGTGGACGCTGCGCGCGGGCGCCTTGCTCGGCGGCCCAGCGCTGACGGGGGCGATGCTGCGTCGACAGTTGGCCAGCTCGGCCGCGATCGTCACGATCAGCACCTCGAACGACCATCCAAACACGTTGGTGGCGGCCGGACGCGTCGCGTGGCGTGTGTGGGCGCGGCTCAACCTCGGCGGCTGGGGCGTGCAACCCATGAGCATGGGACCGATCCTCTCCATGGCGACACGGGACGGGACCCTGCCGAGCGCGATCCCAATCCGGGTCGGGCGGGACATGCTCAGTCGCGTCCCAGCGCTACGTTCGAAGCTCGACCTGGAGGCGGGCGACTTCCCAGTCTTCATGCTGCGAACGGGCCGCAGCGAGCCGTTGGACGAGCGTCTGCGGCCGCCGCGGCGTCCGTTGCAGGACGTGCTTGAATGGGCCGCCACACGATAAGCTCTGTGTGAGATTCGATTGAGCGAGACCGACCAGTGGCGAGTGACGCGGCGACCGTGGTAGGGACTCAGGACCTGGAGCCCGCATGTCCCCCATCTTGTCGTCCCCAACCGCGACGTCGTCCCCAGCCACGCAATCGTCCTCAAGCGGGCAGCTCCCGGCCGGCGCATGGCTCATCGACGCGCTGCGACGCCAGCCAGGTCGCACACGCGTGGCGAGCAGCTGCGGTGCCCGCCGCACGGCCGGCGAGATCGCCACGGGCGCGGAGGCCATCGCTCGGGGGCTCGTGAACGCTGGGTTGAAGCCGGGCGGCGCTGTGATTCTGTGGATGGGGCGCGAGCCCGACGTCGTCGCCGCGGTGATCGGTGTGCTGCGCGGAGGCGGCGCGTGGCTCGCGATCGATCCGTCCCAGGGCGCGCGCGCTGAGCGGCAACGCCAGGACGCGCCAGACGCGCTGCTGATCCATGGTCGCGAGCCTCCACCCGAGGCGCATCGAGGCGGTTCGCTGTCGCTCGGCGATCTGCTCCGGACGCCGGACGGACCCTCGGCCGTCGAACCGGGTGACGACGCGCCGGCCTATGTGGTGTTCACGTCCGGTTCCACGGGACGCCCCAAGGGCGCCGTGAACACCCGCGCCGGCTTGGTGTGGCTGCTCACAGGCTGGCACGACGCCAAGATTCTGACCGCTGGCCGAGTGATGCTCGCCCAGAGCAGCCTCGCCTTTGACATGAGCGTGCTCCAGCTGCTGCTGCCGGTGATCGCTGACGCCACTGTCGCGCTTATCGCGCCCGGTCTTGAGCGCGACGCGCCTGCGCTCGCCGCCGCCTGTGACGACCTCGGAGTCACCGACGTGTTATGTCCGCCAACCAGCTGGCGGCTGCTGCGCGCATCGGGTTGGCGACCTCGCCAGGGGCTGCGCCTCACGCTGGGTGCGGAGCGCGTGTCGCGAGACGTACTGGAGGACGCCGAGCGGTGCGGGGTCGTGGTGTGGACCGGATGGGGCGTCAGCGAGGCCAGCGCTTGCGTGACGCTCGGGCCGCTGACATCCACCACGCCGATCACCCTAGGACATCCAGTGCCCGGAACGCTGCTGCGGGTCGTCGCAGACGACGGCGCCACGTGCGCCGTCGGCGAGCCTGGAGAGCTCTGGATTGGCGGTGTCGCCGTCGGACTCGGCTACCTCGGCAGCGCCAAAAACCCCGGAGAACAGGGGTTTCTGCGGGATAGTTCGGGTGTGCGCTGGTACAGGACCGGCGACCAGGGCGCGCTGCTGGCCGACGGGCAAGTTCGTTTTTTGGGTCGACGCGACGATCAACTCAAGGTGCGGGGCTACCGTATTGAACCGGACGAAGTGGAGGCCGCCCTTCGGCGGCACGCCGACGTCGTAGAGGCCGCCGTGCACGCCCGTCCTGGTCCGTCTGGCCACGACATCCTGGTTGCGTGGTTGGTGCTCGTCGACAACACCGCGCTGGCTCCGCGCGCGCAGCGCGATGCCCTCGCCACGCAGCTGCCGGAGTGGATGTTGCCGAGCGTGTGGCACCACGTCGCGGCGCTACCGACGACGCGCTCCGGCAAGATTGACCGCCGCGCGCTGCGGTCGCCACCGGACCCGGCGTCGGACGTCACGCGTGGCGGCGGACACCAGCGCGACGGTGGGCGTGCGGATGCGGATCGGACCACTGCGACTCCGGGAACCGACCCGCGCGAGACCGTCACCGCGTTGTTCGCGCGGGCCCTGGCGATGCCGGATGTGGCGCCGGATGATGACTTCTTCCTGCTCGGCGGGGACTCACTGGGCGCCGCGCAGCTGCTCGCCGCGCTGCGTCACCAGGCGGCGCTCGACGTGCCGCTCGCGCAGTTCTGGCAACGTCCTACCCCGGCCGGGCTCGCCGCGGCCGCCAAGCCCTGGCACGACGTCGCGGCGCAACCGGCACGCGTAGGTGCCTCCGACGCCGCGATGACGCCGGGTCAGCGCCAACTGCTGCTGCTGCAGAGCCTGCGTCCAGCCGACATCACGTGGCACGTTGGCCTTCGGATCGAGCTGACCGGCCCGCTCCGAGCGCAACAGCTCACCGACGCTGTGGCCGCGCTGCAACGCCGCCACGGCGGGCTACGCACGACCCTCGACCTGGACACGCTGCGCCAGCAGCGCCACGCGGAGCTCGCCATTCCGTGGCGCAGAATCGACCTCGTTGGCGCGGCAGACCAAGATCGCAAGATTCTGCACCTGATCGAGCGGACCTGCGCGGCGCGGTTTGACCTCGCCCGCCAAGCCCCTCTGCGCGCGACGTTGATGCGACTGAGCGCTGACCGCCATCTGCTGGTGTTGGTCGCTCATCACACCGCGCTCGACGGCAAGTCCGCCGCGCTGCTCATCACAGACCTCGCGGCGGCCCTGGCTGGCCGCGAGATCTCGCGACCGGACACCGACGTGCAGGCGTTGGGCGACTGGTCCGCCGTGCAGGACCACACCGACGCTGCGGCTTGGTGGCGTGAGGCCCTACACGGCTTTCCCGCCCCAGGCGCGTTGCCGGCGCGGCCCGGGACCGACTCTGGCGCGGGCGCACTGCAGACGACGCTGACCGCAGGAGACTGGGCGGCCTTGCGGGCGCGCGCACGCTCTCGTCGAGCGACGCCACACATGGCCCTCATGGCAGCCTGGGGCGCGTGGCTGTCAGAGGCGCTTGGCGAACCTCGTATCGTCGTCGCCACCGTCACGGAGGGTCGCGATACGCCGGCCCTGCACCACCTCGTCGCGCACGTGGCCAACACCGTGCTCGTGCCGCTTCACTTTCGCGCCACGGGCGGAACGGACATGTCGTCTGGCCACGGCGTGTCGCTCGCTGAGGCGGTCGACGCGACGCGTGACGCGATGGTCGCAGCCGCGGCGCACGCAAGCGTACCGTTCGACGTGGTCGTGCGCGCTGCAGGGCTGTCGGGCCGCACGCCGGCGCGCACGTGTGTGCTGCTCCAACCCACGCTCCATGCGCAGTTGCGCGCCGGCGCACTCACCCTGCATCCGACGCTGCTGCCCGCAGCGGGGGCTGCGTTTGACCTGGGGATCGAGGGTGAACAACGCGCCGACGGCTGCCTCCGGCTCTCCTGGACCTGGCGTCGCGACGTCGCTGCCGACGATGACGTGCAGGCGTCTGTGGCCGCGTTCCACGCATGGCTGAGCGCGCGGCTCGCTGACGATGACGCTCCGAAAACACCGGCCCGCCTGCCGTGGGATAGCCGCGCCGAGCGCGCCCTGCTGGCCGACGCGGCGGTCGTCGATGCTCGGGTGCAGAGCAGGAGCGACGTATCAGGCACCCTGCGCCCCACAGCCTTCGTGGTGACCCGCGCCGCCGAAGCCGTGAGGCTGCCTGCGGCGTCACGGCTACCGGGAATCTGGACCGCGCCCGTCGCGAGACTGCCGCACGAGGCACCAAGCACGCTCCGCCGCGTGCCGGTCATCGTCGCGCCGGACGACCGCGCCCCGCTGCCCCAGCCATCGCGCCTCGACGCGCGCCCGGCGCTCGCAGACGCGCCGCCTCAGACCGTGACGTCGACCATCCCGGCCCTGCTCGTCGGGCCACCGCTGCGCACGCCCGCGATCGACACGCCCTGCCTCGCGACTCTGCTGCACCGCGCCGCCGAGGCCGGCGCCAAAGTTGGCGCGATCAGCGCAGCGGAGCTCCTGCGGCGAGCGACCCGCCTGGGGGACACGTTGCCCGACGCGGCGACCACGATCGCCATACGCGCCGCGGCGCCGGCCAATCTCCTCGTCGGGCTCTGGGCGGCCTGGCTGACGGGACGCGTCGCGGCACCGCTAGCTGCGGATCTCCGGGCGGATCGACTGATCCAGGCGCTGGCGGTGACCGGGGCGGAGGTGCTGCTGCACGACGACAACATCGATCCGCTCGCGACCGACCAGCTGCGCGTTATGCACGTCGCCACGTTGGCGTTGGCTCTTAGCGCCGCCGCGACAAGCCCGGCGCCGAATCGACTCGCAGCGCGGTCCCCCCGCCTCGATGCAGTGGCCCTCATCCTGCTGACGTCCGGCAGCACAGGCCGCGCAAAGGGCGTCCGCCACAGCCAACGCACGCTGTTGGCGCAGGCCGCCGCCTGGCAGCAGCATCAGGGCTGGACGAACGCCGACGTCTTCCTCAACTGGCTCCCCCTGGACCACGTCGCGGCGCTGTTGATGTTCCACCTGCAGCCGCTGTACGTGTGTGCCGACCAACATCACGTCCCGCCAAGCGAGGTGCTCGCGCAACCCACCCGTTGGCTCGATGCGGTGGCGTCTCACCGCACGACAGTGACGTGGGCGCCCAACTTCGCCGTCGCGCTGCTGGTTGAGGCGTTGGAGACCTCGCTGACCAATCCGACAGCAGGTCCGCAGGGATGGGACCTCAGCTCGCTGCGAGCCGTGCTCAATGGCGGCGAGGCGATCGTCCCTGCAACGGCGGCCCGTTTTGTGGCGCTGCTGACGACGTTCGGGATGCACTCGGACGCGCTCTGCCCAGGTTGGGGGATGTCCGAGACGGCGTCGGTGTGTGTCGTGCGACGCGGCTGCCCGCAGGTCGCGATTCCAAGCGCAGGGCTCATGCCGCTGGGCACGCCGACGCCTGGACACGCCGTCCGCATTCGATCGATGACGGGGCAATGCGTCACCGCGATTGACCACCCAGAGGATGTGGAGGACGACGCGACGCGCACGCTGATGTGCGGCGAAACCGGCCTGCTGGAAGTGCGCGGCCCCGCAATCATGTGCGGCTACACCGGCGCGCCGACCCACCCCGAAGACACGTGGCTACAGACCGGCGACCTAGCGCGGGTCGTCGATGGCCAGCTCTTTGTAGTCGGCCGCGCGGATGACACGTTGGTGCTCCACGGGGTCAATCACGCGCCGATCGAGATCGAGTCGATCGCCCTCGCCGACGCCGCGGTGGTGTCGCCACACGTCGCGGCGTTCTCGGCGCGCCGCCCCGGCGACGCCGGCGCTGGCCTCGTCGTGGCTGTGCAGCTGGTGGACGGCTCGGATCCGGCTGTGACCGCTCGCCGGCTGCGAGCCGCCATCGCGACGGGCACGGGCTTGCAGGTGCAACAGGTCATCGCGGCACCGGCGACGACGTTGCCGCGGACGGCGCTGGGTAAAGTGAAGCGCGGTGTCCTTCGCGCGCGCTACGAGGCCGGCGACTTGGACGCGTTCGCCTGTTTGCCACGGCGCGGCGTCTGGGGGGTGTGGCGACAGGTGTGGCGACCGTGGCCAGCGCTCTTCCCCGCAGACGCACCCTTCAACGGTGTTGTGTGGGTGGACGGCGACCCAGCGCTCACGACGGCGCTCGTGGCGGACGGCCTCAACGCTCAAGCGGCGCCAGCCCTGAGTACCGACGCCGACGGATGGCAGGACGCCGGGCCAGGCTCCTCCACAGGCGCGCATCGCTGCCCCGAGGCGATCGTGCTGGTCGCCGGCCCCGACCCGACGCTGGCGACAACGCGGGCCGCCGACCTCGCTCGTTTCGTCGGCCGGCGGTGGCCGGACGCCCGCCCGCGCTGGCTCTCAGCGCCGCGGAAAGACCGAAAAATCAGCGCAGCGGCGGCGCACGGCCTGCTGCGCCACCTGGAGACGGAGCGACCTGGCACCAGCGTTCTACACCTGGACGGCCTCACCGACGCCACGGCGGAGCGTGCCGCCGCCGTCGCGAGTCTGCTCGGCGCGCCCTGGCGCGGCGTTCAGGAGCTGCGTCGCGCGGGGTCTGACTGGCTTACGTGGCAGCTCGAGCCCGCAGCTGAGCGGCTGCCGGCCGGCGTGGCCGGCGCTGGGCAACGCATCGCCCTGCTCGGCGGCACCGGCGGTATCGGACAGCTGCTCGCAGCCCGCCTCCACGCTCGCGGCGCGCACGTCTTGGTCCTTGGCCGCGCCGCCAACGCCACAGCAGCCGACGGCCGCACGGACGACGGCGGCAGCCCGAACCGCGGCACGGGCGACGGCGCCGGCCGGTCCATCGCTTTCGCGTCTGTGGACGTCACCGAAGCCGGGGCGCTCGAGCGCGGCCTCGCCGCTTGGGAGTCGACCGCCGGACCGATGACCCACCTCGTCAATCTGGTCGCCAGCCCGCATCAAGGCACGCTCGACGAATCCCTACCGGAGGCGCTCACGCGGTCGCCGCCGTGGGCCGCTCGTCTGGCAGCCAATCAGGCCGCTGCGCGGGCCGTCGCGACACGCCCTCAGGCGCGGCTGGTGGACGTCAACAGCGTGCACGCGTGGCTCCCGGCCCCGGGATTGGGGGCCTATGGCGCCGGCGCGCTCGCTGGCGATGCCACCTGCGCCGCGCTGGGTGCACGCGCGACCTGCCTGGTGATGACGGCGTGGTCGGGGGTGGGGCTGAGTCGCGCGCGGCACGGCGACGCCCTCGCTGTGCGCCAAGGGTTGATTCCCCTGGCAGCGGAGACCGCCCTCGCGGTCGTCGAGGCCGCGCTTGAGGCCGATGGGGGGTCCGTGTGGACAGGGCTCGACGGCGGCGCACCCAACATCGCGCGACGCTGCACCACAGGGCCGCTCGTGCGTGTCGGCAGCCTGCAGTCTGACCCGGTGCGCGATCCCTTCGGCACGGTGATCCCCGTCGCCGCGGAGGCGTCGCGGAGCCGCGTCACAACGCCGCCGGTGGGCGCCAGCGAACAGCGGGTGGCGGCCATTTGGGCGACGCTGCTGGAGAGCCGGCGCATCGACGTGAACGCCAACTTCTTCGACGTTGGTGGACACTCTCTGCTCATCGCGCGGCTCCGCGTGGCGCTGCAATCTGCGTTCGCGCTGGAGGTGCCAATGGTCGACCTGTTCGCGCGGCCGACTGTGCGCGCGCAGGCCTCGTGGATCGACGCGCAACAAGCAGCCCAAAAGACGAGGGGACCGAGGGAGCCGGCGCAATGACCGACCGCAAGCCACACGACGACGCCTTCGGAAGCATCACAGCGCCCCAGAACGGTGGCGAGTTGGAGCGCTTCGATGACTTCGAGCCCTTCGACGACTTCGAGCCCTTCGATGACTTCGAGCCCTTCGATGACGTCGAGCCCGTCGGCGACTTCACGCGCTTCGACGGCGCCGCCCCCCCTGCGACGCCATCGAGGGCGCCGGACGCCTCAACGACGACCCCGACGACATCGCCGGCCATCGCCATCGTCGGCATGGCTGGCTGTTTTCCAGCTGCGCCGGACGTGCCTGCGCTGTGGGCGATGCTGGCCGCAGGTGAACACGGCATGCACACGTTCGACCGCGACACGCTGATCGCCTCCGGGCTGCCCGCCGCCGTCATCGATGACGCCAACTACGTGCCCGTACGCGGCGCGCTGGGTGACGCGGACTGCTTCGACGCCAGCCTGTTTCGAACCAGCCCCCGCGAGGCGGCGCTTACAGATCCGCAGCATCGCAAGTTCCTTGAGGTGTGCTGGGCAGCGCTTGAGGACGCCGCGGTCGATCCAGATCGATTTGACGGCGCGATCGGGGTATTTGGCGGCTGCTCGCCGAACACGTACCTGCTCAACAATCTCGTGCCGTCGGGCGGCGCGCTCGAAGCGCTGGGCGGCATGGCGGCGGTCATCGGCAACGACAAAGACCACATCGCCACCCGCGTCGCCTACAAACTCGGGCTGCGCGGTCCCGCGTTGGCCGTCGGTTCGGCGTGCTCGACGTCACTTGTGGCGGTGCACCTCGCCTGTGAGAGCCTGCGCGCCGGCAGCTGTGACGTCGCGAT
The DNA here is from genome assembly GCA_937910235.1 of uncultured Myxococcales bacterium. Lineage (GTDB taxonomy): Bacteria > Myxococcota_A > UBA9042 > UBA9042 > UBA9042 > UBA9042. Next base: position 16,480 of record CALENB010000009.1, on the reverse strand, counting down.
TGCGGGCGCGGCATCCATCGCCGTGCCGACCACGGCGGGCCACGTGTACAAGACTGGCGGGATCGCCAGCCAAGATGGCCAAACGCGCAGCTTTTCGGCCGATGCCGACGGCACCGCAACGGGCGACGCTGTCGCCGTCGTGGTGCTGCGCCGCCTCGACGACGCGATCGCGGCCGGCGACCCCATCCGGGCGGTCATTCGTGGCTCTGCCGTGACCAACGACGGCGCTGATCGGGTCGGCTACACCGCACCCGGAGTGACCGGCCAGGCGCGCGCCATCGCGGCCGCGCTGCGGCAGGCTGGTGCGTCGCCCGGAGCGCTCGATCTCATCGAGGCGCATGGCACCGCGACGCCGCTGGGCGACCCGATTGAGGTGCGTGCCCTCGCTGAAGCCCTCGGCGGGCCGCGCGCGGATGGGCTGCCGTGCTGGCTGGGCTCGATCAAGAGCAACATCGGCCATACCAACACGGCCGCGGGCGTCTGCGGGCTCATCAAGGCCACGCTGGCGCTGGAGCATGACCAGATTCCGGCGTCACGCCACGCAACCCGCGAGAACCCGGCGCTTCAGCTCGCCCGGACGCCGCTGCGGCTGGCCACCACCGCTGTGCCGTGGCCGCGAAGCGCGCGCGCGCGGCTGGCCGGCGTGAGCAGCTTTGGCGCGGGGGGGACGAACGCCCACGTCATCGTCGGGGAGGCGCCGCTGCCACCTGCCGACGCGGCCCCGGTCGCCAACGTTGAGGGGGTGGCGCTGCTGTTGCAGGGTCGCGATGAGGCGGCGCTGGAGCGACAGCGGCGCACCCTGAGTCAGTGGCTGGCTCGGCACCCGGACGCCAACCTGATGGACGTCGCGACGACCCTGGCGACGGGGCGCCGCCGCCTGCCATGCCAAGCTGTGTGGTGGGTGCCAGCGGGCGCCAACGCCGCCGAACAGCTAGGGGCCCCGCCGCACGGCATGACGACGCGCGCCCTACAAGCAGGGGCGGCCCGCAATCAGACGGCGTTTCTCATCCCCGGCCAGGGCTTCCAGCGCGTCGGCGCCGGCGCGCAGGCCTACCGACACAGCGCCACGTTCCGAGCGGCTTTCGACCGGGCCGCAGCGGCCTGCATCGCCGCTGGCGGCCCGGATCCCCGGGTTTTTCTGACGCCCGCGGCCGACGTGCCAGCGCAGCAAGCGCGGCTCGATCAACAAGACAACGCCGGTCCGTTCACGCTCGCCGTGGGCTGGGCCACCGGTCGCGCGCTCATCGCGGCGGGCGCGCGACCCGACGTGTATCTCGGCCAGAGCACCGGCGAATTCGCCGTCGCCGCGCTCACGGGTGTCATGCGTATCGAAGACGCCATGCGTTTCATGGTGGCCCGCTCTCAGCTGCTTCGGCAGACGCCCGCGGGTGCGTGCCTGTTCGCCCCGCTGTCGGGCGATGCCCTCGCGGAGCTGCTGCCCGAGGGCACCTGGGTAGCGCTGCGGAACGGCCCCGACGCGTCCGTGGCCACCGGTCTGCCAGACCCCATCGATCAGCTGCACGCGCTGCTAACGGCGCGGGACATCGCGTGCCGGCGCGTTCGTGTGAGTGTGGCCGCACACAGTCCGCTGCTCGCCCCAATTGAGGCCCCACTACGTGCGCTGGCGGCGAGCTTTGAGCTGCACGCGCCAGACGTGCCCATGGTCAGCGCGGTGACCGGCGCGCTGCTCACAGCCGCCGAGGTGACGTCGCCCGGGTATTGGGCCAAGCACACCCTGGCGCCTGTTGACCTCGTCAGCGCGTTTGCCACCCTGGGGCACCGCGGTCCCCACGTGCTCGTTGAGCTGGGGCCACCGCGATGCATGGCGGGTCCGGCGTTGTGGAACCTCGCCACTGCGCCGCTGCTGTCGCCGCTGATGGAGACCGTCGCCGAGGCGCCAGCCGGTCGCGACGACGACACGAACCCGATCCCACGCACACTGGCTGCGCTCGCCTGCGTCGGCGCCGACGTCCCGCTACCGGGGGGCTCCGACGGTCGACGGATCCACCTGCCGACCTACGCCTTCGCCCGCGAACGCCACTGGGTCGACGCCATCACGCGACCCACTCAGCCCGGACGCCCGGCGCACACAGCTACAGCCGCCGGCGTGGCGATCGTCCACGGCGCCTCGATTTTGGACGACGCCGAGGCCGCCCGCCACCCGCGACCTGCCCTCAGCGTCCCCTACCGCCCGGCGTCCGACGCGCGAGAGCGAGCGCTGGTGGAGATCTGCGAAGCGCTGCTTGGCGTACGCGGGATTGGGGTCGACGACGACTTCTTCTCGCTCGGCGGCGACAGCCTCATCACGATGCGGCTGCTCGAAGAGATTCGACGGCGGCACGGCGTCACGCTGCCTGCCGCCGCAGCCTTCGACGGCCTCACGGTCGCCCGCCTCGCGACGCATCTGCCACCCGACGCGATCGGCATCGACCCGCGCCCCGCGCGCCCGTCGATCGCAGCGTCATCGCCCTCATCGTGCGCCGCGCCGCTGCCACGCTGCCTCGTGCCGCTGCGCACGACGGGCAGCAAGTCGCCGCTCTTCTTCGTGCATCCGGCTGCAGGCGTCGTGTTTCCGTACTTCGAACTTGCCCGCACCCTGCCCCACGATCGCCCGTTTTGGGGGCTGCAGGCGGCGGGGCTCGACGGACGCAGCGAGCCCGATCTCGATGTACCCAGCATGGCGAGGCGCTACGTACGCGCCATTCGCGCGCTGCAGCCGCGCGGCCCCTACTACCTCGGCGCGTTCTCGTTCGGCTGCTATGTGATCTACGAGATGGCGCTACAGCTCGACGATCTCGGGGAAAAAGTCGCGTTGCTCGCGCTCGTCGACGAGGCAGCGCCGCTCGACGGGCACCGACCCTCCGCCGCGATGATGTCGCGCATCATTTTTGGCCGCGCTGGGCGAACGCTGGTCCATCACATTCATGATTATTTGTTTCTACGCGACGCGAGCAGGCCGCCAACGACCACCCTTCCGCGCCGACGCGACCGCACGCTCCGGCGCTTGCTCCAGCGTTCAGCCATGGCGGCGCTGCTCCCGGAGACCAGCCACAGCGTCGCGCTCGACCAACCCGCGATGACGCCGCTGTTTCGACTTCTGAGTATCCACCTTCGCGAAACAATCAGCTATACTCCAGCTCGGAGCCTCCGTGTGCGCGCGGTGTTGTTCAAGTCGGAATGGGCCGAAGAAAGGCCGTTCTGGGTTCGAGCAGACACCGATCCAACCTTCGGTTGGTCGCGACTTGCCGCTGACGGCGTGGAGATTCGAGCCATCACGGGAGACCACCTCGCCGTGATTCGGCAGCCACACGTTCGTGTGTTGGCGGCCGAGCTAGCGACGGTGTTGGTGGAGGCGGAATCCCGCGCCACCGGCGGCGACAACTTGGGGAGCGGTACGTGATCAACATCCCGGGCTATCACCTGCGCGAGACGCTGTTCAGCAGCGCGCTCAGCACTGTGGTCCGCGGCACACGTGCGTCGGACGGCGTGCCGGTGGTGGTCAAGTGGCTGTCCGTCAGCAGCCCGAACGTAAAATCCCTGGCCCGCTATCGCTACGCTTGGGAGAACGCCCGCGATCTGGACCTAGCAGGCGTCGCCAAAGTCTACGATCTGGTCCACGTGCAAGATCGGCCTGCGTTGATCATGGAGGACATCGGCGGTCAATCCCTACGCCACCTGGTCGCCAGCCGTGGCCAGCTCACCGTACTTGAGAGCGTCGCGATCGCGCGCCAAGTTGCCGATGCGCTCGGGCGGCTGCATGGCGCTCACCTGATCCATCGCGACATCAACCCCTCCAACATTGTCGTGACGCCTGATCTCTCGCGCGCCATGATCATCGACTTCGACATCTCGACGCGGCTGCTTCGGGAGCAGATCTCAGCCACATCCGCGCAGCTGCTCGAAGGCACGCTGGCCTACATCTCGCCCGAACAGACAGGCCGCGTGAACCGCGCGACCGATCACCGAACGGATCTCTATTCGCTCGGCGTGACGCTCTACGAGCTCGTCTGCGGCCAGCGGCCTTTCCTTGGATCGGACCCGCTCGCGCTCGTGCATAGCCACATCGCGCGACCGCCGGTGCCGCCCTCGAAGCAGAACGCGCGTGTGCCGGAGATGGTCTCGCGCATCATCTGCAAGCTCATGGAGAAGACGCCCGAAGCGCGCTACCAGAGCGGTTTTGGCCTGAGTCACGACCTGCAGCGCTGTCTCGACGCGCTGTGCCAGGGCGAACCGGTCGCGCCGTTCACGCTGGGCGAGCGTGACGTCTCGCCGTGGCTCCAGGTGTCCCAGCGGCTCTACGGCCGCGAGGCGGCGATCAAGACGTTGCTGCAGACGTTTGCGCGTGCCGCTGCCGGGTCCAAAGAGCTGCTGCTGGTCAGCGGCTTCCCCGGCGTCGGCAAGACACGCCTGGTGCGGGAAGCCGTCCGCGACGTGAGCCTGCGAAACGGGCGATTTGTCAGCGGAAAGTACAATCAACTGCAGAATGTCCCCTACGCTGGCGTCATTCAGGCGCTGCGTAACTTGATTCGCGACATCCTCGCGGGCACGACGGACGAGATCGCGGCGTGGCGCGAACGAATCGGCGGCGCCCTCAAGCTCAACGCAGCCGTGATCGTGGCGGTGGTGCCTGAGTTGGCGCTGATCATCGGTGAACCCAATCCACCACCCATGCTCGATCCCAGCGAGTCCCTGTCGCGGTTTCAGCGCGTGATGGTGGCGTTTGTGCGTGTGTTGGCGAGCAAGGAGCACCCGCTCGTGCTCTTCCTCGACGATCTGCAGTGGGCCGGCGGCAACTCGCTCGCGCTCCTGCAGGCCATGCTCTCCGACCCTGGTCAAAGCCACCTCATGGTGATCGGTGCGTTTCGCGAGACCCAAGCCACGGACAGCCTGCGCATCAAGCAGTGGCGGGGGGGGGGGAGGTCGCCGTCTCGGGCGCAGGGACCCATCAGCTGAGCCTGGAGCCGCTCGATCGCGAGGCGAGCGACACCCTCATCGCAGACACCCTTGGCGCGAGCGTCGCCGACGTCGCGCCGCTCGCTGACCAGCTTTGGCTGCGTGCGCGCGGAAACCCCTATTTCATCGAACAGATGCTGCTCAGCCTGGAGGCAGACGGCGGTCTCAAACACGACACCACGACCGGGAGTTGGGTCTGGGATCTGCCGCAGATCAGACGCCTCGGGTTGACTGACCAGGTCGGCGATTTGTTGGCTCGAAAGCTCGCGCGGCTGCCGGCCGAGAGCCGACACCTCGTTGGCGTCGGCGCGTGTCTGGGGGCCAGCTGCGATCTGTGGACGCTCACCCGCGCCAGCGGTCTGGGTGTCGACGACATCTGGGCGGCGCTGTGGCCCGCCCTAGCAGGGGAGCTGCTGGTCGCCGTCGATGATGCTTGGCGGAAGGCGGGGCTTGGGCCGGCCGGTGGGGCGCTCACGCCAGAACAAGCCGCTGGGATCCGCGTGCGTTTTGCTCATGACCGGGTACAAGAGGCCGCGTATGCCGACCAGACGGCGCCCGAGCGAGCGGCGGTGCATCTGCTAGTGGCCAGACTGCTCGCGGCGAGCGAAGACGCTGAGCAACAGGTCTTCGACGCGGCGAACCACTTCAACCTCGGCGCCGCCTTCATTACGTCCGACGCGGAGCGTGTCGTCGCGGCCGGGCTGAATCTCCGCGCCTGCACGATGGCCCTGCAATCGAGCGCGTTTGGCAAAGCGCTGGAGTTCGCGCAGCACGGAACGGAGCATTTGGGCGACGCGGCCTGGACCCAACAGCGTGAGATGACGCTCCAGCTGACGCAAAAGCGGGCGGACGCCGCGCAGCTGAACGGTCGCTACGACGAGGCGATGGCGCTGATCGACACGGCGTTCACACACGCCACCACGCCGCCTGAGCGCGCCGAGCTCTTCAATCTGCGGATGCAGATCTTTGGCCGAATCGGCGACTCTCTGAGCGGCATCGCCACGGGCATCGAGGCCTTGAGCGAGCTGTTTGGCTTTCAAGCGCCGACCTCGCCTGAGGGCTGGATGGGGGTCATGGGCGCCGAGATGCAGGGCCTGCAGGCGGCGCTGGGCAGTCGCGACCCAATGGCGCTGCTCGACGCGCCGATGCTGCGCGATCCGGCGGTGTTCCTGCAGATGCGGGTGCTGACGTCGATGGTTGGACCGGCCTACACGCGGATTGAGGTGCTGCCCTTCGTGGTGATGCGCATGGTCCGACTGAGCGTCGAGCACGGCACCTCACCGTTCTCCCCGCTGGGCTACATGACGTATTCGGTGTTGCTCTGCGCGCGTGGCATGGTCGCGCCGGGTACGCGCTTCGCCGAGCTCGCGCTGGCGCTCACGGACCGGATGGGTGCGCGGGCGATGGAAGCGCCGCTCTACCAAATTTACGGCGCCTTTGTGCAGCACTGGACCCACCCGATGGGCGACGTGGTGCGCAGCCTGCATCGGGCGATCACCGCCGGCGTCGAGACGGGCGCGTACCTGTTCGCCGGTTGGGCCGCGTACAACGTGCCCATCGTCGCGCTGGTTCGCGGCGCGCCGTTGGCGGAGACCATCACCGAATGCGCCGAGATCTCGCGCATCCTCGACGAGACCCTGCGCTCGCCAGTCGGGATCCTGTTGGCGCGGTGTATGCGGTACGAGCTGCTGGAGTTGGTCGGGGATGACGCCGGTCGCGCGGCGCTGAAGGCGGAGGGGTTCGAGGGCGAACTGCAGACGTTTGGCGACCTGGTGGAGTACTTCAAGCTCATCAATCACGTCATCTTCGCGCGCTGGGACGAAGCCGCCACCCTCGCCAAAGCCGTCGCGGGCGGCCTCGCTCGCTCAACGTCGCACTTCGTCGTGCCCGTGTTTCGCTACATGCAGTGCATCATCGCAGCAGAGAGCGCCGTCGATGGCGACGCAGCTGCGCGGGCCGCCGCCGCGGTCGTTGTGCGCGAGAATGTCGCCCGCTTTCAGCAGTGGCACACACTCAACCCGACGGGCCACGCGCCTTATCTACTCCACGTAGAGGCCGAACTTGCGGCCTTGGAGGGCGACTTCGCCACCGCTGAGGTCTCGTTCGACCGCGCCGCGTCCGCGGCCAGCGAAGTGGGGATGGGCTACGCCGAAGCCATCGCCTGTGAACGCGCCGCGCGCTGGTTTGAACAGGCGGGCAAGCTCCGCACCGCGAGATCGTTCATCGTCGACGCGCACTACGCGTGGATCAAATGGGGCGCCACCGTCCGAGCCAAGCAGCTGGAGAGCGCCTACCCGCGTCTCCGCTCAAGCCGCACCGGCCCGGCCGACGCGACCATGACGACGTCGGACACCGCCCTCGACGTTCAGGCTGTCATGCGCGCCAGCCAAGCGATCAGCTCCGAGATCATCCTCAACGATCTGCTGGGCACGCTGATGCGCACCGTTGTCGAGACCGCCGGCGCCGAGCGGGGCTATCTGATGCTGATGCATCACGATGCGCTGCGCATCGAGGCGACGGTGGAGGCCGGCCAAGTGAGCGCCGAAGCTATGACGCACAAGCCGCTGGAGGACGGCGCGCTCTGTCTGCCGATGGTGCGGTTCGTCGAGCGGGCGATGCAGCCGCTGGTGTTGAGCGACGCGCTGCGCAGCGAACGATTCGGCCATGATCCCTACGTCTCCGCTCACGGCACGCGCTCGGTGCTCTGCACGCCGGTCATCAACCAGGGCAAGCTTGTCGGCATGCTCTATCTGGAGAACAACCTCGCGCCGGACGCCTTCACCGTCGACCGCTGCCAGATGCTGGACATTCTGACCGCGCAGGCGGCGATTTCGATCGAAAACGCGATGTTCTATGACCGTCAGGAGAAGGTGCGCCAGTCGATGGAGCGATTCGTACCGACCGCTTTTGTCGATCTGCTCGGCAAGGGCGATTTGACCGAGGTCGCGTTGGGCGACGCCGTCGAGCGGGACATGGGGGTGCTGTTCTCCGATGTGCGCTCGTTCACGTCCATCAGCGAGCGCATGCTGCCGATGGAGATCTTCAGTTATCTGAACGGCTATTTGGAGCGTGCGGGGCCGGTTATTCGGGCCCACGGTGGGTTCATCGACAAGTTCATCGGCGACGCCGTCCTCGCCCTGTTCCCCTCCGACCCGGGCAAAGCCCTCGACGCGATCGTGGGCCTGTACCGCGTGCTCCACACCTACAACGAGCAGAACGCGGCGCAGGGCTGGCCCATCATGCGCATCGGAGCGGCGCTGCACTGGGGCAAGGTCGCGCTGGGCACCATCGGCGAGACGCAACGATTGGACGCCACCGTCATCAGCGACACCGTGAACACGGCCTCGCGGCTGGAGAGCATGACGAAGGCCTGGGGCTGTCATGCCATCGTGAGCGGGGACGTCTTCGGGCGCGTCGAGGATCCCGACCGCTTTCCACATCGCTTCATCGGACAGGTGATCTTGCGCGGACGAGAGCAGCACACGCCACTGTACGACTTCTACGCGACGGAGACGGATTCGGTCATTCAGCTGCGCGACGAGACGAAGTCGCAATTCGAGGCGGCCGTTCAGCTCCTGCACGATCGTGACATGCGCGGCGCGGGTCGCGTGCTAGAGGCTGTGCTTGCCCACGATCCCGACGACCGAGTGGCGCGCTATCTGCTGTCTGTGGCACGCGCGCCGGTCGGATCGATCTGAGCTGACCAGAGGATCGCCCATGTCCCGCACGTATCGTATTCTCTCGCTCGACGGCGGCCCCGCTGCGCCCAGCTACCTCCGCATGTTGCGACACATCGAGCGCGCGCGGCCCGGATTCCTCGACTCCGTGGACATGTTCGCCGGCACCTCTGACGGCGCATGGGCGGCCGTCTTCCTCGCAAGTCGCCCCAAAGACATGCCGGCGCTGGCGGCGCTGGACGCGGTGATCGCGTTCAATGAGCGCGTGGTTGGCGCGATCAGACCCGGCCTCGTCGGGGTCGCTCGCCTCGTGTCGGGCATGCGATCCGCCATCGAGAATGACCGGGTGCTGGCGGAGCTGACGCAGGCCTGCGGCGTCGGCCCCAGCGGTGAGCCGATCAAGCTCGGCGAGCTCAACCGTGACGTCGCGCTCGTCACGTTTCGAGTGCGGACCGGTGCCAACAAGCCGGGCGCGCACATCTATCACAACCTCGGACGCGAGCGACCCGGCCACAAACCGCAGGCGTGGATGGGCGACACCGAGGACCTGCGTAACCTCGACTTTGGCGCCGCGGAGATCGCCCTGCGCAGCGGCTCAGTGCCCATCCTGATGCCGGTGCGCGATGGCCATGTGGACGGTGGCCTCTTCGCCAACAACCCGTCGATGTGTGGCCTCTCCCAGCTGCTGCGGCACCGAAAACTCCGAGACGTCGATGGCCCCGAGGACGTGGTCCTGTTGTCGTGCGGCGCCGACCAGGCCTCAACAGGCGGCTCGGACGCCAACAACCAGTTCTTCAACCGCGACAACGTCAGCTGGGGCTGGATAGCGTGGCTGTTCTCACCGCGCAGCCCGATGTTGTTGCTTGAGACCGTTATCAGCGCGGGTGGCCGCGGCGTCGCTTTTCAAACCCACCAGTTCCTCCAGGAGCGGTTTCTGCGCCTGGCGCTTCCAGGCGCCCTTGGCACGGGTGATGAGCTGCTGCGGCTGCTGGACGGCCAATCCGGTCGAATCTTCACCGCTGCCGACAGGCAGGCCGACCAGTGGGCCGCGGGGCGGGAGGGCATCGCCTTCCGCCCCGACTTCCACGCCACCACGACGTGGATCAAGGATCATTGGGAAGACGCCGCCCCCACGACGACCCGCGCCCGCGCGAATCGACCGCAGACCAGCCAGTCAACCGGGACTGAGAACTAGCCCCATGCAGCACAACCCACCGATTCGAGGCGGTCGCCATACAGCGCGTGTCGTGGCCGTGGTTTGGACGTTGACCGTCGCGACCGCTGGCTTCGCCAACGCGCCAACCAACAGCGCGGGCACCCTGCCCTACCCAGGGGTCTCGTTGTGCATCGCCGCAGATCCAGCGTGCGAGGCCGTCGTCATCGGCGTCGGAGAGGGCGGCCGCTCGTTGACGCGCTATCAGCCCAAGTTTCAGGGCCTAATCGCCCCTCTGGACGCCAAACTGCGCCGCGCCATGCGGGGCATCTCGTGGCATCCCGGGTGTCCAGTCCCCCTCGACCAGCTGCGCGTGTTGACGCTCGACCACTGGCGCCCGGACGGCACACGCTCGGTCGGCCATCTCATCGTCGCCGCCTCCGTCGCCCCCACTGTGCTGGCCGCGTTCAAACACTATTTTCACGTGCGTTTTCCCATCACAGTCATGGCGCCCGTACACCTCTTTGGCGCGAGCGATGTCCGCTCGATGGCTGCCGACAACACCTCGGCGTTCAACTGCCGCAAGATGACGGGCGGTGGCCGCTGGTCCGAGCACGCGTTCGGCACCGCGGTCGACATCAACCCGCTACGCAACCCCTACGTGAAGGGTCAACTGGTGCTGCCGGCCGCCGGCAAGGCCTGGGTGCAACGCAAGCACGTGCGACCGGGCATGCTCGTCGCCGGCGGCGCCGGGGTCGGGGTTTGGCAGCGCATGGGGTGGGGCTGGGGCGGGGCTTGGCGGACGTTGCAGGACTTTCAGCACGTCTCCAAGACCGGTCGCTAGCCCTTCGGCTATCCACCATTGCGGATTTCTCGCGCTGCAGCTTTCTCGCGCTGCAGTGAGCTAGCGCCCCGGGCGCGCGACACCGCCGCCTGGTCGATAGGCAGGCCGGCGCTTGCGAGGCCGCTTCTTCGCAGGCGGCGCGCGCGTCGCGAGCGCCGGCTTCGTGTCGTCACCTGCCGCCGCCGCCGGTTTCGTGTCCTCACGTTTGACTGCATCGGCGGCCGCCTCACCACCCTCGCCGACGTGGACCGGATCATCCTTCGCCCCGACTTCGTCGCCCGCGGGCGTGTCGCCACCGCCGCCTGCAGTGGGATCGTCGGCCGCCGGCTTCTCGCCAGCGGCCTTCTCCGCAGCGGCCGCCTCGACTGCCGCCTTGTCGACCGCCGCCTTCTCAGCGCTGGCCCGCTCGGCCGCCAGCTTCTCTGTGGCGACCGTCGCCGCAGCAGCCTTGTCCGCAGCAGCCTTGTCCGCAGCAGCCTTCTCCACGGCCGCCTTCTCAGCGGCCGCCATGTCGCTCGCAGCCGGGCTGTCGCCCGCCGCCCGCGTCGACGCGCCCGCAGCGGCGGACCCGGACGAATCACGAAGCGCAAGCCACGCCCCGACGCCGCCGAGGATCACAACGGCGAGCACCGCGAAGACCACCGGCAGGCTGCTCGTCTTGGCCACAGGCTGACCGACAGCGCCGCTGGCCCTGGCCGACGCTGGTGCAGCGGGTTGCGCACGCGGCGCGGCCACAGGTGGTGGCGGGGGGGCGGCGGGGGCTGGACCTGGGCGGACTGGAGCGGCGGGGGAGGGGACCGGCGCCGCGACAGCCCTGGACGCGGTAGGCGGGCCCGGTGGCGGCGCCATCCGTGGCGGCGATGGCGCGCCGGGCGCGTTGCCCACGCGGGTCTCCTGTGGACGAGCCGCGCGCAGCGGCGACGACCGTGGCGGAGTGGTCGCCGGCGGCGGTGGCGGCGGTGCGGCAGCGGCGCTGAGATCGACCGCCATCGTGTCTTCATCGACACCGCGATACTGCACCGTCGATGTCAACGGCTGCGGCGCTCCGGGCGCTGTGGCGCGGGCTGGCAGCCGCACGTCGGTCCGAACCCCCGCCTCCAGCGCTGCCGTCATCGCCGCGGCCGTAGCAAACCGCCGCGCTGGGTCCCGCGCCATTGCCGTGAGCACCGCCTCGCACAACCCCTGGGGCGTGGGCAGCATGAGCATCTCGCTGACGGACGGCGCGTCCTCTGTGGCGCGACGGAAAATGGTCGCGAGCGGCGTATCCCCCATCAGCGGCGTGACCCCCGACAACGCCTCGAACAAGATGACCCCCAGCGCATAGAGGTCCGCGCGCGCGTCTGCTTTTTTACCGGTCGCCTGCTCGGGCGACATGTACTTCGGCGTGCCCATGACGGTGCCGGTGCGTGTCAGCTCCTGCTCATTGCTGTCGAGCGAACGAGCGATTCCGAAGTCCAGAACCCGCACAAAATCAGCCTCTCCGTGCAAGTCCTGCAAAAAGATGTTGTCCGGTTTGAGGTCCCTGTGCACCAGCCCCTTACTGTGCGCTTCGTCCAGACTCTTGAGCACCTGCACCGCGATTCGCACCAACCGGTGGGCATCGACGGGCGCCTCGTCGCGCAGCAAGTCCGTCAGCGTGCGACCTTCCAGAAAAGGCATCACGAGGTAGAGGCGGCCGTCGTCCATCTCACCGAAATCGATGACGGACACGGTGTTGGGATGCTTCAGCTGACTCGTGAGGGTCGCCTCGCGCCGAAACCGTTGCACGACGGTCGGATCCTCAGCGACGTTGGCGCGCAGGACTTTGATGGCGAGTTTGTCGCGTGTATGGGCGTGGGTAGCGCTGTAGACCGTGCCGAATCCGCCGAGGCCGATGACCTTCTCGACGAGATACCGCCTGTCCAGGGTCTGACCAACTAGATCGTCGCCGAGCTTGTCGCCGTTGCCGTTCTCTACTGGTGCCATGGGCGCCTCCTGTGCGTCGCCATGCATAGCCTGCGCAGGCGTCTGATTCAATAGTTCCGAGGCCAAAGCACCTCCGCAAGTGCGCGAGACTCGGGATTACGGGGCCCATGGCCCGCTTCGTGTGCAAATATGGCAACTGCTGTTTTTGCGTTTCGGCGGCCGGCGGCATTCAGCATCCTAAGCTGGCTGAGAAAAGGAGCCAAAATGCACACGTTATCCCCACGCAGAAGCCACATCACACACGCCATCGGTGTCGGGCTGATGGTTGCGCTCAGCGCCTGTAGCTCCGACGACAAAGCTGTCGACGGTCCAGCGGGCGCCGCGCTTACCGACGTCGGCGGCGGGGACGGGATTGTGGCGGACGGGGTGACCACCGCCGACGGCGCGGGCGCCCACGACGCGGCTGCAGACGGGTCGGGCGACGACGCGACGACGAGCGACGCTGGCACCGGCGACGACCTTGGCAACGGCGACGACACGTGGGTCTGGCAACAAGACACCAGCCCTGACGCGGGCGACACCCTTGGCGCGGTCGTCGCGCTGACGCTCGCCCCGGCGTCCGCGACGCTCAGCATCGGCAGCCAGGTCGCCCTCTCAGCGACGGCGAAGCTCGACGACGGCAGCAGCGTCGCGGTCTCTACCGAGGTCACGTGGGCGAGCAACGCGCCGACCGTCGTCCAGGTCAACGCGTCGGGCGTGGCGGTCGCCCTCGCGGCGGGGTCAGCGATCGTCACCGCGACGCTGGACAATGGCGCGCTGGGCGTCATCACAGCCACAGCACAGCTCACGGTGTCGCCCCTCGCCGTGCTCAGCCTGAGCCTCACGCCCGCGCAGGCCGAGATCGGCGTCGGTGCGTCGCAGAGCTTCCAAGCGATCGCGGCGCTGGAGGGCGGCAGCAACGATGACGTCACAGCGAGCGCGGTCTGGTCCGTGGACGACACCACCATCATCAGCCTCACCGGCGCCGGCACGGTCACGGCCAAACAAGCGGGCACCACGACGGTTCGCGCCAAGCTGGGCGGCCAGGAGGCCACTGCGACGCTCACCGTCAAGGCCGCCAAGGTCAAAGGGCTGTCGCTGACCCCGGCCAACGCGACCATCGCGGTCGGTGGCACGGTGCAGATGCACCTGACCGCGATCTACGATGATGGCACCGCCGCTGAGGTGACGGGCGTGGCGACGTGGGCGAGCAGCGCGCCGACCGCCGCCAAGGTCGATGCGTCCGGGGTTGTGGCGGGTTTGTCTGGCGGCGTGGCTGTGATCTCCGGGGCGTTTGCGGGCCTGCTCGCGAGCCGGCCCGTCACCGTCATCGCCAACACCGTCACGCTGACCAGCATCGACGTCACGCCAGCGGCGGCCACCCTCGCCGCCGGCACGACGGTGCAGCTGAACGCGACCGGCACGTTCAGCGATGGCAGCACGCAGAACCTCAACACCTCAGCGACGTGGAGCGTGGACCCCAAGGCAGCCGGCGTGGCGAGCGTGAGCAACCTACCCACCAGCGCCGGCGTCGTCACAGCGCTCGCCGCGGGCGTCGCCACGGTGACGGCGACCTTCAAGGGCGTCAGCGGCGCGGCCACCCTCACCGTCAGCGCGGCGACGCTCACCAAAATCACCATCAAACCCAGCAACGTGACAGTCCCGCTCGGTTTGACCCAGCAGCTACAAGCCCTTGGCACGTACACCGACGGTCAGGTCCTCGACGTCACCACCAAGGCGACCTGGACCAGCAGCCCCGCAGGTGTCGCCACCGTCAGCAACGGCGCTCAGGCTGGACTCGTCACAGGCAGCAAGACCGGGACCGCCAAGGTCCAGGCGAGCATCGGCACGCTCTCCGCGGAGGCCAACGTCACCGTCCTGGCGTCGGTGCTCAACCAGATCGACGTGAGCCCCTCCCCGGCCCAAGTCACCGTCGGCACACAACAGCTGTTCACGGCGAAGGGCACGTGGAGCGACGGCGCCAGCCAAGACGTCAGCGGCTCGGCGGTGTGGACGGTGAGCGACGACAAGCTCGCGAGCATCGGCAACCTCGCCGGCAGCCAAGGCCAGCTGAGCGCGCTGGCGCCCGGTAAAATCAGCGTTACAGCGACGATCGGAGGCATCAAGGGCGCGGCGACTGTGACGCTGATCGCCCCCTCCCTCAAGCAGCTCACCATCGGACCGAGCGATCCGACGCGCAAGGCCGGGCAAGCTGTGCAGTTCTGGGTGGTGGCGGAGTTCTCGAACGGCAAGAGCGTCAACGTCACGCAACAGGCGACCTGGACGACGTCGAACCCGGCCGTGGCGAGCCTCAGCGCGGGCACGGTCAACGCCGCGCTCGTGCAGGCCAATGCGGCAGGCAAGGCGACGATCACGGCTGTGTTTGGCGGCGTGTCGGCCAGCTCGGTCCTCACCGTCACAACCCCGACCGTGAGCAGCTTGCAGGTGTCGCCGGCGGTGTGGTCCGTCGCGTCCGGGCTGCCGATGCAGTTCCAGGCCGTCGCGGTCTTCACGGACAACTCGACGCAGAACGTGACGTTTCAAGCCGAATGGAGCTCGGGCGACACGTCCATCGCGACGATCGGCAACAAGGGCGGCGGCCCGGGCGGCCCACCCGATAAGGGCCGCGTGCAGACCAAGCAGCCGGGCGTGGTGACGTTTACCGCGACGTTTCAGGGCTTCAAGGCGACGGCGACCCTGACGGTGACCTCAGCGAAACCGACCGAGGTGTCGCTGTTTCCGGGCAAACACACGTGCACCAAGGGCGAGCTGCGCAGCTTCCAAGCCACCCTGCTTTTTTCGGATGGCACCTCGCAGAACATCCAACAAGCGGCGACTTGGCTCTCCAGCGACGGCAAGATCGCAGCCGCGCTCAACGGCAACGGCCAGAAGGGCATCGTGCAATGCCTGACCGCGGGCAGCGTGACGATTACGGCGAGCGTGGCGGCCTACAGCGGCACCGCAGCGCTGGAGGTGACCGCGGCCGAGGTGACCGGGCTCCAGATCCAACCAGCGCAATCGAGCGTGGCGGTCGGGGTGCCGGTCAAGTTCGATGTGTCCGCGATCATGAGCGACGGCACGACGCAGAACGTGACGTGGCAGACGACGTTCATCTCGTCGGATCCGACGGTGGCGTCCATCCTCAACGGCGGCGGTACGGCTGGCTGGACGCAAACGCTGAAGCCGGGAAGCGTGACGGTGACGGCGACATGGGGCGGAAAGTCGGTGCAGGCCAAGCTGACGGTCAAACAAGCCGAGGTGAAGAGCATCGAGCTCAGCCCGTCGCAGCCCGTGGTGGTGCCGGGGACGTACGTGAAGCTGCAGGCGGTGGCGGTCCTCACCGACAACACCACCCAGCAGATTACCGCGGCGGCCTCCTGGGTCAGCGACGCGCCGCAGGTGGCGACGGTGTTCAACGGCGCGCAGGGCAACCCGCAGGCCAACCAGAACAAGGGGTTGGTGCAGACGTTGGCCGCCGGAACCGCGACGATCTCTGCGACGTGGGGCGGCAAGACGGGCACCACGACGATCACGGTGCAGCAGGTCGCGCTGAAGGAGCTGCAGATCACACCGTTTTTGCCGCTGCTGCCGATTGGCTTCATCACGCCGCTGCGCGCGACGGCGCTGTTCACGGACCTCACGACCCAAGATCTGACCGCGCAGGTGAGCTGGGTCTCGAGCGATCCGAGCGTGGCTGGCGTCGCGTCTGTGGGGCCGACCCAGGGCTGGGTCACGCCGTTAAAGAAGGGGAAGACCACGATCACGGCGACCTGGAATGGCCAGAGCGGCACGACGCTGGTCGAAGTCACCGACGCGAAGCTGACGAAGGTGACGGTGATCGCGCCGATCCAGGCGCTGACGGTGCAGCAGACGATCCCGCTGAAGGCGATGGGGACGTTCAGCGGCGGC
>CALENB010000008.1 GCA_937910235.1 uncultured Myxococcales bacterium | reverse complement strand
TGTTCGCGAGACTGCCTGGTCTACCGTCATGGACGAAACGATGATCGAGGCCGTGGCGCTCATCGGAACGCTGGCGTGTGCGCCCATTTCGTCGCGCGCGCTGACCGAGCCTGCGCTGAGGGCCGCGACGTGGAAGACACCGGCCGGATATGCATCGCTCGCGCTTGGCGGCGTTGGCGTCGGCACCTGGGTGGCTTTGTTGCTGTCGACGCGAAGCGACGCTGGTGACCCGAATGCAGCGCTCGCCCAGAAGGACGGGGCCGGCAAGATCGACGGGCTGTCCAGCGCCGAATATAAGGCGCAGAAGAAGAACATCGATGATCGGCAAATGCTTGGCGGTGCAGCGCTAGGCGTAGGAATCGCGGCCATCGGCGCAGGTGCGTGGATGCTCATGACACGGGCCAAGATGGACTCGGCAGGGTTGCAGCTCCGTGTTGGCGGCCCGCACTTGGCCGTCGCGTGGCATTTTTAGCCGCCTTTGGAGATGACCATAGCAGCTGCGTCGCGACGCCCGTTTCTACCGATCTGCCTCGGGCTCTTAGTGGCCCTGGCGCAGCCGTCCTGCGCCAACGTGACGGAAGTGAATGAGGGCGATCTCGCCATCAAAACGGAAGCTGCACGGAGAGCAGCCAAACTGCTCGGGGACGAGGACGGGATCGCTGGAGCCGATGCTGCCGACCTCGACGGCGCGCTGAATGGCGACAGCGTGGAGGGTGACGCCGCCGAGGATGCGACGGCGGCCGACGCGGCAGACGCGAGTGTTGACGCCCAAGACGCCGGCGGCGACACGTCGACGGTTCCCCGCATCGTCAACGCCGATTGTGCGCTGCCCGGCAACCCCAAACCGCCGCCTTGCACACCGGTTTCCGGGGACGCTGCAGATCATGGTTTGAGGGTCAATTGCTGACCTCCTCTTCATGACCTCAGTTCTTTTTGAGGGTTGTGAGGCCGTCGCCGTCGCCTAGGTTGACAGACACAAGCGACCTCATCGTCCCGCCAACCACGGCGAGCCAAGCCGGGTGCGCCGGGATCTCTGATATGTCAAACGCGACAAATGACCGTACCGTTGCAGCCCAAACCAGACTGTCCGAAGCCGGCCTTCGCGCGGTCTCCGCGGACTTTGACAGCAAGAACACGTGCTATCTGTCAGGGACCGTGGACAGCCGGGACCAGATCGCGCACGCCGTGGCCATCGCCTTCGCGCAGGGCGCCGAGACGGTGCGCGACGGACTGATCATCTCGGGCGACGCGGAGTCCAACGTCGAGCGCCACCATGCTGCGGGTCCAGCCGGGCACCGGTTCCCATCGACGACGTCTGCGCTGCAGAAAGGCAACCCGAGCAGGCATGGCGGCGTGCGCTGACGTAGCGAACGGCTCCGTGCCGCTGAGGGTTCACTGTAGGGCCGCCTCGACCGCGGCCCCGCCTCTTTTGTTCTGCGCGCTCCGGTTGTCTGGTTGAAGTTGACCCGAAGCAATGGGACCCTCGGGCGACGCTTGCATGAAGGGAGGTCGGCAGCATGAACCGACGATCACGCCATGCCCGCCGCGTCGGACCGCTCCTCTTCGCGGCCTGCATCGCAGTGGCCTGTGCCACAGCGCCGCCAACATCGCCGACAGAGGCGTCGGCCACCGCTGCGGCCACCTTCGCGCCAAACCCCAACATCTGCCCGCGCACCGCGGGGCTTCGATCCGGGGTCCGCACACGGCGCGCCGACGTTCGCTGGCTCGACCTCAACGAGGCCGGTGAGGCGCTGGTGGCAGCTGGGTACGAGGGCGTCACGCGCACAGACGCTCTCGGCCTCGCCGACGCCGTGGCTGCCGCGGACGAGCGGGGCGATGTGGTGGTGGTCACCGCCACCGGTGACCTCGCCGTGGTGTCATCCTGCGTGTTCGACGGGCTGGGGCAGATGCATCGCCTCGACGACGGCTTGGCGCGGCTGGCGAGCGCCACGCGCGCGTTGGTCGCCGAACCTCACGTGGACGCGACGCGCCGTTGGGCGCTGCCAGCCGGGATTTACGGGGCGAAAGGCACCTACTGGCGCCAAGCCGCCGCGGCGGGACAGGACCTCAACGCGGCGACGAGCGGCGTCGTGGCCGTGACGGCTCCGGCGCAGTTGGGGTTTGTGCTGGCCGGTGCTAGCGACCCGAGCGCGACCGGTGGCGATGCGGTGGGCGTGCAGTCCTTGAGCCTGGACGGTGACGTGGTCATCAGCGACGACAAACGTGTCGTCCACGGACCCGCGTCGCTGCGCTGGCAGCTGCCGGACGGCGCGGCAGGCAGCCGCGCCGTGGCGCTGCAGCTGCTCGTCACCGACGCCTCCTTGGGATGGCAGGTGGGAACTTGGGTCCCCTACGTCGAGGCTTGGTTTCCTGGCGATTCAGCTGCCACGACCGGCGCCGAGGCGACGCCCGCGAGCCTCGCGTTCTCGCTGCAGGGTGGCCTGCCCGGGGTGATTCGGAAGGCGCGACCGGTGGCTGAGTTGGGCCTGCCTGCGGCGCTCACAGCGGTGCTAGCGCGCTGACGCAGGCGCCGTCGGGAGGCTCTCAGGCGCCCGCACGCCGGTCTAGGCCGGCGACTGGCGACGCCGCCGGGCCCCGACCAGCCACAGCGCCGCCAGCAATAACGCAGCCGACCAGCCGCCGCCCAGGTGCCGATTGCCCCGGCCGATGCTGCACCCGCGATCGGTGTGGGCCGCTGGTGGCGTGCTCACAGCGCGCGCGTCTGGCACCGCATCGGACGCGCTCACGGCGCCGGGGACGCCGACGGCGCGGCTCGCCACGAGCGCCTCTCCCAACACGATCGGGATCGCGGCCACCGGACGCCAGACGCCGTCCACGCCCCGCACCTCAAGGTCCGCGAACTCGGCGAAGCCCTTTGCGTTCATCGCACCCGGTTTGACCTGAAGCAGCAGCCCGATCCGCGTGAACGGCGCGCCCTTCACGGCTACAGGCTGCTCACTGGGGCCGGGTGCATCGAGCACGGCTGCGGGGCTGTCATCCAGGAGCAACCGCAAGCGCAGCGCGCCGACCGTGAGATGTTGCTTGAGCGTGAAGCGCACAGCGGTCTGTGGTGCGGTGAGTTCGCGGCTCACGAGCCAGCTGCCGCTCGGGGGTCGGGCGTCGCTGACCGCGTCGGCGCCGCCCGAGCTGGCCGCGGCTGCGTCTTCCAGCGCCTCAAGGCGTACGCCGCCGCTGGCGCTGCGGGTGTCCTGCAGCCCACGCGCGTCGGCGCTGGGTAGCGTCCACCAGCCGCCGCGACACAGGGCGATGCTGCGTAGCTCGACGCCGCTCGAAGGCGCCTGCCAGCGGTCCTCCGACAGCAGCAGGTCAAGGCGCAAGCGTTGGCCCGCCAACGCGAGCTCTAGCCGCTGCTCGCCGACGTTCGCGGCCGCAGCGGGGAGCTGCACCGCCAGCGCGCCTGCCTCGGTCGAGGCCACCAGCGCAAGCGCCGGATCGGCGAGGCTTCCACGCAGCCGCAGCCGAACCCGGTCAAACGCCGGGCCGGGTAGCTCCAGCGCCACGCGCAGGCCCCCTGTCGACCACCATCCAGCGAATTTGTGAGACATGGCCACCTGTAGGCCGAGATCTCGGGGCTGCGCCGGGAGCTGAGCCTGTGGCGCAGCGGCGACCTGCAGCCCAAAGCTGGCCATGTGCGCGACGTCAAAGAGACCAAGCCGGCGTGTGTCATTGCGCGCCACGCGCAAGTGGTCGATGCGAGCCAGCAGCTCTCCGGCCGCAGCGGCGTCGCTCGGCGGCGGCGTCTGCCCGGCGCGCCCCCACCGCAACGCCAGCGTCATGTGTTTCGGCAGCCGCGCGAGGGCGAAGTCGCCCGTAAGCGGCACGCCAATCGTCGCGTTCGCGGACGGCAACAACGACACCTCGGCCCGGCTATCCGCCTGGTCGACATGGCCGTGAACGCTGTCGAAGGGCTCGTCGAGGCCTCGCCACAGCCGAATCGCGCCCGTGGCCGCGGGTCCGCCGAATAGCGCCGGTCTGTCGGCGGCACGGAGATCGAGCTTGAGTCCGTGGCCGGGCGTCTCAAGCCCGTACCGCCACGCGCCTAGTCGGAATTGCGGCGCAGCCAGCGCGACGTGGCCGGCCGGGCTGTGCACGGCCTCCGTGGTCGCCCAGGTCCGCAGACACAGCGTCAGACCACCGCCAAACACCTTGACGCCGTCGCCACTCGCTGGGATCCCGTTGGTCTTCGCAGGCACCGTCGCGGCGCCGTCGCTCTTCAGCGTCGCGAGCACCACACTATCCACCCGAACCTCGGCGGCGAAGGGCAGCCCGCCCATGGCGCGCGTCATCACGGTCTCCACCGCGTCGAACGGCTGAACCCCAGGCGTGATGCAGCTCTCGATCGCACCGCCCGTCGCGTAGGGCGCGCCTTTCGGATGATCGTGGCGTAGGCCCGCAAGCGGGATCGGGGCCATGGCGCCACCGCCGCCGGCTCGCTCTGGCGCGGCCGTGTCCTGAGCCGCCGCCGCCATCAGCGCAGACGCCCGCTGGTGCTCGGTGGCGTACGGTCCGGTGCTGACGAGATCCGACCGACATCGCAGCGCCCGTTGTCCAACGCTCGGTTTGCCTTTGCCCGCCGTGTCGATCGCCAGCGCAGTCAGCGTATGCGCCTGATTGTCACAGAGCTGCGTCGGCGTGACGACGCTGAATCCGTGGCCCTTGACCGCGCTGTGCGCTTGATTCGCCTTCGCGCCAGCGACCTTCTTGCCGTCGGCTTGGATCTCCACCGTCACCGCAGACGCGGGTGCGTTGGGATCCTGTGCCCAGCCGCGCAAGGCGGTGCTGCCTGCGACGTCGAAGCCGCCCTTGGGCAGACACACGCAGTCCTTGGTGCAGGTCGTGCAGGTCTCGCCGTGGTCACACTTGCCGTTGCCGCAGCAGCCGCCGCAGTCCTTCGCGCAGCTGGCGCAGCTCTCGCCGCCCTCGCACTTGCCGTTGCCACACACAGGGCCCTTCGGCTTCGGGCGCACAAAACCGGAGTTGAAGTAGCTGGTCGCGTGCACCCGCGTGCCCATGCCCCACTTGCACGTGCCGCAGCAGTTCATCTCTCTCACCGTCACGTTGCCATTGCCGACGGCGATGACCCACGCGACGTGACCGTACTTACCCTTGGTCGAGGTCGCGATGCTGCCAACGGACGGCGATCCCTGCACCACGAAGTCCGGGTTGCTCTTGGCGTACGCGTGCCAGGTGTTGGCGTTACCCCAGCCAGGGAGCGCGATGTTCCAAGTGCAGCAGGCCTCGTGCCACGCCCACCACGTGCAGTTGCTGCCGTTGTCGCAACAGGGATACGGGTTGTTCTTACCGCATTTGCAGGTGTCTTTCTGACCGCCACAGGTGCCCACCGCAGCGCTCACGGCGGGCGCGAGCGTGACCAGCGTCGGGCTGAGCCACAGCGCGAGCGTGAGGGCGAGCGTGTGGGCGCCGGGGGCTCGTCGGTTGGGGCTCATCGCCGACCTCGCGGACGCAGCACATGCAGGCGTTTGAGGGCGCCGCGCAGCAGTTGTTGTGCGCGTTTGTCGCGGAGATCCGGGCAAATCACGCGCAATCGCAACCCATCGGCGGCCAGCAGCACGACGGCGTGGGCGTAGGCCTGAGCGGTGCGGTTCTGCGTCAGCCGGACCCCGGTCACACCGCGAGGCAGCCCGCGCTCGCGCGTGACCTTCGTCTGTGCGGTACGCAACGGTCGCTGGTTGCCGTCTAGCCATGCCTGTGCGTCCCGATTGTTGGGGTTGGCGAACGCCTCGACACGCAGCAAGACGTCGCCGCCGTCGAGCACCTCAAGGGACTCTTGGATTTGATCAGGCGTCGCGCTGGGAAACGTGCGGACCTGCAGCGAGCGGCCACGCGTCAACAAGCGCAGCGAGAATCGCCCGGAAGGCGCCGTCCAGGTCGTGCGGGCCGCGCTCGAGGTGGGCGCGCGGCCGGCTGCTGCGACGGAGATCGATGGTGCGAACGCGCCGCTGAGGGCCCATATGAGCGCGAGGACGAGGCAGCGACCAGCACACGACGCCACCGTCAGCGTGGGCGCGAGCAGATGCGGTCGTCGGCTCGCGCGAGGCGTTCGGGAGCCCAGACCCTTCGATACGGCTGAAGCGCGAGCGTGCATCCTGCGGTCCCTGGTTTATGTCGCGCCGTGGCGGTGCTTGGCCAGCCTACAGCATGCGCATAACGCCGTCCGTAAGATTGAGCGGTTGACGCGACGATCGCACGAACGACCCCGATGCGCTGCTTCGGCGGATCGAAACGCGAGACGGCGACCGGGCTCGATAGGGGATGGTTGCCGGCGCTGCGGGGCGCGCGTAGTCTCGACACACGTCGTATCAGGACGGTCGCCGACACCGCAGCGCCGCCCGAGCGACTACGAACCACCCCCCTTGCGTCATCGCGTTGTGAGCGGCGGCAGCCGCGTCCACTGGAGCCCAACATGCAACTTTCGCCCGGTATTCGTGCCGTGTTTGTGCTGGGGATCGCCTTGTCGACAGCTCACTGCGGCCAGCCGGTGATCCAGGCGTTCGACGCTGCGGCCGCCTCCGACGTCACGATCGATGGCGTGAGCGACGCGCCGACGAGCGACGTCGAATCAACAGATGCGGTGGGGCAAGACGCTGCGATCCCAGATGCCGCCGCGACGGATATGACCGCAGCGGACGCCGCACCGCAGACGGACGCCGCCACGGCGACCACCGACGCAGGCGGCGTCGTCTGCTCCGCTGACAAGGACTGCCCACCCGCGAAGCCGCTGTGCAACATCGCCCAGGGCACGTGCGTCGTGTGCCGCTACACCGCGCATTGCCCGGGCGCCAACGCGCGATGCCTCAAGGGGAGCTGTCTCGCGCCCAAATCGTGTGTCTCCGACAAGGACTGCAGCGCGCAAGACGGGATCTGTGACGCGGCGACGAAACACTGCGCCGACTGCATCAACCACACCGACTGCAAGACGGGCCAGGTCTGCAAGCTCAACCAGTGCCTGCCGGCGCCGCTCGACTGCAAGAGCAGCAAGGACTGCAGCCCCCTCAATCAGATTTGCACCACGGCGGACCTCTGCGCCGACTGCGAGAAGCACAGCGACTGCAAGGCCGGAAATGCGTGCAATGCGGGGCTTTGTTTGCCCGCGGTGTGCTCGCCTGGCGAGGCCAAATGCACCGGCCCGATCTCGCGTGAGGTCTGTGCAGACACCGGCAGCGGCTGGGTCGCGTCGACGTGCCCCTCGCAGAACGGCTGCACCGGCGGCGTGTGCAGCAAGCAGATCTGCAACCCTGGCCTGAAGAAATGCGAGGGCAATGTGCCGGGCATCTGCGCGCCCAACGGCCTCACCTGGGAGCCAAAACCCTGCAAAACCGGGGAAATATGCCTAGCTGGGGCGTGCACGACGAAGGTGTGCAGCGTGGGCGACACGCAGTGCACCACCGACGGTAAGCTGCAGTCCTGCGCAGCCGACGAGAAGAGCTGGACGACGACGCCCTGCGCCGCTGGCCAAGCGTGCGATGTAGGTAAGTGCAAGGTGCAGATCTGCGCGCCTTCGCAGGCCTTCTGCGACGAAGAGAAGGCCATGCTGTGCGGCGCCCTTGGGTTGTCGGCCAAGATCGACACGGATTGCGGCGCGGCCAAAGGGCTGTGCGCAGAGGGCACGTGTGCGCCAGCGTCCTGCACTGCAGGTGACAAGCTGTGCAAAGGATCACAGATCGCCGTGTGCGCGACTGACGGCAAGAGCTGGAAGGCCGAGGATTGCGGCGATGTAGACGGCAACAAGTGCACCAAGGAGACCTGTGAGACCAAGACGCACACGTGCAAGTCAGGGCCGGTCAACGCGTGCGACGACGACAACCCGTGCACCGCAGGGACCTGCAATGGCTTCACGGGTGCATGTACTCAGGCGCCAAAATCCGGGCTCTGTGACGATGGCGATGGCTGCACGACCGGCGACACCTGCGTCGACGGCAAATGCACCCAAGGGCTCGACACGCTCGTGACATGGTCGGGAAAAAGCGGCAGTGGCTTCGCCGATGGTCCCGTCGCGACGGCGCGCTATCAGGAGCCTTCCGCCATCGCCCTCGCCGACGATGGCGCGCTGGTGTTCGCGGATGTGGGCAATCGGCGCATTCGGCGCATCTCAGCCGCTGGCGTCGTCGCGACCGTCGCGGGGACGGGGAACTACGGCTATGCCGACGGGCTGGTGAGCGAGGCGATGTTTCGATCACCCACCGGCGTCGCCACCGGAAAATCAGGCTGGATCTACGTCGCAGACGCGGCGGACCATCGTATCCGCATCATCGACAGCGCTGGTCAGGTCTCCACGTTGGTGGGCACCGGCGTCGCAGCGGACACGGACGGCAGCAGCGACGTCGCCCAACTCTACGCCCCTGACAGCCTCGCCGTCGACGCGAAAGGCGCCGTCTGGGTCGGTGAATCGACGCGCCATCGCATCCGCCTCGTCACCGCGGCTGGCGTGACGACCTCGCCGATCGGCAGCGGAGCGCAGGGTTTCGCGGACGGCAAGGGCACAGAGGCGAAGCTCTCGTATCCGTTCGGCGTCGCGATCGGGCCGAAAGGGCTGCTCTGGTTTGTCGATGGCAGCAATCACCGCGTCCGCGCCTACGACCCCGCGAGCCAGGTTGTCACCACCAAGATCGGTGCGGGCACGGCCGGCTTTGGTGACGGCGCGGCGCTCAAGGCGACGATGCACACGCCGCGTGCCCTCACGTTCGACCGAGTTGGCCGCCTGTTGTTCTTCGACTCTGGCAATCGTCTGCTGCGGCGGCTCGACGCGGACGGCTCGGTTGTGACGGTGATGGGCAAGAAGGGCGCCAGCAGCGCGACGGACGGCGTGCTTGGCACAGCGACGCTGGCCGATATTCGCGGCATGGTGGTGGACCGACAGGGCACGATTGTGCTGACGGACCGGCAGTACCGACTCATTCGCCGCATTGAGTCGACCAGCAAGGGCTGCGACGACGCGAGCGTTTGCACGAAAGACAGCTGCGATCCCAAGACCGGGTCGTGCGTCTTTGCGGCCGAAAAAGTCGGCGTTTCGTGCGACGACGGCTCGGCGTGCACGACCGCGGACGCGTGCGACGCCAAGGGCGCCTGCGTCGGCAAGAGCAAGAGCTGCGACGACGGCAACAGCTGCACGATAGACAGCTGCAACCCCTACACTGCGGTGTGTCTCAACGGTACGGCGACGCTTCCGTGCGAAGACGGCGACGCCTGCACGCCGGCCGATCTGTGCATCGACGGCACCTGCAAAGCGGACGTCGGCCGGGTCCTCACGACCGCCGGATCCGGCGCGAGCACATCGCTGCCGGGCAAGGGCGCAGGCGCGGCGCTCAACCGACCTTGGGGGTTGGCCCGCGCCAAGGATGGCGCGCTCTACACGTCGGAGCGGTATGGACACCTCCTGAGTCGCGTCGCGCTCGATGGCACCGTCAGCGCGTTCGCCGGCACGGGCGCTGCGGGCTTCGCCGACGGCCCAGCGGACAAGGCCCAATTCAATCAGCCGAGCGGGTTGGCGACCGATCCATTCGGTGCGGTCTACGTCGCGGACGCCGCCAACCACCGGATCCGCATGGTCAGCGCCAAGGGCATCGTCACGACCCTCGCTGGCACCGGCGTGGCCGGCGACGCCGACGGCAAGAGCGGCGCGGCGACCTTCAAGGAGCCACAGGGGCTGGATATCGACGCGAAGGGCGTCATCTGGGTAGCTGACACCGGCAACCACCGCGTGCGACGCATCGACACCTCCGGCGTGGTCACGACGGTCGCTGGCGAAGGCATCGCCGGCTTCTCCGACGGCGCGGGCAAATACGTGCGATTCAACTACCCCGTCGATGTGCTGGCCATGGCCGACGGCGCCGTGCTCGTCGCCGACCGATCCAATCACCGCATTCGCAGCATCGCGTCCAACGGCGTCGTCACGACGTGGGCGGGGCTCGGCGGCAACGGCGCGACTGAAGGCCCCCGGCTCAGCGCCCAGCTCTCCTCGCCATCCGGCCTCGCGCTGGGACCGATCGGAGACGTGTGGATCACCAACTCGGGCACCTATGACGTGCGGGTGGTCGAGGCCGACGGCTGGCTGCGCCGGGTGACGCAGGGTGGCGGCGGCTTCGCAGACGGACCGGCGACGGTGGCGAAGTTCAACGGACCCACGGGCATCGTCGCGACGTCCTCGTCGACGGCCTTCGTCGCCGACAGCAACAACGGCCGCGTGAGGCAGGTGCTTCGAGCACAAACCTTATGCAAATCCGGCACCGCCTGCGCGCCTGAGCTGTGTGATAGCAAGACGGGCACGTGCGGCGTGAAAGCGATCGCTGACGGCGGCAGCTGTATCCCCGGTCTGTGCAAGATCGGCAGCTGCAAGGCCGGCGTCTGTGAGAGTCCAAAGGAGAACCTCTGCGACGACAGCAAGGCCTGCACCAACGACAGCTGCGACGCCAAGTCGGGCCAATGCGTGCACGCGCACGACGCGGCCATCGCAGGCTGCTGCAACAAGGACGTGATGGCCGAAGGGTTTGAGAAGGGCGCGGGTGGCTGGAACTTTGACCCCGCGACGAACGGTGTGAGCTGGGCGCCTTGGAAACCGGCGGATGCGGCACTGACGGCGGAGGGCACGCAGGTGCTTAAGATGGGGCTTCCGGGCGATACTAAGCTTGCGAAGTTGCCCGGAAGCTACACGTATGGCTACGCAAACAGCGCGCCATTCACGGTGCCTTCGGGCGTGGCGTCTACCCTCGATTTTCAGTTCCGATTCGACGTCTCCCCCACGGCGGCGCACCTCCTCTACGGCTACATCGTGCTTGAGAACGGCGCGGCGATCTCCATGGGCACGAAGCCTGGCACGCTGCAGGGCTGGCAGAAGTGGAGCTACGATCTCAGCGGACTGGGCGGACAGACCGTGCAGCTTCGTCTGCGAGGCCGGATCTATGGGCCATCAGCGGTCGGCTCCGGCATCCTCCTCGACGACATCGCCGCGACCAGCCCGTGCAAAGCGAAGGCCTGCACCACCGCCAGCGAGTGCCCGACCACCCTCCCCTGCAACGCTGGCGCGTGCACCGACAAGCAGTGTCAGTACACCGACGCCTGCTGCACCAGCGCGAAGGCGTGCGATGACGGCAAACCCTGCACGCTGGACCTCTGCAACGCGACGAGTGGATGCCAACACAGCGCCCTCAGCGGCTGCTGCGCGACGGCGAAGGACGATCCCATCAAGGCCTGCAACGACAACAACGCCTGCACCGCAGACGTCTGCCCGGCGGACGGTGGGCCTTGTGCGCACAACGCCATCGCGGGCTGCTGTTTGGCCGATCTGGACTGTGACGACGGCAAGTCCTGCACGATCGACGCCTGCGACACCACCAAGCACACGTGCTCCCACAAGGATGTGTGCTGCACGACGGACGCGCAGTGCGATGATGGCGACGCAAAGTGCACGACAGACAAGTGCGTGGACGGCCTCTGCGCGTACACCTACGCCACGACGGCGGGCTGCTGCCAAGCGACGATTGGCCCGTACCACTTCAATGACGCCAAGCAGAGCACCGGGTGGACGCTGCAGGTGTGTACACCCGGCGGCGCATATGTCCCGGACAAGTGCGCGACCCAACCCGTTCCGGTGACGGGGAAGGGCTGGCAGGTCTGGGTCACGTCGCCGCTGTCAGTGTCGCCAAAGGGCGCGCTGTACTACGGCGATCCCGTCGCACAGAACTTTGCGTTCGGCGCCAGCGCGCAGGCCATTTTGTCGCCGGCGATGACGGTTCAGCCCGGGACATCAACCTTGAAGTTCCAGGTCTACTGGTCGACCGAGTCTGGCTCGTCGTATGACCGGCTCGCGGCGTTCCTGTGGGTCGATGGCAATCGAATCGCGACGCCAACGACGAGCCCTGCTGGCGCGGCCGCTTGGTACAAGGGGCAGACCGGCTACACGACGCCAAACGTCTGGGCGCAGGTCGGCATCAACGTGAGCGCCTACGTCGGCAAGAAGCTGCAGGTCGAGTTCTTCTTCAACTCGGTCGATTCGACGAACAACACCGGCAAGGGCGTGTTCATCGACGACGTGCAGCTGGTCAGCACCTGTAAGTGAGGCGCGGCGCGAACCTGCACGCGGTATACAGCGCGCGGAATGGGCGCGGCAGACGCGGTCGTCGCTAGCCGTGGACCAGCGCCAGCCGCAGCGTCGTGCGTCAAGGCCGTGACTGTGGTAGCACGCTGGCAGCGAGTGGACCGCTGGGGAGAATGCGATGTTGCAGCCGAAGAAGGTCACCTGCGTGGTTGGCGCGCGCCCAAACTTCATGAAGGTCGCGCCTGTGGTGCTGGCGCTCAAGGCGCGCGGGCTGAACGTGCGCCTCGTTCATTCCGGTCAGCATTACGATGAGCGCATGAGCGCGGTGTTCTTCGACGACCTCGGCATGCCGCGGCCCGACGCGTTTTTGCAGGTTGGCAGCGCGAATCACGCCGTGCAGACCGCCCGCGTCCTCGAGCGCTTCGACGCCGACTGCGAGGCGTTTCAGCCGGAGTTGGTGCTGGTGGCGGGTGACGTGAACTCAACGCTGGCTTGCGCCCTAGTGGCGGCGAAACGTGGCATCGCCGTGGGGCATATCGAGGCTGGGCTGCGTTCGCGAGACTGGGGAATGCCCGAGGAGATCAATCGCATCCTGACCGACAACTGCTCTGATCTGCTGCTGACCCCGTCGCCCGATGGCGACGCGAATCTGCGGGCTGAGGGCGTACCGGAGTGGCGGATCCACCGCGTCGGCAACCTGATGATCGACAGCTTGCGTAAGCACCTCGAGCGCGCCGAAGCGCTGAACGTGCCCCAAACGATGGGCTTAGAGCGCGGTGGCTACGTGGTGGTCACGCTGCATCGGCCGAGCAATGTCGACGTGCCAGAGCAGCTCGCCGCGTTGCTCGCCGCGATTGGAGAGGTCTCGACGCGGTTGCCGGTGGTGTTTCCGATCCATCCCCGCACACGCAAACGCATCGACGACGCGGGCATCGAGGTGGCCGTCGGGGTCCAGCTGATCGAGCCGCTTGGCTACCTGCAGTTCCTCGGGCTCATGGCCGCGTGCAAAATCATGCTCACGGACTCGGGCGGTATCCAAGAAGAGACGACGGCGCTTGGCGTGCCTTGCCTGACGCTGCGGGACAACACGGAGCGCCCCATCACGGTGGACGAGGGCACCAACACGCTGCTCGGCGCGGTCGCGTCCCGAATCGTGGCGGCAACCGACGAGATCCTGGCCACCGGCGGCAAACACGGCCGTATTCCGGAGCGGTGGGATGGTCGCTCGGCCGAGCGTGTCGCCGACTTGGTCTGCGGCGGCTTTCGAACGATGCTGGAAGGCTGACTCGTGCCCGCAGCGACGGTGAAACTCGGCCTCGACACCTGACCGGCAGCAGGCCCATCATGCGCAATCGCGGCGCCAACCCGGCGCTCCGAACAGGGAGTGAACATGGCACGCGGCGACAAGAAAGTTGAGAAGACCAACAAACCCAAACTGACCACCGCTGAGAAGCAGAAGAAGAAGAAAGAGAAGAAGGCGAAGAAGGGCAACGACTGAGGCGCGCCGTGCTTTCACCTCACGTTCACATCAGTGCCCGCTAGCGTTCACACGGCCCCGGCATTCCAATGGGGCGAGCTGCCTTTGGCGAGTTCGCGTCCGACCGGGAGGTCCACGTGTTGATGGTATCGCAAGTCGTTCTCGTCGTTATTGTGCTTTTTCTCGCGGTGCGCAGCGCGATCCTCAGCAACCAGCTGCGGTCCATCCGACGGCTGTTCGACGGGCTGCGGACCCGGTCTGATGCCGAGCGGGACCACCTCGAGCGCTCACTGACGACACTGCGCGACCGCATTTCGCAGCTTGAACACGCGGGCGCGACGCGCACGGACGCCGCCCCACCGCCGACCAGCGCGCCGGAACAAGTGGAGACCCTGCTTCACGTGGAGACCCTGCCTCGTGTTGAGACACTGCCTCCCGTTGAGACACTGCCTCCCGTTGAGACACGTCCGCGCGCTGAGACAGGGCCGCAACCGGACTTGGAACGCGACGCCGCTCCTGCCTCCCCGCCAGCGAGTCGGCCTCAGCCACCGAAAAACCAGGCCAAGAGCGGCATCAGCATCGAGGAGTGGCTCGGCGTGCGGGGTGCGGCGGTTGGCGCCGGTGTCATCGCCGCGGTCGCGGCCGTCCTGTTCTTCCGCCACGCCATCCACCATGACTGGATCTCACCAACGCTCCGCATTGCCATGAGCATCGCCGCTGGCGTCACGGCGCTCGCCATCGCGCACCTCCCCGTCATGCGTCGCTTCGCCATCACTGCCAACGCGCTCATCGGCTCCGGCTGCGTCGCGCTGTACGCAGCGTCATGGTCGGCCCATGCGCTCTATGACCTCATCGGACACCTGCCGGCTGGCATCCTCATGGCGGTCGTCACGGCGCTGTGCTGCACGCTGGCGCTCCGTCGCAGCTCGATGCAGATCGCGCTGCTAGCCCTGGTTGGCGGCTTCGCCACGCCGCTCTTGCTCGCTTCGGGCGCCGACCGGCCTATCGAGCTCTTCGGCTACCTCATCCTGCTCGACATTGGCTTTCTGACGCTCGCCAAACAGCGCAACTGGCCCATCGTCGCTGCGTTGAGTCTGTTCGCGACAGTCGCGTTTCAACTCGGATGGATCGGGCTGAAGATGGGTCCCGACCAGCTCTGGTTGGGCTCGGCGGTGCTGGTGGTTTTTGGCGCGCTGTACGCCATCGTTGGCCAGCGGGTCAGCGCTGGAAGCGACGGCGGACGCGCGAAGGTATGGGACCTCACGACTGCGGTCGCGGTGCTGCTCCCCTTCGGTTTCGGACTCTATTTCGCCGGGATGAGTCAGCTCCACCTGCATCCGTGGCCGCTGTTCACGATGCTGACGCTCATCTCTGCCGGCACAGCTTGGTTGCGGATCAAGCGCGCCGACATGCTGCTCCTGCCCCTCGCGGCGGCCTCGGCCAACGTCGGGGTCTTGGCGATCTTCCTGATCACGGGCACATCCGCCGACATCCCGCTAGGTATCGCGGTCCTCGGCTGGCTGGCCGCGCTCCACCACGCCTCGGTCGAGTTCGGACCGGACAGACGGGTCACCGCAGCCTGGATGCCGGCCATCGCCGCCACGCTTGGCGGCAGCTTGGTGGTGCTCATCACCGCCATCGCAGCGCACGCCTCGCCCACCGTCGCCCTGACGTGCGGCCTCAGCAGCGTCGCGTTCGCGGTGGCGCTGCTGCGACAGGGCCGCGTGCACCCCGCCCTCGCCAGCGCGCTCGCTGTGGCAGCGGCCGTGAGCGTGGCGTCGACGCTCGCGATCGGCCTCCACCACGCGCCCGACGAAGCCGGATTCAACGCCCACGTCGGCGCCATGTTGGGGTTGGGCCTGTTGTTTCTGGGTTGGTCCGTCGCGACCGCCGATCCGCTCGTGAAGCGCGCGGCAGGCTACGGAGCGGCTGTTTTTTCGGCCTTTTGCATGGTTGGCCTGCTCGGAGCACCAGTGCTCGGCGCGTCTATGCTCGGGGCGTCCGTGCTCGGGCAGTCCCTGCTCGGGACGTCCATCCTCGGCGGCGTGACGCTCATGCCCACGACGCTGCTCATCCCGACGTTTGCTGCCCTGATGGTGGCGGCCGCCACGATCCGAGATCGGGGCGGCGTGTACCTCGCAGCGGTGCCGCTGACGGCGCTTGTGCAGCTGCTGCATGTCGCAGCCGACGGCGCGCTGCTGGACGACGTCACCGCGCTTGGCTGGCAGGGCTCGACGATCCCGACCCTCGGTGTGGTGATGATCAGCTGCGCAGCCCTCTCGTGGTGGCCCTTCGTCAGCCGGCGCGGCTTCCAGACTGGACGCGCGGTCTGGTACGGCGCCGCGCTGGCCGCACCGCTGGGCTTTCTGACAGGGTTCGCACTCTGGCGGGCGGCCATGGGCTCCAACCTCGACGGCGCCTGCACCCTCGCGTTCGCGGCCATCTCCAGTGTTGGCCTGGCCCTCGCGCGGCGCCGCTGGCCGGCCGGCGACCCGGTCCGACGCACGGCCCTGGCCTGCTACGGCGCCGCTGCGCTGCTCTTTGTCAGCCTCGCCATCCCGCTCCAGCTGGACCGCTCAGCGTGGACGCTCGGGTGGACCCTGGAGGCCGTCGCAGTTGTCGCGCTCTGGCGGCGTGTCGACCATGTCGGCCTCAAATACCTCGCGCTGGCCCTATTTGCCGCGGTCGCAGCGCGTCTCGTACTCAACCCGGCCGTGCTGCAATACTACGATCGCGGCAGCTGGCGCGTCGTGAACTGGCTCGCGTTGACGTACCTCGTCCCGGTCGCCGCGATGCTCACCGGCGCCGCGATGCTGCGCCCACTGGAGCGCGGTCGCGCCCGCAGTTGGGAGGCCGCCCTCTATGCCTCCCGCGCGCAGGTCTCTTCGATCCTTGGAGCGATGGCGGTCGTCATCGGGTTCGCGTGGACCAACGTCGCCGTCCTCGACTGGTTCGCGGAGGGCCCGCTGCTGCGCGTGACGCTGGAGCGGTTGCCCGCGCGCGACTTGAGCTTCTCGCTCAGCTGGGCGGCCTACGCCATGTTGCTGCTCGCGACGGGGATGCGACGCCACCTGGTCACCCTGCGCTTTGTGAGCCTCGGCCTCTTGGTCGTGACCATCGGCAAGGTGTTCCTGCTCGATCTGGGCCACCTGCAAGATCTCTATCGTGTCGCGTCGCTTGTCGGCCTCGCTGGCTCACTGTTTGTGGTGTCGATGGCCTACCAACGCTTCGTGTTCCGCAGCGCCTGATCACGCCCGGTCATCGCCGCTCGCTTGCATGCGCAGCCGCGGTCAAGCGACTATCTGCCCGCCTGTACCGCCCAGATTGCGAGCGGCGATGACGTCGCGCAACGATGCAGGCGGCCAGATAAACCCGACCGAGGTCCCCATGAGCGACTCCCCGACGGCCAGCGCAGTCGACACCCCAGCGGCGACGATACCGGCGCTCTCAGCGCTCTCAATCCAGCGCGTGCGCGCGTTCTGGCGACATCTCGCTTGGCAGCTGGTGCCCGAAGCGTTCGTTGGGGCGCCCGACGCAGCGGAAGACGCAGCGCTGCCGGGGCCGACGGAGGCGGCCTTGCTCGCCCTGGTCAGAGGTCTCCACGGCAAGGACGTGTCCGACGACGCGCGCAGCAATCGCGACGAAGCCCAAGCGCGGCTTCACCAGCTGGTGGCCATGGGGCCCGCGGCGGTCCTCCACCGCGATCCAGCCGACGACCGCCCGGCCGGACGCCTCGACTTGGCTTGCGAGCTGCTGCAGCTCGACGGCGACGCCCGGCTCGCGCTGGAGCTCATCGTCGCCACGGCGATCGATCCGGTCACGACCCACGCCGCTCGCATCCTGGCCGGGCGCATCGGGCGTCAGGACGCGCTCGCGCTGCCGCTGCTCTCCGACTGCTGGAACGTCGCTGGCCTCGGCGCCGGCACACTGGTGGGGCTGTGCGCGGAGCGGGGCCAGCTGGTGCGTTGCGGCGCTGTCTCTGCGCCAACTGCCGGGCTCGTCGCGCCGACCGCGGCGCTGCTCTCGTTTCTCGACGACCGCTACGACGACGCGTCCAGTCTGGGCGAGCACCGGGTGCACTACAGCGTGCCGTTGCCCGCCGTTGCGGCGTTTCAGCAGCTGCGGACACCTTGGCTGTCGATGGCGACGAAGATGCTGCGCGGCCGGCAGCCGCTGCTGGTGAGCGGTCGGCCCGGCTTTGGCGGTCCCGCGCTGATGATGATGATCGCCGAGGCGCTCGACGTCCCTTGCCAGATGGTGCACGCCGCGCCGCTTGTCGCGCAGGATCAGGGCAGCCCGAGCGCGCTGATGGCCGAGCTGCACGCGGAGTCCCGGTTGACCGGCTGCATGTTAGTCCTGCATCACCTCGAACGCGTCGCTGAGCACTTTCAGGAGCAACCCGACAGCCTGCGTCGGTTCGCCGCCGCGCTGGTGGCGATCCAACGCCCGCTGGTGGTGATCCACGAGGGCCCGGTGTCTAACGATCTCGCCGCTCAGCTCGCCGTTGACGGCGGATTTGCGCACCTCGCCGTGCCACCGCTGAAGCCAGCGGACCGCAAGATGCTCATGTCCGCCTGTCTGCTGGCCGCCGAGGTGCCCGCCGACGAGGCGGAGTCTTTGGCGGACGTCGCGAGCACCTACAGCCTCGGCATCGAGCAGGTGAGCAGCGCCGCGACCTTCGCGGGTCAACGCGCCGTATTGCGCGTGTCGAGACGCCACGAATCGGACGACAGCGACGTGGGTACAACCGTGCCCACAGCCACGGAGCTGAGGCTGGCCTGCAGCACGGCGGCCACCGACCGGCTACGGCTCTACGGCTCACGCGTGGAGGGCTCGGCGCGTTGGGAAGACGTGGTGTTGCCCGACGAGACCCGCGAGCAGCTCCGCAACATCTCCCGCTTCGCCCGCGTGCGGGATCAACTCTTCGAGAGCTATGGCTTCGGCAAGAAACACGACTACGGCCGCGCGCTCTCCGCCATGTTCAGCGGCCCCAGCGGCACCGGTAAGACCATGTGCGCCGGGCTCGTCGCCCGGGAGGTGGGGCTAGAGCTCTATCGGGTCGATCTGTCGCGGGTGGTCAGCAAATACATCGGCGAGACGGAGCAGCGCCTCGGCGCCCTGTTTGACGAGGCGACCCAAGTGGGCGCCGCGCTGCTCTTTGATGAGGCCGACTCGCTGTTTGGCCGACGCACCGAGATCAAGAGTAGCCACGACCGCTACGCTAACCTCGAGGTCAACTACCTGCTGCAGCGGCTGGAAGAGTTCGACGGGTTGGTCATGCTGACCACCAACTTCGCGACAAGCATCGACGAAGCCTTCGTGCGGCGACTCAGATTCCGGGTCAACTTCCCCTTCCCCGTCGCAGCAGACCGCACCGCCCTCTGGGAGCGCATGCTGCCGCCTGAGCTGCCGCTCGACGCCGACGATCCGCTGGAGCTCGATTGGATGGGCGAGTCGTTTGAGCTCTCGGGCGGCCACATCAAGAACACCATGTTGCGCGCGGGGATGATGGCGGCCGACGGCGCGCGCGGCTTGTCGATGCGCATGCTGTACGACGCGGCTGCAGCGGAGTATCGCGAGCTTGGCAAGATCGCGCCGGTTTATGCGTTCGAAGACGAAGAATGGTGACGAACCGGGCCGGCCAAAGATCGCGGCCACAGATGGTGGCACGGATGGCGCGCCGAGACGGCGACCACTGGGGTTTGCGGTCGCCACCTGCGGCGACCTGTGGGCGCTCAAGCCTTGTGTTTACTGGCGCTGAGGGCATCCTGAGGACCGAGGTGAACGACCATGCCAACGCCAACGACAGAGCCTGAAGGCGCCGCCCCACGGGGACGCGAGCCTACCCCTGCACCGCGCACACCCGCGCCCGCACCTGCTGCGCGTACCCCGGCGCCAGCTCCTGCGCCCGGCACCAGCCCAGGCGCCGCTGCGGCCGGTGCGGCCGCCCCAGCAGCTCCAGCGCCTCTCAGCCGCCGCGCCGTGAAGACCGCGCTGCTGGCCCCGGACCAGAGCTTGGCTGACATTGCGGACCCGTTAGTCAACAGCCTCGTCAGCGAAGGCATCACCCAAGCGCAGCTCGACACGCGATTCGCTGCGCCGACCGCTATCAAGGCCGCCATCATCCAGAAGTGGTGCACGGTCGGCACCAAACCCCAGGCTGTGAAGCGTTTTGCCCTCAACGACCCAATCGCCACCCAGAAGTTCGCGGACGTAGACGCAGAAGCCTACCTCGACGCGCCGTCGCTCAAAGTCGACTTCTACAACGCGATGCACACCGAGATTCAGGCGCCCGGCGTCGATCGAACCCGCGTCTATCCGCTCATGAAGAAGGTGACGTTCGGCGGCGCCTTCACGTTCCGCGGGCGAACGGTGCCTGGCGCGGAGGTCGCGCAGTTCTCATCGCGCAACCAGAGCGTGGCGACGATGTACGGCCAGATGACGCCGGCGGCGAAGCTCGCCATCGACGCCATCATTCGTGCCGAGCTGATCAAAGAGGGCGTGCCTGTCACCGCGATTACACCGGCGATGCTGACGGACGAGAACCGCCGCAGGAAGGCATTCCGCCACTGGCTCAAGACCCAACCGCTGCCCCACAAGGCCGTGGAACAATCGCTCAACCTGAGCGACTACCCGACTTGGTATCACCCCGGCCACATCAAGCCGACAGCGCCCGCGGGCGGCCTCGCCTACAACCAGATGATGACGCTCGGCGCGCTGCAGCCCGAGTGGTATCCCGAGGGCACCGCGACGCTCAACATCACCAAGGGAGCCGCGGCGGCGCGCGAGCTGCGCAAGCCAACGGCGTTCGACGGGATGGCCAGCGCGGTGTGGGTGGCGAGAAATCAGCCGGGACAGACGTACGGGGTCACGGGCGGCGGCGCGGGCGAGTTCCTCGAGAAGGACGTCAAGTACAGCGATGTGACCGCCTCGACGGTGTCGATCCGCAGCGACGATTTTGTCGATGAGATCAAAGCGCTCGCGGCCACGGCCAAGGCGCTCAACTCGTCCGTGATGGAGGAGACGCTGCGCGGCAACGCCGTCGGGACCTCAGAGTCAACCCACCTGCACCAGCGCATCACGGATCGCACGACGCGCGAGGCCCACACGCCGGGCGACACACCAGTGACGGGGGCGCCTGTAGGTGCCAGCCCAGGCGCAGCGGTCGCCGGCGGCACCTACGATCGTTCGCGGCAGACGCCAGTTCGTTAGCGGCCCCAGTCCACTGAGACCGGCGGCGGCACTTGCGGTGGACGGCGCCTGTGTCGACGCTGCGCGCTGCGCCGCTGTTGAGAAGGCGACCCCCCCCATGCGCTGGCAACAGTACAGCTTTGACTCGACTGAGACCCTCACCCAAGCCGCCGCGGCGAGTGTTCGTGAAGGTTTGCAGCGCCGCGTCCGACGCGATGACAGTGAGCCGGCGCTGGCGTGGCTCGATGCGTTTGGCCAGACCCGCAGTGACTGGTTGCCTCCAATCGGTCGGGCGCTGAGCTCCGTGGCGGTCGAGGCAGCCAACGGACCGACGGCGGTGGCGGATTTTTTTGCCACAGCCCGCATCGCGCCCGCGCTGCTGGGGTATCTGGACGCATTGCTCGCGGCGGACGTGGATGGCACTTGCAGCGTCAAGATCAACCACTACGGCGGCCAAGGCCCCACGCTGATGTCCCGGATTCGCGGGCCGTTAGCTGAGATCGCGGCGGGGTTGACGACTCCCGGCTGGATCTTCTTCGACCGCGCGCCCAAGCGCGCGTTCGACGTCAGCACGCTTGAGAAGCGCCGAATGGCGGTGCGCGACACCATCGAGGTGGGTAGGCGGCGCACGGAGAGTGGTTTTGACGGCTGCGCGCTCGGCTGGCTTCGCTACCTCGCCTTTTATGCGCCGGCGCTCCGACCAGAGGTCGCCACGCACTTGCGCGAGGCCTGCGAGGCCGACGATCCGCGCGGTTGGTTCTGCGCCGTGGAGTACTTCGCCTTCGCGCAGGACGCCCATTGGCTCGACGACCTGCTCGCCGATCTCATCGCGCAGCCCCCGGAGTGGACGGCGTTGCGCGTAGGTGAAGATGAGCCGGAAGGCTGGCCGCGCGGCGGGCCTCAGCTGGCGATGGCCGGGCTGGGCCTTGGCGCGACGCCGACCCTCGGCGCCGTGATCGCGCTCGCCAAGCAGCGCGCCGAGTTGGAGCTGGCGACTGCGCCGGGTGACACAACCCAATAGCTGCGTCTCACGGACCTCGGCTGATGTCCCCTGGGACAACCCGGGGACATCTAGCGACCAAGACGCTTCAGGAAAGGCCGTGAAACCGGAGGAACAGCGCGGCGGCGGACGCGCTTACGCCGACAACCTGGGCATCGGCATGTAAATATTATGAACCTAAAGGATCTGGCACGTCTGATGCAGTAACGGTCCGTATGGCCAGCGACCGCTGTCAGCCATCACGTATGGGAGGCATCGGATGGATCTCGTTTTCGCGCGCACAGCCCGCAGGTTCTCGATGACGGTGGACAGCGTTCGCCGCGCCTACTGCGATCTGTTGCTCCTGCTGCGCGCTGACGACGACCAGCTGTTTGAGGAAGCCGCGACCGCCGAGCCCGAGGCGCGGCGCTTGGTGGCGTCACGCACGCTGCAAGCCTTTCCTACCGGGCGTTTTGGGGCGGACACGGACGTCGCAATGGGCGCCGAGGCCGGCCCTCCAAGCCGCGCTGTAGTGATGCAGATGATGCGATTGGCCGGGGTCGCAGCGCGCCGCATCGCGAGCTTTGTGCAGAGCTTTCTGACGTGGCTTGCCGAGGCCCTCGGCGACGTCACGATCGAACTCATCGCCGCGCGCTCCCCCTCGCTGAACGCGCTACGGCGCTAGGAGGCGCGGTCGGGCTCACGAGGCCTTGATGCACGCAGCTTCGCACGCAGCCATGTCTTTGAAGAACTTGGCGCAGTCCTCTTTGCAGCCGCAGCCCGAGACAAACGCGCACTTGCTCCCGTCCCAGCCGACGCCCATGAGCATCTCGCAGGTGCCATAGCCGTTCGGGTCGATCTTGCTGCACGTCGCAGCCGCAGGGCACGCGCCTGGGCTGTCGGGCGCAAAGCAGCTCGCGCCGCATGGGCAGACGTTGGGCGATTTGCAGAGACCGGTCGCACAGTCAGCGTCCACCCAGCACTCGCCGCTCTTCAGCTGGCTGCTGTCCTTGCAGACCGAGCCGGCGCAAACATGGCCTTTGCTGCAGTCTGCCGCCGTCTTGCAGCAGCCGGGTTGGGTGCTCGTCGTGTCGCCGGCGCTCACGTCGCCACCGCTCACGTCGCCACCGCTCACGTCGCCACCGCTCACGTCACCAGCGCTGCTGTCTGCGCCGCCGGTGTCGGAGGCGCCGGAGTCGACCGGCGTGGTGTCCGGCGCGGTCGCGTCTGCCGCGCCGACGTCGGAGATACCGTCGACTTCGCCAGCGTCTGCACCTGTGTCGGTCGAAGCTGTGTCGGTCGAAGCTGTGTCGGTCCCACCCGCATCCACCAGACCACCGCCAAGCTGCACATTCACGACGGCCTGCTTGCAGACTGGGTCGCACTTAGGACCGTTAGGGCGTGTCGTCACGTACGAAGGGGTCACCACCAGCGCTGTGACTCCGAGGTCTCCGCTCGACAGGTTGACCACCAAGCTGGCGGCGCCGGTCGCCACCACCACGCCGCCTGGGGAACAGAAGTAATCAGGGCCACCGGTGCCGCTGAGGCAGTTGACAGCGATCGTCTTGCCATCGGCGATGACGATCCCCTGCACCTTCACGACGACGTTGCCAGCCGGGTCGAGGGCGCGCAGCGTGACCTGATCTGTGCAGCCAATGAGGGTGCAGAGCAGGTTGTTGTCGCCGTCCTCCGATGAACACGCGCTGAGCAACCCCGCCAGCGCGACCACCAGCGCAACGACAGCCATCGCACCAACCGTTGGCGCACGCACCGCTGGCGCACGGCGGCTCAGCCGCCGGCTCGTAGTTGAATGAGACATGACGAACCTCTCTGGGCAGGAGCCCCCCCCCACTAGGCCTGATCCTAGCCTTTTCCGAGCCCCCGTGTCGGCATTCGTCGTCGTGGCCGCTTGCTAGTCGCATGACGCCGGTGCACAACGTCGCCGGTGCACAAAACGGCCACCGCCACAGCCGATGCGGTCCACGGGCCAGCCAACCGCGGCGCTCACCACGCCGCCAAGCCCCACAGCGCCATGCCTCGCCTCCTGAGCCGAGATTTCAACCTCCTCGTCGCCGCTCACCTCCTCCAGGCGGTGGGTTGGTCGACGATGCTGCTGTTGCCGCTCTACCTGACCTTCCTCGGCGGTAGCCGTGCGACGGTGGGCGTCGTCATGGCCAGCGCGGCGTTCGGTGGGCTGCTGCTGCGACCCGCAGTCGGGGTGAGCCTGGACCGCTGGGGTCGCAAACCCACGCTGGTCGTGGGCACGTTGGTGATGGTGGTCGCGATGGTCGGCATGGCCATGGTCACGAGCGTGGGCCCCCTGATTATCGGGCTTCGCGTGCTCTTTGGCGCGGGCACCGGCGCGCTTTTTACGGGGTACTTCACGCTCGCGACGGACCTCATTCCGTCGTCGCGTCGCACCGAAGGGATCGCGCTCTTTGGTATCTCAGGGTTGGTGCCGCTCGCGGTGAACCCGCTCGCCGAGCAGCTGGGCGTCGGCGGCGCAGACATTCGCTGGTTCCTCGCCGCCATGGGCGGCGTGCTGCTGCTCAGCCTGGTGCCGCTCGCGTTGGTGACGGAGTCGCGCAGCTATCGACCCGCAAAACCGCTCGCCTTGCGCGAGATCCTCGCCGAGCTGCGACGCCCTGCCCTGTGGCCGGCGTGGCTCGCGACCCTCGTATTTGCGACGCTGGTGGTGCTGTTCATGGCGTTCGCGTCGGTCACCGCTCAGGCGCGGGGCATCGCCAACCCTGCGTCTTTTTGGTGGACCTACGCGCTCGGCGCTATCGGCATCCGCGTCTTCGGCGCGCGTATGCCGGACAGGCTCGGGCCGAGAAACCTCGTCGCTCCAGCGTTGGGGATCGAGATCGCCGGCGTGTTGGTCCTGGCCGCTGCGCACGACAGCACCGGTTTTCAGCTCGCCGGGTTGCTCGGCGGCCTCGGCCACGGCATCGGCTTTCCCGTCCTCACCAGCCAAGTCGCGACACGCGTGCCCGACAGCGTCCGTGGCTCAGCGATGGCGATGTTCACCGGCCTGTGGGATGTCGGATTCCTCGCCGCGCCGCCAATCCTCGGCCTCGCAGCGGATCGCTGGGGTGACGCGACGATGCTCGCGGGCAGCGCGACGGTCGCCGTAGCGGCCCTCGCGCTCTGGAGCGTGGTCGAGCACCGCCTGGGCGGCAGGCCGACAAACGCTGGCTGATGGGCCTCAGCGCTGCGCCATTGGCGAGGCTCCAGAGCGGCATGGGAACGACGTCGCTGCAAGGGTCGAGGCGTCGCGTCATCGGGCCGCTCGCCGAACATCACAAAAATCCGTCACGACAGGTGCGGGCCTCGTATGATTATTCGCCGGGTGTGGCAGACTGGTCCGCGACCCAGCAAACCAAGCTTCGAGGAGACGTCATGCCCGCCGCCAGCGCGCCATCACTCAATGTCGCGGCCTACGTCCTCCCGATCTTCATCGGCGCGATCGTCCTCGAGTGGTTCATCACACGTAAGCGCGGCGGCTACAACGCCGGCACCGCGCTCTCAGACGTCAGCACCGGTGGCGTATTTCAGGGCCTAGAGTTGCTCTTTCACCTGGCGCTCCTGCCCGCGTACACGTGGCTCTACACCAACGCTCGCGTGGTGACGTGGGATGCGGGCAGCTGGCAGCCGTGGGTTATCGGGCTCGTTGGCGTCGACCTGCTGTTTTACTGGTGGCATCGCGTCAGTCACGTCGTGAACGTACTCTGGGCCGTGCACGGCGTGCACCACCAAAGTGAGGACTACAACCTCGCCGTCGCCCTGCGCCAGCCCGCGTTCGAGCCGCTGACGTGGTTCCTCTTCTACGCCCCGCTCGCCCTCCTTGGCGTCGATCTGACGGTGTATCTGGCCTGTTATGGCGTCAATCGCTTCTACCAGTTCTGGATCCACACCGAGGTCGTCGGCAAGCTCGGGCCCGTCGAGTGGGTCTTCAACACACCCTCTCACCACCGCGTCCATCACGGCGTGCAAGACAAGTATCTAGACCGTAACTACGGTGCGATCCTCATCGTTTGGGACCGATTGTTCGGCACCTTTCAACTCGAAGAAGAGGCGCCCATGTACGGCACCACGGTGCCGCTTGCGAGCTACAATCCGGTCTGGGCGAACGTCAAGCTGCTCGCCGACGTCGCGGCGCTCTCGCGTCGCGCCACCACGGTCTCGGAGAAGCTGTGGGCCTGGGTCGCCCATCCCGCGTGGCAACCGACTGGGCCGAAGATCGAGCCGCCGATCAAGCGCACCGACGCGACCTACACGAAATATCGGCCAAAGCCGGGGCCGCGCGTACCGGCCTACGTGGCGCTCCACTATGGCCTTATCATCACGCTGGCTGGACCCTTCCTGCTGCATGAACCCAGCCACACGCGGCTGCTGCTCGTCTTCGGTGCGGCGACGATGGTGCTGGCGCACACCAACTTGTGCGGGCTGATGGAAGGCAAACGGTGGGCGCTGGTCGGTGAAGTGGTCCGATTCGCGGTCATGGCGATCGCGCTGAAGCTCGCTCTCGAGCCGGTTCTAGGCGAGACGATGGCGTGGCACGCAACTCAGGCCCTCCTGGTGCTGGGCGCGGTGTCGTGGATTTGGCTGCTGCCGGTCGTTGGCCGCACCGACGACTCGGACGAGACCGAGGCGCAGACCGCATGAGCACCACGGTGGGGCCTCGTGTTGCTTCCGTGCCCGCCGCGCATCCGGCGCCACGGCGGCTGGAGACCAAGCGGATGATCCTGCGCTGCCCAGAGCCCATTCGTGACGCGCC
Organism: uncultured Myxococcales bacterium; assembly: GCA_937910235.1. Taxonomy (GTDB): domain Bacteria; phylum Myxococcota_A; class UBA9042; order UBA9042; family UBA9042; genus UBA9042. The sequence goes on along the minus strand of CALENB010000008.1, from coordinate 10,666 downwards.
CGAAGCTTTTGCTGCGATCGCAGCCGATCGCGATCGTCTCCACCGTTGGCTGCCGTGGGTGCCGCAGATCTGCTCAGAGGCTGAAGAACAGGCGTTTTTGGAGCGCGCCGAGGGCTTCTGGGAGCGCAACGAGCAGTTTAACTGGCTGATGTTTGATCGTGAGACGTTCGCCTACGTCGGCATCCTCGGCACCGCCCGCATCGTCTGGGCCGATGGCTTGGCGGAGCTCGGCTATTGGTTGGTCAGTGGCTTCGAGGGCGAGGGCCGCATGACCGAAGCCGTCCGTCAGGTCGAGGCGACCCTGTTCGCCATGGGTCTGCATCGCCTGGAAATTCGGTGTTCTAGCCACAACCAACGCTCTGCGGCGATCCCACAACGGCTCGGTTACCACCTTGATGGTCGGCTCCGTGAAGATCGCGTGGAGCGCGGCCAGCGTGTCGATACCTTGATTTGGAGCAAGCTGCGGTCGGAGCACGGCCCGCTCATTCACGACGCCGCAGCGCAACAACCACGCTGAGCATGCGGCGCGGTTGGGCACACAGCCACGACAGGCCTACCCCTTGCCCCACGATCCCGCGCGATGCTATCCCGCCGTGGTTCCGCCGACTCGGGCGCCCATCGGCTGCCGCACATGCCTTCCCCTCAAACCGAGCTAAGTCGCCATGCCAGAGGCCATCACCGACATTCTGCTGCACGAGACCACCCGTGCCAGGTACCTGAACTATGCGCTGAGCGTGATCACCTCACGCGCGTTGCCTGACGTTCGCGACGGCCTCAAGCCGGTACAGCGCCGCATTCTGTACGCCATGTTCCACAACCTGCGCCTGCTGCCCGACACGAAGTATCGCAAGAGCGCGGCGGTGGTCGGCGAGGTCATGGCGAAGTATCACCCCCACGGTGATCAGAGCATCTACGACGCCATGGTCCGCATGGCGCAGAGCTTCTCGCTGCGGTACCCGCTCGTCGATGGCCAGGGCAACTTCGGCAGCCTCGACGGAGATGGCGCGGCGGCCATGCGGTACACCGAGTCGCGCCTGCGCCACCTCGCCGTGGAGCTCGCCAACGAGCTGAAGAAAAAGACCGTCGACTATCGCCCGACCTACGACGGCACCTCCTTCGAGCCGATCGTGCTGCCCGCGCAAGCCCCGAATTTGCTGATCAACGGCGCTACCGGCATCGCCGTCGGTATGGCGACGTCGATCCCGCCACATAACTTGCGCGAGGTCGTGAACGCCTGCTTGGCGCTGATCGAGAACCCGGAGCTGGAGCTCAACGAGCTGGTGCCGCGCTACATCAAGGGGCCGGATTTCCCGACCGGTGGTGAGCTGCTCAACGACCGGGAGACCATCCGCGAGATCTACCAGACCGGCCGCGGCTCATTTGAGGTCCGTGGTCAGTACGTCATCGAAGAAGAGAAAAAGACCCATATCGTTATCACTTCGGTGCCATATGCGCTCAACAAGTCGACGCTGATCACCGAGATCGCTGACCATATTCGAGCCGGCAAGGTGCCGCAGCTCGTGGACATGCGCGACGAGTCGACGGAAGACATCCGCATTGTGCTCGACCTGAAGCGCGGCGCGAACGCGGAGGCGGCCATGGCCTACCTCTACAAGCGCACCAACTTGCAGACCCGCTTTGCGACGAATCTCACCGCGTTGGTGCCGACCGAAGACCCGCAGATGGCGCGGCCCGAGCGCCTCGACCTGACGGCGATGCTGCGCCATTTCAACGCGTTCCGCTTTCAGGTCGTCACGCGCCGGCTGAACTTCGATCTCGAACAGCTGATCAAACGCATTCATTTGCTGGAAGGTTTTGAGCTCGTCTTCGACGCGCTGGACGAGGCGATCCGCATCATCCGCGCCTCCGACGGCAAGACCGACGCGCGTGACCAGCTGATGGCGCGCTTCGGCCTCGACTGGGAGCAGGCCGAGGCGATCCTGGAGACGAAACTCTACCGGCTCGCGAAGATGGAGATCGACCTCATCCGCGCCGAGTTGGCAGAGAAACGGGCAGAGGCGAAGGCGATTCGCGAACTCTTATCCGACAAAAGCAAGCTCTGGGGGCTGGTGCGGTCGGAGATGGAGGAGCTGCGGGAGGCCTACGGGGACCGACGCCGAACCAAGGTGATCGGCCCGGTCGAGACGGAGTCCTTCAGCGAAGAGACCTACATCGTCGCCGAGGACGCGTTCGTGATCGTGACCCGAGACGGCTGGTTGAAGCGCCAGAAGAGCTACACCGACCTCAGCGCGATCCGGGTGCGGGAAGGCGACTCCGTGGGCTGGGTGGTGCCCTGCTCGAGCCGAGAGACAGTGACGCTGTTTGGCGAGCGCGGCAAAGCCTGGACGGTGCGGGTCGCCGATCTGCCGCAGACCTCGGGCTACGGCGAGGTCATCAGCAGCCGCTTTGATATGGCGGACGGCGAGCGCGTCGTCGGCGTAGCGACCAGCGACAAGCGCGTCTGGCCGGTGATGGGCACGGGTTTCCTGGCGACGGTCGGCGCTGACGACCCGAAACCTCCGTACATCATGGCGTTCACACGGGCGGGGCGTTGCGCACGTGCTGCGCTGACAGCGTTCACCGAACCCTCTACGCGCACTGGCCGAACCTTCCTTCGTTTGAACGATAAGTTTGCCCCTGGGGACCTGGTCGTCGGGGTGACCGTCAGCGATGGCGACGAGGTGGTGACGGTGGTGACGCGAGAGAGTCGCGCCGCCTGCTTCCCGGTCGGCGAAGTGAACGTGCTCAACGGCGCAGGCAAGGGCGTGACGGGCATCAAGCTCAGCCTCGGTGACTTCGTGATGGGCTTCAAGCTCGTGCACGACCGCATGGACGGCGTGGAGTGCGTCACCAACCGCGGCAAGGTCGAGGTGATTCGACCCAACAAATACAAGCCGTCAGCGCGCGGTGGTCGTGGTCGCGAGATCGTCAAGAGCGGCCACATCGACCGGGTGACGACCGGCACGATCGAGCTGACATTCCCGGACGCCGACGAGGACGCCAAGCGCAAAGTCGCCGAGACCCAGGTGGAGGAGGTCGCCGCGCCGCGCATCCTGCAGGACCGCCCCGCGCCACGCGCACCAGAGCGCGACGAGCTCGCCGGCCTGTTCGGTGAGGTGCCAGACTTTGGGCTGCCCGACTACAGCACGCCGGCCGCGCCACGCACGCCGAGCGAGGATGACGGCGCGCCGCCCGATATCGCCGCGAGCGCGGAGATCGGCAGTTTCGGTGCGCCGCGCGCCCCCTCCAGCGATGCAGCGACAGCCACCCCGCCAGACGGACCAGGGCTCCGCGCCTCCACGCCCCGCCCGCCGGATCCGAACCGGGGCCCGGCGCTGCGGCCCTCCACGCCGCGACGCGATCCCTTCAAGGACGCTGGGCGGCTAGACCGTCTCGCGCAGCGCGGCATCGCTCGCACGCAGAAGAAGAAGGACGAGGACGATCAGGGCGAGCTTTTCTAACCACCATAGGCACACCGAGCATCATGACTGCGACCTATACCGCCGCGAATATCACCATCCTGAAGGGCCTCGAGCCGGTACGAAAACGCCCGGCGATGTACATCGGCGGCACCGACGCGCACGGCCTGCATCATCTGCTGTGGGAGGTGGTCGACAACGCCGTCGATGAGGCCATCAATGGTCACGCCAGCTACATCGAAGTCGTCCTGCACACCGACGGCCAGAGCGCCACGGTGCGGGATAATGGCCGCGGCATCCCGGTAGACATTCATCCAGTTGAGAAACGTTCGGCGCTGGAGATCATCCTCACGACGTTGCACGCTGGCGGCAAGTTCGACGAGGGCAACTACAAGCGGTCAGGCGGCCTGCATGGCGTCGGGTCATCGGTTGTGAACGCCCTCTCTACCACGCTCATCGCGGAGATTAAGCGTGACGGCAAGCTCTACCGGCAGACGTACAGACGCGGCGTACCCGAGGCGCCCGTGGCCGTGGTCGGGGAGTGTACGGGTAGCGGAACATCTATCTACTTCAAGCCGGACGACGAGATCTTCGAAGATGTCGACTTCGACCCAAAGACCATCGCTAAGCGGCTGGAGATCAAGAGCTTCCTCACGGCCGGCCTGCGCGTTGTGTTCAAAGACGAGTGCAACCGCACCCGCACCGAGTTCCGACACGACGGCGGCATCAACGATCTGCTGACCCTGAAAGTGAAGGAGTCCGGCAACGCCGTGGTGCACCTGGACCCGATCTGCTTCGACAATGAAGGCCAACCAAACCCTGCCGCACCCGACGTGGAAGTGCGCGTGTCGCTGCAATGGACGGAGTCGACGGCGGAGGAGATCATCAGCTTCGCCAACGGCATCCCGACGCACGACGGCGGCACCCACGAGCTCGGTCTGCGGGAAGGCGTGGCCGCCGCGATGATGAACTACCTTGAGGTGCATGACGCGATCCCACGGGGTGTCGAGATCAAGCGCAGCGACATCCGCGAGGGCATGATCGCGGTGGTGAACCTGTTTCTGGCCGACCCGCAGTTTCAGGGCCAGACCAAAGACAAGCTCAACAACACCGACGTAAAGGGGGTCGTCGCGACCCTGACGCGTAACGCGGTTGAGCGCTACATGCACGCCAACCAGTCCACCGGCAACTTGGTGGCGATGCGGATCATCCAGTCCGCGCGGGCCCGAGCTGCGAGTCGCGCCGCGGTGCAGAAGGTCAAGCGCAAGAAGATCGTCGGCACACGCCTGAACCTGCCGGGCAAGCTCGCTGACTGCAGTAGTACGGACCCGAACGAGACGGAGCTGTTCATCGTTGAGGGTGACTCGGCTGGTGGCTCCGCCAAGCAAGGGCGTGACCGGCGCACCATGGCGATCCTGCCGCTGCGCGGAAAGGTGCTGAACGTCGAGCAAGCGACCCTGGCCCGCATCAACGCCAACAAAGAGCTGACCGATGTGACCAGCGCGCTGGGTTGCGGGCGGGGTGACGCCTGTGATCCGAACGCGCTGCGCTACGGCAAGATCGTGCTGCTGATGGACGCGGACTCCGACGGCCACCACATCGCCACGCTGCTGCTCGCGTTTCTCTACCGCTTCATGAAACCCCTGATTACCGCGGGAAAAGTCTATATTGCGCAGCCCCCGCTCTTTCGTGTCGACATCGGCAAGGAGACGTTTTGGGCGTCCGACGACAAGCAGAAAGAGCGGCTCGTGGCGCAGGGCGAGAAGAAGAAGGGCAAGATTGTGATCACCCGCTTCAAGGGGTTGGGTGAGATGATGCCGAAGACGCTGTTCAACACGACGTTGAACCCGGCCAAACGGCGCCTGCTGCGCGTCACCATCCCCGACGATCACATGCTCGAGACCGAGAAGACGATGGGTGGATTGATGGGCAAGGACGCGTCCGTTCGCTTCCACTTCATCATGGACAACGCCGAGATGGCCGATGAGTTAGATGTCTAATGGACACCTCGGGTGTTGCGCCCGAGGGGTCCGACAGCAGGAGCTGACATGAGCCGCAAAGTTCGCATCGCGTTCGCGCGCATCGCCCAGGAGAGCAACGCGCTCTCGCCCGTCGTGTCCACGCTGGCGGACTTCCGGCGCACCCACTTCCTGACCGGCACCGAGCTGCTCGACGCGGTGATGCCAGACGGCGAAGAGGTCAAAGGCTTCCTCAAAAATGCCGAGATCTCGGGCTTTGTGAAGGCCGCGCTGGCGCATGAGCTGGACGTGGAGTTTGTGCCGCTGTTCTCCGCCTGGGCCGTGCCCGGCGGCCCGCTCGCCGCCGAGGATCACGACTGGTTTCGCGCTGAGCTGCGCAAGGGCTTGGCGGACGCGGGGCCGCTCGACGGCGTCTATCTGAGCGTGCACGGCAGCATGAACGTGGTCGGCAACCCGGAGCCCGAGGCGGACTATTTCGCCGATGTGCGCAGCGTGATCGGGGATGAGACCCCCTTCGCCGTGACGATGGATCTGCACGCCAACCTCTCCAGCGCGAAGGTCGACCCGCTCACGATCCTGTGCGCCTACCAGACCAACCCCCACCGCGACCACGCCGGGACGGGCGCGCGCGCCGGCAAGCTGCTGCTCGACACGCTGGCGCAGCTTGCGACGCCGGTGCATGCGTGGCGGTCGCTGCCGATGGTCATCGGCGGTGGCATGACGATGGATTTTCTGCCGCCGATGCTCGGCATCTTCCGCGCCATGAAGCGCTGGGAACGCCACCCCAAGGTGCTGAGCTGCAGCATGTTCATGAGCCACCTCTGGCTCGACCAACGGGAGATTGGCTGGGCGACGTACGTCATCACTGATGACGATCCAGCGCTCGCCGCGGAGGTCGCCGAAGACCTCGCGGATCGCTGCTGGGACGTACGCCATTCGCAGCCGCCGACCTTCCCGAACGCGGCTGAGGCCATCGAAAAGGTCCGCAAGATGCGGCTGCGGCGCAAGCTGGGCACCATCACGATGTGCGACGCCTCCGACGTGGTGGGGGCCGGCGCACCGGGCGATTCGACCCACCTGCTGCGCGCGATTTTGGCAGATGGTCAGGACATGACGTGGTTTTTTCCGATGCGTGACCCCGAGGCGCTGGCCCAGTTGGCGACCCAAGCGGTCGGCAGCGCTGTCACCCTGGAGATCGGCGGCAAGCTCGATCCAGCCCGCAGCACGCCGGTGCCCGTGAGCGGGACGCTGGTCGGGTTCGAGGAGACCGAGAGCTTCGGCCAGGTCGCGACGCTGGACCTAGGCCACGTCAAGATGGTGGTGACCGAGGGCGCCAATATCGCGATGAAACCGGAGTTTTATCGGGATCGGGGGCTGCGGATCTGGGACGCGGATGTGTGTGTGGTGAAGAGCTTCTTCCCCTTCCACCTCTACTTCCTGCCCTACGCGCGCAGCAGCGTCTATGTGACGACGACGGGGACCACCGACTTCGACATGTGGCGCGACCACGAGTATGCGCGGCCGACGTGGCCGAAGGATAATCCGTCGAGCTGGCGACCGGCCGACAGAGACCGTCGCGGGGTGGCGGGATGAGGCCGAACCGGCGCCGCGAGGCCGTTTCTCTGGCCTGTTGGCTGATCGTTGCGGCGTTGCCCCTGAGCAGCTCCGCCAACAACCCGCTGGCACCACCAGGGGCAAAACTCAAAGGCGCGCCACCGGTGGGGGCCATGGGCGAGCCGATGCGGGTCCTGCCCGGTGAACCGCAGCAGCTGAAATGGACCAAGGTCAACCGCAACCCAGGGCCGTCGCGTCCGGGGCTGACGCTCGCGGCGGGTCGTGTGGTGGCGAGCGCTGACGAGCGGCTGGTCGCGCTGAGCCCCGATGGCGACGCGGCGTCTCTACGCGACAAGGCCGGCCGCCTGCGGGTGGTGCAGCTGCTGAACGGCCGCGCTTCGCCGTTCTTGAAAGTCCCAGCCAACAGCCGAGTGTTCTTGGCCGTGAGCGGATTTGCCACGGTCGGCTGGGAAGAGGCGACACGGACGTTCCACCGCGTGCAGAGCTGGGTCGGGCTAGACCAGGGCCACTACCCCGCTGGTGTGAAAGAGGCGCCCAGGGCGGTGATGGTCGCGCCAGACGCGCGCCATGGCGTGGTGGTGACCACCCCTGCAAACAAGGGAAGCGACACGGCGTGGCAGCTCTGCGTGCGATTCGTGCCGCTGGGCGTGGAAGGACCGGAGCGGACGACGTGCTGGTCGGGCAAGACGGAAGGCGACGACGTGACGGTCTACGGCGTGCGCGCGGTGTTCACGGACGACGGTGAACATCTGTGGGTCGTGGCGACGAGCAGCTGGTCGGTGAGCTGCGGCGGCGGCGGCGAGGCAGTGCATGTCGGCCGCCTCGACGTGGCCACCGGCGAGCTGGTCGGCCGCTTTGACGATGACGACAGCGCGAACGCTGGCGAGGTCGCTGGTGCCGGCAGGGTGGGTGAATCCGAGCTGAACGCTGCGATTGTGGTGCCCGGGCATGACGCCGTGGTGGCGTGGCAATCGATCGACGAAAAACAAGCAGCGGCGGCGAAGGACGGGGTCGTTTGGCGGTTTGAGTGGCGCGACAAACGCGTCGTCGCGACCACCATCGCCCTCACGCAACAAGCGCGACCGGTGCGGGGTGGACGCAGCTGGCTGAGCGTGGAGCGCGGTCTGTTGGTGCAGCGCGCGCCCGGCGGCGGTTTTGTCGAAGACGTCGCCGCCCTGCCCTTGTTGGATGGTCACGTGACGCTGGCGGACGACGGCCGGCATGTGGCTGTGCAGACGCCGACCGGGCTGCTGCTGTGGGATGTGCTGCGGGCGCGCGCGGTAGCGTGGATGCCTGGCGCGAGCGGCGTGGTGTTGGCCCGCAGTCGGGCGTTGTGGCGGTCAAACGGTGGCGCGCTGCGGTCTGCGACGTGGGTGCAGCTGGCGGGGATCTTGCCGGGCTTGGCGGACGGCGCGGATGGCAGCGGTGCCGGCGGCGCGCGGATTCCAAGCGCTGGCGGGCTGATTTCCCGGGTTCGCGCGGTGATTTTGATGTTGGGTGCGGACGTCACCGGACCCTGATTGCGCCCTGCACCCGTCGCGAGGCTCCCTATGGACGAGACAATTACCCGACTACAACACGGACTGGAGCCAGCGCTCCTGGCGAATCGGTTGATCGCTTGGCTGCCGAGCCTAGCGGTCGCGGTCGCCGTCCTGATCGGCGGCTGGCTGGTGCACCGAGCGCTGCGGACGGCCATGAAGTCGCTGCTGCGGCGCGCCGGCACCGACGCCACCGCGGTCGCTTTTGCGGACACAGTAGAGCGCTACGCCGTTGGCACCATCGTCTTAGTGACGGCGCTCGGCGAGCTTGGCGTCGACACCGGTTCGCTCCTCGCGAGCCTCGGCGTGGTCGGCTTGACGATTGGTTTTGCGGCACGCGACGCGCTGTCGAACGTCATCAGCGGGCTGTTCATCTTCTGGGACCGCCCCTTTGTCATCGGCGACCTCGTCGAGATCGACGGCCGCTACGGTCGGGTGGCCAACATCACCATGCGGAGCACCCGCCTCGTCACCGTTGACGGCAAGATGATCGCGATCCCCAACAGCGTCGCGGTGAACACCTCTGTGACCTCCTACACCAATTTCCCGGGGTTGCGCCTCGACATCGCCTTGACCGTCGGCGTCGAAGAGGACCTCGGCCGCGTCCGTCGTCTGCTGCTCGCCCTCGCGGAAGGTCAGCCTGAGTTCATGGCCGCGCCAGCCCCAACGGTCGCTGTGACGGCGATCAATGACTACAACGTCGCCATCGTGCTGCGCGCCTGGATTGGTGACGAGCGCACCCACGTCGTGCGCCGGGATAGCCTTCGCGAAGCCGCCTTCGAGGCGCTGCGGAGCGCCAACGTGCACATGCCGTACAACACCATCGAGGTGCGGTCGCCGCCGGCGGGCCCCGATGCGCGTGACGACCAACCTCAAGCACACTGATGGCCCCGGATGCCCTTCGACAAGGTTCGCTGGCGGCCGAAACACGGCCTCGCCGGGCTGCGAGACGCGTGCGTGTGTATCCGGACAAGTCAGGTGAGCGATGGATCGGCTGTCAGCGCAAGCAGCGCGCTGTCGACCGCGGCCACTAAGCGGTCGAGCTGCCAGATCACACCCGAACGCGGATCGGTGGCTCCGACAGGGGGCACGTGCACAAAGAGCGTGTCCATCGCCCAGGACGCGGCCGCCGCCCGCTGCAGCCCGTGCCAGTAGCTCAGGTTGCAGAGGTAGGCGCCGGCGTCGTTCGAGATGCGGGCGCCAAAGCCGGCGCGGGCGAGCGCGGCCACCAGCGGCGGGAGCAGCACGCCCGTGGACCGAGCGGCCCCGACGGCGAAGGCCGGGTCAATGCGAGGGTCGGTGGCGACGAAGCCGCTCGCGTCGGGGCAGCCGAGGACCACCTGGTTGTGCGCACGCCGCTCGAAGCTGACGAGATTGCGGCGGCTGGCGACACCCAGGTGCACAGCCAGCCTGGGCCGCCAGCGTTCGTAGCCCTCGGCGAGACGCTGCTCCGCGGCGTCGAAGTGCACCGGCAGTACGTCCGACGTCACCTCAAAACGGCCGAATCTCCGGCCTGCGAGCGCCCTGGCGATGTGAGCGGTGGGGTTGTCAGGCACGCCTGGGAAGCGCCCGAAGCCGGTCAACCAGAGGACGCTGGAGGCTTGGCGTCGACCCGAGCGCCCCGCGGTTGGCGGCGGCGATGTGGCGGAGGTGCCCATGGTGTGATCCTAGCGTCGGAACGCGGCGGCGTGCGCCTCGGCCACCAGCGTCGCGAGGTCTCCTGCCGTGATGCCCGGGATGCGCGCGACTCGCGCCAGCTCCTGCGGCGCGGTGACTGCCGACAGCAGCGTGTTGTCCGTGTTGACCGTACAACGCACGCCGAGACGCAGCCACTGTGGCAGCGGGTGGGCGGCGACCGCGGGGATGACGCCGGTGTGCCAGTTGGAGGTCGGGCAGGCCTCGATGACCACGTCGCGCTCACGCACCAGCGCCAACACCGTCGGATCGTCGAGCAGCGTGGTGCCGTGGCCGATGCGCTGCGCGGCGAGCTGCTCGATAGCGGTGCGGATCTCCGCGGGCGGCCGCCCCTCGCCCGCGTGAACCGTACGGCCGATGCCCAGGCGCGCGGCCCGCTGAAAAGGCGCGGCGTAATCTTCGAGTCGAAACTAAAAGTGGATCAACAGACACGCGCACCGCGAACGAGTCCACCACAGCA
>CALENB010000007.1 GCA_937910235.1 uncultured Myxococcales bacterium | reverse complement strand
TTCGCCTTCGGCTTGGCCTTCGGGGCAGGTGAGGCCGCGCTTACTTTGCCAAACCGCACCTTCTTGGTGAAGCGATAAACCGCGACGCGGCGGCCATTTTTCTTCACGCGCTGACGCTTGAAGTCAGACGGCTTGACCACCAACGTCACCGGCTCGTAGCCGTCGGCCCGCGGGGTCAGCACGATCGTGCTGTCGTCGGCCCGTGACAATCCCAGGATCACCAACGTCTTGCGACCATGGGTGTACTCGTGGTTCTCCCACCCCGTCTTGCCGTTGACCGAGAACTTCACGAACTCAAACGGTGTTTGTATAATGATCTCGCCGGGGACCTCCTCGTCATCCGTGTCCGCATGCGCGATCGTGGGCGCGGCGGTCAGGAAGATAGCGCAAACGAGGAGCGCGGCCAGCGGGGCGATTGTCTTGAGGTTGAAGCGGTTCATGGGTGTCCTCCTTATGGTCACGGGAGCGTCAACGTCGCCGAGCGCGGCATTGTTCATCAGCTTAGGCTCGGAGCTCAAGCGCGGCCCTTCGCATCGGTCGTCTCCGGTTTTGCGGCTGTGGTCGTCGCAGGTGATGCGGTTGAGGCCGGTGATGCGGCTGAGGTCGTTGATGCGGCTGGCGCCGTCGCTTTCGAGCCGGGGCTTCGGCGTTTTGGCGCGGATTTTGTCGCCCCTTCGTCACCGCTCACCTGCAGCAGGAGGTCTTCGATGTGGCGGATGCGCGCCTCGAGGTCCGCGATCCGGTCATCTCGCCGCTCAGCTCTCACCGCGGCGTCAGCTTGCAGCCGGGCCGCTAGGTTCGCAAACAGATGCCGCACGCGCGCGTCACTGCTCTCCTCTGCGTCGGTGACCGGCTCCGGCGGGGCCGGCGGCACGTCGACCGTCTCGTCGCCCTCTTCACCGCGATGCAGCACCCGATCGACCGTGCGCTCAGCCTCTGAGCGCCACTTGCCGACCGTGCGCTCGGCGTCACGCTGCACCCGGCTGACCGGCTCTGTGATGCTGCGAAGCAGGGAGTCACTCCCGGACGCGATCATCTTTCGCAGCTCGACCAGCGTCACGCCGCCGCGCTTTTTGCGTTTGTTGTCCAGCAGCGCTTGCGTGAGCGTCACCTCAGTGAGGTCCTCTTTCGTCTTGTTGTCGACGACGCGCACGTCTTCGCCGTCGCGGACCATCGCGGACACCTCTTCGAGCGTGATGTAGCAGGATCGCTCGGTGTCATACATCTTGCGATTGGCGTATCGCTTGATCAGACGTGTCTTTCCCTGCGTCTCTGCGCCCATGTTGTCTCCTCAGCCCGGCGGATCTTCAGCGCGTGCGTCATGACGCAGCGCCCGCGGGCTTTGCATACTTTGGCGCACTGCGTCAATACATGTTCAAAGCTGGGGCGAAGCATTTACAAAGCCAGGACGCATGCGAAGCTGGTGCGGCGCGACCGCCTGATGTGGCCGCGATCACCGCGGTGTTCGCGCAGGACGGCAGATGTCGAACGTAGACCCAGCGGCATTGGCGCCCGGTTCGAGGGTTCGGACGCGTCTCGCTGGTGCGCTGCTCGCGACGCTGTTCATCGCCCAAACGCTGCCGCTCAGCCTGTCGTTCGGGGCTCACTTGGAAGAGGTCGCGGCGATCGTGCCGCGGCCGATCAGTCGACTTGTGCCCAACAGCGGCGAGATGCCGCTGTTCACCCCGCCACCCACGGGTTTTCGCGCCTCCACGGAGCTGCCGGTGTGGGCGTGGGTGACGCCGAGCGGCGGCCACCTGCCGCTGCTGATCGACGGTCACATCGGCGCGCTGCCGGCCCTGCCGTGGCGACTCGTCGCCGCGATTGGCGGGGAGCTCTTCGGCGGCTCCGGCGGCTCGCTCCGCGCGGGGGTCGGCCTCTTGTTTGCGCGCTCGCTGTCGATCATCCTCGGCCTGATCTCGCTCGCCGCCGTCTTTCGACTGACCCAACACATCGCGGGCCGGCGCGCAGCGTGGGTCGCCGCGCTTATCGCCGCGTCCTCGCCCCAGCTGGCCTTCCTCCACCATTGGGCACGATCAGATGAACAGCTCGCAGGCCTCGCGCCGCTGCTCGCCGTCCTCGCTGCCACCCGCGCGACGGCGCTGCGGGGTGGCGGCGTGCTCCCCATCACCAGCCGCGTCATCGCCAGCGACGCTTGGTGGTGGCTCACCGGCCTGCTCTTCGGCGTGGGTGTCGCCGCGAAAGCGACCTCGGGTTGGCTCCTGATCGCCGCCTGCCTAGCCGCCGCGGGATTTCGGCGCCTGCCGCCCTTTCGGCCACGAATCTGGGTCCCCATGGTGGCCGCATTTGCGCTGCCGCTCTCCACGCACGCCGCCTGGATGGCCGTCGCGCCGGGGCAGGGGCCGCTCCTCGATCGTCTGCAGCGGTTGCCATCACCACGCAGCGCGTTCTCGGACGCACGCATCGGGTTCTTTGCGCGCCACTTCACCGACGCTTTTGGCGGGCTCGGGGACTATCTAGGCGCCAACCTCCGCGGCGGCGCCAGCGTCACCCCCGCCCAGCCGGTCGCTGGCTGGCTTCTGCTGGCGGCGTGCTGTGTCGTCGTCGCGGCGGTGTGGGTGCCACGCGCTTCGCGACCCGCGCGCCTGCTGGGTGCCGGCGTGTTGGTCACCGCGGTGTTGTATCTTGGGCTCTACTATCAAGGCATGTCTCTGTTTCTGCTGGTGGCGACGTGGGTACCGATCGCCGCGGCCGTAGCCGGCTGGCTCCTGTGGCGCGCCGCCGCCGGCTCTGGCCCTCGGGTGCGTCGATTTACCGCGATCGCGTTGGGTCTGGCCCTGTTCGGGACGCTCGCTGGGCAGCTGCAGCAGGCCACGAGGCTGCGGGCGGCGACCGCTCAGACGCGGTATCCGCTGTTCGACCTCAGCCTGCAGCGCAGGGTCGCGACTGATCTTGTGGCCCGAAAAATCAACGTGTTTTGGACGACGACGTACACCGAGGCCGGCCTCTTCGAGACGCTGAGCGCCGGTCGGCTGCGCAGTCACAACGTCTCGGCTGCGCTCCGGGAGTTCGGCGGCGCCGACCCGTCGCCAGCGCGCGATCACCAGCAGGCCTGGCGGCGCATCTTGGCGGTGTGGCCTGCGGGTGCGCACCACGTGTTGGTGGCCATGGATCCGGCGCGCATCGCCATCAGCCCGCTACGTGACGGGCCGGCGATCGCCGCCGCGTTGCTTCGGGCGGTGCACGAGCGGGGTGATCGGATCGACGTGGTGACGTCGTGGCGGTCGCGGGCCGGAAACGAGGCGTGGCGGCTGGTGCGGATCACGGTCAGCAAGGCCGGGGCGGCGGCCCTGGCCCCCGAGCCGTGAACGCGTCGACCGCGACAGGACGCCTTCGAGCGGGTCATACTTCTGGCCGCGGTGGGAAGACGGGCGCGATCCCTGTAAACCACTGCCCGACGCGCGCCCGCACGCGATCCGCGCATTCGTCAGATTTCGCTTGAGGAGCGTCAATGTCTGTGAGCATCCCGGTTCATGCCCCTGTCCTCGACGCGGTCGCCGTGTCCGCGGTCATGCGCTGCCTCGAACGCGAGGAGATCTCCGGCAACGCGCCCACCGTGCGTGACTTTGAGGCCGCTTTTGCGAGCTGGTTGGGGGTGGACCACGCGATCGCCGTGAGCAGCGGCACAACCGCGCTGCGGCTCGCGCTGGCTGCCGTTGAGGTGGGGCCGGGTGATGAGGTGATCCTACCCACGATGACGTTCGCGCCGTGCGCCGACATGATCGTGCACGCCGGGGCGACGCCGGTGTTCGTCGATTGCGAACCCGCGCGGTTGCAGCTCGACATCGACGCCGTGACCGCCGCGATGACCCCCCGCACGCGCGTCGTGATGGCGGTGCACGCGTATGGCCAGAGCGCCGATCTCGACGCGCTGGAGGCGCTCTGTGAGGCCAGTGGCGTGATCCTGCTTGAAGACGCGGCGCAATCCCTCGGCGGCGCCTGCCGTCAGCGCGCGATCGGCACCATCGGCCGGGCTGCGTGCTTCTCGTTTTACGCCAACAAGCTGCTCGCCACCGGAGAGGGCGGCATGGTGGTCACCAACGACGCCGACCTCGCCGAGCGCGCTCGCAGCCTGCGCAGCCACGCCATGAGTCGCGGTGGCGCGCCCTATGAGCACGACGCGTGCGGCTTCAACTTCCGCCTGCCGGCCTTGTCCGCGGCCCTGGGACTCGCGCAGGTGCCGCAGCTGGACGAGCGCTTGGCGCGTCGGCAGGTCGTCGCGGAGCGATACGCGCGTGGTCTCAGCGAGGTGGCCGGGCTGCGGCTGCTCACGCCGGCGCCGTGGACGACACGCCATGCCTGGTGGGGTCACGTCGTCATGGTCGACGGCGCGACGTATGGGCGCGACGCGGCAAATCTGGCGGACGCGCTGTGGGAGGCCGGCATCGCTACGCGGCGGCTGTATCACCCGCTGCACCTGCACGCGCCGTTGCGAGGTCTCGCGACGGCGGCTAACCCGGGTCCTGCCGGTGCCACGGCGCGGGCGGGGCTGCCCGTCTCCGAGCGCCTCGCGCCGCATGGTCTGGTGTTGCCGTCGGGGACTGGCCTCACCGACGCTCAGATCGACCGTGTCGTCGCGACGCTTGGCGCGTTGGCTCACGCGGTGGCGGCATGAGCGCGCTGCGCGTGTTGCAGGTTGGGGTCGGCAGCGTGGGCCGCAGGCGCCTCCAGATCCTCGGTGATCTACCAGGCGTTGTCGTCTCTGGCGCCGTCGACACCGCTCCCGATGCGCGCGCCGCAGCGCAGCGCCTCGGCGCGCCGTGGGTTGGCGCCGATCTGGCCGAAGGTCTGCGCCAGACGCAGCCGAACGTCGTGATCGTCTCGACGCCACACGCGCTGCACCAGCACCAAGTCGCCGCCGCCCTGGCCGCCGGCGCCCACGTGTTGTGTGAGAAGCCGCTGGGTGTGAACGCAGCGGTGGTGCGTGAGCTCGCTGCGCTTGCGGCGGGGGCCGAACGCCGCCTCGCCATGTCCCGCAACCACCTGCATCTGCCCTCCGTCTCGGCGGCGCTCGCGCTGGTTCGTTCCGGACAGATCGGGACGATCGGCGATGTGGCGACGCAGGTCGGTCACGATCGCGGCGCTAGCCTGACCCCGTGGCACCGCAGCGCCGCGCTCTCAGGTGGCGGCTGCCTGCGCGACAACGGCGCCCACGCGCTGCTGATCGGCCACGAGCTGTGGGCGTTGGCCGACGATGCCGCCTCGGTCGCCCACACCGAACACAGCGAGTCCGTTGAAGACGGTGACGTCGACGCTGACGTGGTCGCGACCCTCAAGAGCGTGTCTGGTCGCACGCTGCGCCTGCACGTGAGCTGGCGATTCACCGACGGATATCGCTTCGTGGTCCACATTCAGGGGGATCGGGGCGAGCTGAAGATCGACGGCCCAGTCGGCCTGCGGCATCGCAACCTCGGCAGCCCGTGGCGTGAGCTGGCGGTTGACGACCTCGGCCCGATGACGAGCTGGCGGCGCGACACGACGGATTTTCTCACCTTCGTGACAACGGGCGCAGGCCCCGCCGCTCACAGCGCCGCTGCTGCGTTGTGGACCGCTGAGGCGACGGACGCGCTCTATCGCAGCGCAACCAGCGCTGCGCCGGAGCCCGTCCTCGCGTGACTAGCCGACCGTGGTCTGGGTGGGTCGATCGCGCGCTGAACGGCTGACAATTCGGGGTTATCGCTCAGTTGACGATCCGCACGAGGTGGTAGCGCTTCTTGCCGACCCGCACCACCGCGAGGTGATCCTCGATGAGCGTGTCGAACCGCGCGTTGGGATCGGCCTGCAGCCGCACGCCGTTGATGCGCACACTGCCCGCCTTCAGCGCCTTCTTCGCCTCGCCGCTGCTGGCGAAAGGCAACGCGTCTCCGACGAGGAACGTGCGCACGGCCCAGTCCGCGGCGTCTAGGTCGGCCCGGGTCACAGACGCGCTCGGCACATCCGCAAAAATCTGCTCCAGCGTCGCGGCGGGCACGCCCTCAACGTCACCGGTGAAGAGCACCGCGGTGGCGCGCTGGGCCTGCGCCAGCGCAGCGTCACCGTGCACAAAGCGGGTCACTGCTTCCGCCAACGCCCGCTGCCCGCTGCGCTGATGCGGCGCCTCGGTGTGCGCGGCCTCCAACGCCTCGATCTCGTCCCGCGCCATGAACGTGAAGTACCGCAGATACGGGCCCACGTCGGTGTCCTCGGTCTGCAACCAGAACTGGTAGAACGCGTAGGGCGACGTGCGCTCGGGGTCGAGCCAGACGGCGCCTTTCTCGGTCTTGCCGAACTTGGTGCCCGCGCGTGTGGTGATCAGCGGCGAGGTCACGGCGAAGGGCTGTCCTACGTCACTGAGACCGGCGCGCCGGATCAGATCGGTGCCGCTGACCATGTTGCCCCACTGATCGGAGCCGCCCATCTGCGCTTGGCAGCCGTGGTCGCGATACAGGGCGAGAAAGTCGTACGCCTGCAGCAGCATGTAGCTGAACTCGGTGTAGGAGATGCCTTGGTTGCGGCCTTCGAGGCGCGTCCGCACCGAATCGCGCTGGACCATGGCGTTGACGCTGAAGTGCTTGCCCACATCGCGTAGGAACGCCAGCAGGCCGACGCCGTTGAGCCAGTCGACGTTGTTGACCAGCTGGGCCGGGTTGCTGCCCTCGAAATCGAGGAACCGGGCGAGTTGATCCCGGATCGCGTCGCCGTTGCTGCGCACGATGTCCGCCGTCAGCAGCGTGCGCTCCGCAGATTTTCCACTCGGGTCGCCAATAAGCCCGGTTCCACCGCCCACCAGCGCGATCGCGCGGTGGCCGGCGCGTTGCAGGCGGACCAGGGTCAGGATCTGGAGCAGCGAGCCGACGTGGAGGCTGGTGCCGGTGGGATCAAAACCGATGTAAGCCGACGTTTGGCCGGCGAACGCGGCACGGGCGAGGGCGTCGTCGCTCGTCTGATGCACGAGACCGCGCCACATGAGCTCATCGAGCAGATTTGTCTGCGTCATGGGAACGCTCCTCTGGCCCGACGGGTATCGGGTGGGTGGGTCACGGCTTGGTGGCTGCGGTCGGCTTTGGCGTGGGCTTCGCGGCCGGTGTCGGCTTCGCGGCCGGTGCGGCCTTCGCAGGCGGTGCGGGCGGTGCGGGCGGTGCGCTCGGCGGTGGAGCGGCCGGGTCAGTCACTACGATTTTGAACGTCAGCGGCGATGTGCCCTCGTTTGGTGGCGCGACCGCCAGCCACGCGCCAGCCGCGTTGGGTGTCCACTGGCCCGTCCCTGCCGCCGAGAACGGCACGACGTCGCCGGCGCCCATCGCGTCATTGAACACCGCGACAAACTTCAACCGCTCCGTCCCCTTCACCGCGCCGGTGTTGTCGAGCCGCTGCGCGCTGAGCGTCACAACTTGCCCGACCTGTGGCTGCGCCGGCGACAGGGTGAGGCGCACGTCGCCGCCCTTGATGCGGCTCTGCGCCGTCAGCCCGGCCACGCCTCGCCCAGCGATCTTGGGGAGCGCGCCCTTGAACACGACGGGCGTCGACACGGTCTGAACAGGCTTGCCGACAGGCTTGAAGACCACGATCAGCGCGTGATCACCGCCCTCGCGCGGCGCGAAGTTGACCTTGCGGGCGTCGGCGCCCTCGGCTACGGCGCCGGTCGTGTGAGCGTAGTGGGCATGACGCAGGTCGCGCGCCAGGAGGAACCCGTGCAGCTCGGCTCCGGCGAAGGCGTCGAACGCGCCGACCGGGATGTCACCCGGAGCGAGCACCGTCACATAGCTCGTTGTGGTCTCCAGCGCCGAGGGCTGCGACACGGACGCGCCCTTTTCGTCCGCGAATCCGGTCGTGATGGTGTAGCCGGCTGTGTTGGTAGAGGTCGGGCCGCGGTAGAGCCCCGGATCTTTGGCGTCGACGACCGCCTTTGCCTGCCCGGTGGCGACCCCCTTTGGGGCGATGCCATCGCTCGGCGTCGGCTGGGGCGCGGCCGCCTTGGTTGTCGTCGTCGTCGTCGGCGCGGCGCTGGCCGTGGCCTGACTGGACGGCGATTTCGCCGGAATCTTTGGTCCGTTGCAGCTGTTGCAGCCGGGCAGGTTCAGCGCCGCGAGCAGCAGCGCCGCGAGGCCGAGTCCGACGATGGATGGGTCGTGAGTCATGGTAGCGCCTCCGTGCGCCGGACCGATCCCAGCGGCGCGTACCGTCGCTGAGGCGTGCCGTGAGTGTCAATATTCTGGTCCTGATGTTGACTGGAGCGCCGTCAATCCAGACCATCCGGCCCCGCGCCGCTTTTCGGTGCCATGGGAGGTCACCCTTGAACGCATCGCCCTCGCACCAACGAATCGAAGCGGTCCGCCTACGGATCGAGGCGGCAGTCGACGCCATCAAGGCTGGCGGCTTGGCCTGCGTGGTTGAGGATCGCGGCGAGGCTGACGCCGTCTGGGCGGTCATGGCCGGCCACGGGATGACGCCCGGCCGGATGAACGACCTCGTCAGCGCCGCCGGTGGCATCATCGCCGCCACGGTTGGCGAGACCCGCGCCGACGCCTTGGTGTTGCCCGAGGTCCCGCGCCGGCGCGCTGCACCGTCCACCCCGCACTACGCCGTCAGCGTCGAAGCCGCCGAGGGCTGTTCAACCGGTATCAGCGCCAATGACCGCGCCATCACGGTGGCCGCCCTGTGTGATGCCGCCACAACATCGACGGACCTGCTGCGGCCTGGTCACATCATGCCCATTCGCATCGGTCGCCTCGGCTGCCTGCGGCGTCCGTACGGCCCCGAAGCGGCGCACGACCTCATGGCCATCGCGGGTCGCCAAGGCGGCGCGGCGTTGTCGCACGTCGTCAACGGTGTCGATGAGCTCCGCGCCGAAGAGGCCCCCGCCTTCGCTGCTGCCCGCGGCTGGCCACTCATCTACGTCAGCGACGTGATGTTGGTGCGCTCGGTCGACGAGCAGCTCGTCCAGATCGTGCGTGAGGGTGAACTCGCAGGGGAGGACGGCACCTTTCGTGTCCAGATTTGGCAGACGGTGCTCGATGGCGCGGCGCACGTCGCCCTGGTGCGAGGCGCGCTCGACGGCGACGACGTGCCGCTCGTCCGTGTCCACAGCCAGTGCCTGACGGGCGACATCCTCCATTCGCACCGCTGCGACTGCGGCGAACAGCTGCACGAGGCGCTGCGCCGGATCGAAGGCGCGCCGTCCGGCGCCCTGATCTATCTCAGCCAGGAGGGTCGGGGCATCGGGCTCGTCGGCAAGATCAAGGCCTACGCGCTGCAGGATCAGGGTCTCGACACAGTGGACGCCAACTTGCACCTCGGCTTTGCGGTCGATCAGCGCGACTATGCCGCCGCCGCGCAAGTGCTGCACAGCTCCGGTGTGACCCGCGTGCGGCTGTTGACCAACAACCCTGAGAAGGTCACCGCGATGGAAAACCTCGGCATCGAGGTCGTCGAGCGTGTCGGCCTCGTGCAGCCCGAGACGCAGCACAGCGCGCGCTATCTCGCCACAAAGCGCGATCGCCTGGGTCACCTGTTCTAGGGTCAGCGGGGTTGCGGGTCAGGTGCGCCCGTGGTCTCGCGACCCGTCGCGTGTCGCAAGTTGGTGAGCCCCTGATTGACGCGACTCCGCGAATTGGCAAAGGTGGCGCGCGCACGCGGCCTGAAGAAGTGGACGAGCCGTTTTAGCGCGACTTTCCGGAGGTCGAACCCGTGACGAGCAAGCCCGAGACGACCCCTGACCTCAGCGTCGTAATCCCCTGTTATAATGAAGAGGCGATCCTGTGGGGCGCCATCGAAGAGCTGCACGCCGGTATGGTGGACCTGGGGCGCTCCTTCGAGATCCTCATCAGCGAGAACGGCAGCAAAGACGACACGCGCGCCATCGCGGAGAAGCTGAGCCGGGCCTATGCTGAGGTGCGCGCGCTGCACAGCGACGAGCCCAACTACGGCAAAGCCCTGCGACGCGGTATCAAAGCGGCCCGCGGCAAGTTCGTGCTGTGTGAGGAGATCGATCTCTGCGACATCGATTTCCATCGCCGCGCGCTTGAGATTCTCGACGCTGACGGGGCCGACTTCGTGGTCGGATCGAAGGCCCACCCCGACGCCAACGACGAGCGACCGCCCCTGCGCCGCACCGCCACGCTCGTGATCAACGGCATGCTGCGCGTGTTGCTCGGCTTCAAAGGCACCGATACTCACGGCCTCAAAGCGTTCCATCGTGAGCGTGTGCTCGACACCGTCAATCGCTGCGTGGTCGACAAGGATCTGTTCGCCAGCGAGCTGGTGATTCGGGCCGAGCGCTACCACCTGCGGGTCGTTGAGATCCCGATCGTGATTCACGAGAAGCGCCCGCCGAGCATCCACCTCTTCCGCCGAGTGCCCAACGTGCTCAAGAATCTGGCGCGGTTGGTGTGGGTGGTGCGTATTCGCAGCCGATGAGCGCCATGCGTCACGCCGCCGTCAACGTCGATGTGGATGGCCTGTATCTCTACGACCGTATCCACGGCCACAGCGGCGGCAGCGGCAACGCGGACGGCTTTGACCCGGCCACCGCGGATCCGACGGCTTGGACGCGTGGTGTCGTCCGCTTCCTCGATCTGTTCGACCGCTGCGCCGTGAAGGGCACGTTTTTTGTCGTCGCGCAGGACCTCGCCCACCCGGACGTGCGCGCCGTGCTCGCCGAATGTGTGCGCGCGGGGCATGAGATCGGCAACCACTCGTTGACCCACCCCTACAACCTCAGCCGCCTGTCGGACATCGAGATCGCCACCGAGGTCGGCGACGCCCGCAAACGCCTTCAGGACGCCACCGGTCAAGCCATCATCGGCTTCCGCGCGCCCGGCTACGTGCTCTCGCCAGCCTTGCTCGACGGCATCGCCAAGACCGGACACGTCTACGACAGCTCGCGCTTTCCGTGCCCACCGTACCAGGCCGCGAAGGCCGGGATCATCGGCTTGTATCGCGTGATGGGTCGGCCCAGCGGCTCAATCCCTGAGTCGCCCACCGTCTGGTTGGGTGCGCGCAGGCCGTACGTGGAAGAGACGCCGTCCGGTCGCCGCGTGCTCGAGCTGCCGATCGGTGTGCTGCCGGGGGTGCGGATGCCGTTCATCGGGACGTCGCTCATCGCCCTGGGTGAGATCGGCTGGCAGCTGTCGCGGCCCTTCCTGGCGCAGAGCCGGTGGGTCAACTTCGAGAGCCACGCCATCGACCTGACCGATCACGAGGGAGACCGCATCCCGGCGCGCCTGCGGACGCAGCCAGACCAGCGGGTGCCCCTCTCGCGCAAGTGGCCGCTCTTTGTGCGAGCGGTCGAATCCTTGGCGCGCACCCACGAGGTCCGCACGCTGGCTGACTGGGCGGAGCGCACCTGATCGCTGGCCAATTCTCGGCTGCCGAGCGCCTCGTTGCTTGACAGCCCCCGAACACAGGGCGCAAAGCTGGGTGCACAACCCACGCGCGCGTCGCCGACGCCCAACAAGGAGCCCACCATGACTCGCCGCTTCGCCTTGCTGCTCTGCCTCACCCTCACGCTCAGCACGCTGTTTGGCTGCGGTAAGTCGGTGGAGGGTGAAACCAAGCGCTGGGATAGCAACCAGCTCAGCGTGCAGGAGTATCAGGCGAAGTATCCGGGCTTTAAGGCCGCGCTGCAGGATCGACTCGCGGAGGGCAAGGCCGGCATGAAGGCCGCGGCGGCCCTGAGTGGTGACGCGAAGGCGAAGGCGATGGCGGCCGCCAACGACAAGGTCAACACGATCCTGTTTCGGTTCCAGGCCGTCGAACGCAAGATGCGCGAGTACGACACGCTGCGTCGCGACAGCGATCTGAGCCGGCTGCCGATGGGCGTCGTGCGGCCCGCCATGGAGAGCGCTGAGGGCGCCGTGCGGCGGACACGCTACATGCTCAAGACTGAGAATCCGACCAACGCTGGCGAGGCGATCGGCCGGCTGAACGCCGCCGAGCGCACGCTGACGCAGGCGCTGTCGCCGCTGAAGGACCTGAAGAGCAAGGTTCGCAAGGCGAAGTCGAACGCGAAGAAGGAGCAAAAGGCCGCCGAGGCCGCGACCAAGTAGCCCGCGTCCGCTTCTCCACCCCAAAACTGGCGTCTCGACGCCGCTGGAGTCCCCAATGAGCACCGCCGTTGAAAAAGAGCTGATGGATCAGCTGAAGATCGCCATGAAGGCCCGCGACAAGGTCACTGTCTCGGCCATCCGCATGGCGCGCAGCAAGATCAGCGAAGCGCGCACCGCGAAGAACGCCGCGGAGCTCGATGACGCCGCCGTCCGCGCCGTGATCGCGAGCTATGTGAAGAGCCTCGGTTCCGCTTTGGCCGAGTTTCGCGCCAATGACACGCCCGAAGATGACGTCAACATCGTCGACCTGAGCGCTGAGATCACGGCCTTGGAGCCGTGGATGCCGCAGCTGCTGGGCGAAGCGGAGACCGCCGCGATCGTCGATGCCGTCATCGCGACCCACAACCTGAGCGGGGCGAAGATGATGGGCCGCGGCATGGGGTTGGTGATGAAGGACCACAAGGCCGATGTCGACGCGGCGCTGGTGAAGACGCTGCTCGCCGCGCGCCTGGGTTGATCTGGCCGCGAGTTGACCGCCCTCACGCCGCCTAGCCCTCCGGATAGGACCACGGTTGCGCCTCCGGCTCGCTCTTCTGCACCTTCTTGCGGGCCTTCATGGTCTTCTTGATCTCGACCCTGGTGCTCTCGAGCGCGCCGGCTGTACAGCGCCGGCCGCGCTTGTTGCCGGCCACGTCGCGCGTCGTGTCGCGATCGGTGCAGCTGCCGATGCCGATGGCGGGTGAGCCGAATGTGGGCCGGTAGCGCTCCGTGTCCGTCAGGTTGAAGACCGGCAGCAGGCGGCTGCTGTCGAGATCGAGCGGTATAAAACCGACGCCGCCATACAGCACAGAGCGAAATACGGCCACGTTTGCGGCCTCTTTGCGGCTGATCCGCACGGCGTCGGGCGTGCCCATGATGACGCTCGACTCGATACGCACCGCCGCCGGGGTTTGCGTGCCCTTGGCGGCCTCGACGTACACGCCCTGGCCGCTGTTGTAGGCCAGCGTGCTCGACAGCAGCAGCAACGTCGCGCCGGCGCGGATGTGCAGCGGGCCGTCGTTGCCCGTCGCGTTCTTGTTGTCGCTGATGAGGCTGGAGGCGATCTTGGCTGTGCCGCCATCACTCACGTAGACAGCGCCCCCAGCGCCGCCGCGATTGCCGCTGACCCGGGTCTGCACCAGCTCCAGCTTGCCGGCCTTGACCCACACCGCGCCGCCCTTGCGTGTGCCTTGGTTGGCCGTGATCCAGCCGCCCACGATGCGGAGCGTGCCGCCGCCGATCACCGCCGCCGCGCCGCCTTCTTCACTGGAGCCGTTGGTGAGCGTCAGGCCTTGTAGCGTGACGTTCGCCTTCTCGCCCATCACCGTCAGCACGCGTCCACGACCCCCGGCATCAAAAACCGCGCGACCCTTGCCGACGCGCTTCAGCACGACCGACCGCGTCGCGATGAGCCGCGCGCCCTTGTAGATACCGGGCTTGAGGCACACGACAGGCGTGCGGCGGCCGGGCGCGTCCATGGCGCGCTGAATGGCGGCGGTGTTGCCGTCGGCGCGCAGCGTCACCGTGCAGCGGGCGAACGCCGGCGAGGCCAGGGCCGTGGTGAGCAGCAGCCCAGCCATGAGCGTCAGTGTTGTCATGCGGAACAAGAGACGGGGCGGCATTGAACGGCTCCAGAGCGGCGTACAAGGGGGAGTTGGGCGGTGGCGTGGTGCGAGCCGCGCGGGGTGCAAACCGCTCGGACGGGCGCTTCATGCCCGCAAAATCAGCATCACCGCGCAATGGGACGGCCCGGCGCGAGCGCCTATTCATCGTGACAGGCGTCGTCGCGCGACGAAGCGCGCGCTAGTTGGCGTCTATCGCGTCGGCCACGGCTTTGTCGAACGCAGCCTGCTCGAGCTTGCCGTCCGCACCCGGCAGCAGACTGAGGATCTTGCCGTCCCCCGCCGCCACCGCGACCGCCGGTGTGAAGTTGACGCCGACCGGCTGATTACCCGTATTCACCAGCGATTTATCCTTGTTGTAGACCATCACCACGCTGTCTGGGATGTTGTAGAGCTGCTTGATCTCCAGGCACTCGGCTTGGGTGGGTGCGGGTCCCTTGGCCTCGAACTTGCCTGGCGAGGTCTCGACGACGATCTTCTCCTTGCCCGACAACACCACGAACACAACGCCGAGATCTTTGTGGTTGTCGACGGTCTTGCCCAAGCCGGCGATCACGTCCTTGCCGCCCCAGTTGTCCTTCAGGGTGACCCAGTGCTGATAGGCGACCACGATCTGCGCCGAGCTGCCGCAGAGCTCGCTGGTGTCGTAGAGGCTGTCGTCGTCGCACCGATATGCGCCGAGCGGCTGGCGCACGTACTCACCGACCTTGTTGCCGTAGGTGACGCCCTTGGGGCAGACCGCGCTGCCCGTCACCGAGCCGCACGACACTTGGGTGCTGCCTGTGCTCTTGAGGTCGCCCTGCACGCGCAGCTTGCCTAAGTCCACCTCGAAGAGTTTGCCGCCGTTCTTCAGTTTGATCTTGCCGTTGAGCTTGAGATCTTGGGCTTTCAGCGTGGCGAGGACCTTGCTGGACTCACCCGGCTGGACCGGCGCGATCAGCAGGTTGCTGTCGCCGCCACCGAGCTTCCACACCACCTCGCCGCCTTTGTCGGCGCCCGGAAAGCCGTCGCAGACCAGGGTGTCGATCACGACGCCGCCTTGTTTGGTGCCCTTAGACGCAAAGAAGCTCGCGCTCGACAGGGCGAGGCCATCCCCGGCGCCTGGCTGGAAGGTCAGCTCAAGCGCGCAGCTGCCGTCGGCCTTGGCGAGGGACAGAAACACGGTGGTGACACAGCCGTAGCCCGTGGCGTCTGGGTTGATCTTGTGGACGATCTCGGTGACCAACTTGCCGTTGGCGTAGTCGATGCTCACGTCCTTGCCGTCCACCGAGGCGCTGAACACCCCGGTCGCCTTCGCGCTTGCGGCCGTCGCGCTCGCCGCCGTGCCGGGCTCCTCGGCGCCACATCCGGGCAGGCAGAGGGCGAGGAGGAGCACCGCGCAGGCCGCTGGGTGTCGTGTGCTGAGGCGGGTCAATCGAGGGCGAGTGATCATGGCGGGGCTTCCTGGGAATTCGGGGTGCATTGGCGTTACCTTTCTCATACTACGAACTGTGCGCGCACAGGTCCAAAACCTGAGCCTAGAGGTGACATGAACAAGCGTATCCCGACGCAACCAGGCCGGGGTCGCCGGCCGAAGCCGCTGGTGCTCGACGAGCTGACGATTGCGGCGACCAACACCCACACCATCCGGCACGTGCTGTCGCGCTGGGCGCAGCGGCTTGAGCAGGCCTTCCAGTCGCAGCCCGTGCGGCTGCTGCTGCCCGATGACCGCCCGCTCTACGTGGCTGCGGTGCGGGCTTGGCGCGCGCTGGCGGCCCGAGATCGCAACGTCGCGGCGCAGCTGCTGCGGCTGCCGACCCACGCGGTGCTCATCGAGTGCGCGGTGCGCCATGCCCACGCTGGTGGCGATCATGACGCGCTGAGCGCTTGGGTTCGCGAGCTGAGCGCCCTGATCCTGCTAGAGCTCGCCGCGCTCGGTGAGCTGCCGGAGGCGGGCGCGGAGTGTTTTCACCTGCCAGCCGGCGCCCTGCGCGACCTGCGCTCGATCCGTCTCAACCTGCTCTTGCCCTTGCCGACGACGGCGCTGACGCTGCGATTTCTCCCCGGGGAGCTGCACGTCGAGGCCGAGAACGCGGCCTCTCCGCTGGTGGTGACGCTGCAGCGCGACGCGCCACTGCCGGTCTTCGATTCCCTGCCAGAGGGCGCAGTTCCAGAGGCGCCAGCGTCGCGGCCGTACCACGAGATCGTGCCGGGGATCTTCCTCGCGCTCAGTGATAACAACCCCCTCAGCGACTTCGAGGCGCATCCCGACAAGACGGGCAACACGCTCTCGCTCGGTGACAAGCCGGTGGAGGCGTGGCTGGGGAGCTTGCGCAGCTGTTTTGCGATGATTCAGACGTATCTGCCGCACCTAGCCGCCGAGCTTCGACTCGTCGCGCGGTTGATCGTGCCGGTCGGTTGGGATGCGGAGCGCCACCTCTCGGCCAGCTATCAGGAGTACATCGGCGCGGTCTACATGACCCTGCATCCCAACGAT
The DNA here is from genome assembly GCA_937910235.1 of uncultured Myxococcales bacterium. Taxonomy (GTDB): domain Bacteria; phylum Myxococcota_A; class UBA9042; order UBA9042; family UBA9042; genus UBA9042. The sequence goes on along the minus strand of CALENB010000007.1, from coordinate 3,143 downwards.
ATGACGATGGTGGAGGCGGTGATTCACGAGTTTCAGCACAACAAGATCAACGCCGCCTTCAACCTCGATCCGCTGCTGCACAACGCCTTCTCGCCCTTGTTCAGCTCACCTGTGCGCCCCGATCCGCGGCCGCTGCACGGCGTCATCTTGGCGGTGCACGCGTTTCAGCCGGTGGCGCTGTTGTATGAGCGGATGCAGCAAGAAGGCCACGCTTTCGCTGCAAACCCGTCGTGGCAGCGACGCTTCGCGGCGATCGTCGAGAAGATTCGCGAGGGCGCCGCGACGGTCCTCGACAACGCCGAGCCGACGACGGTTGGCAGACCTGTGTTTGAGGAGATGCGCCGCTGGGACGCCCATTTTGCGGGGTTGCAGCAGGCCTAAAACAGCCCGCGTCGCTCCACGTCGCCACGCTCGAGCTTGTGGATGATCGACAGGACCTTCGCTTCAAGCTGCTGTGCGCTGATCTCCGGCGCGTTGCTCTGGCGGCTCTCCATGTCGGGCATGTTACCGCCCGCCATGGTCGGGCCAGCGCCGATGCCGTCGTCCTGCGCGTAGACCATGGCCTCCGCTGCGCGGGCGCGCTCTTCGTGGGCCTCTTCTCCAGCGCCGTCTTCGTCGCCGCGTTTGGATTCGTTCAGCACCGACGCCGAGCCGGCGGAGTAGGTCGACGCCATGGCGCCCGTGGTGGACGGCGGCGCGATGTGGGCAATTTCGTGCGCGATAACGGCGCGGCCTTCGCGGCTGGTTGGGTTGAACTCGCCCCGGCCGAAGAAGATGTCGCTGTCGCCCATCGCAAACGCCCGGGCACCGAGCGCGTCAGCGGCGGCGTGGGCTTTCAGGCCACGGTGAACGCGGACCTTACCAAGCCGCTCGCGATCGAATCCGGCGGAGGTGAGGCGGTCGATGAGGTCGGTGTCGAGTCGCGTCGGCGCTGCGTCAGACAGCATGCGCGTGCCCACGTTCGCGTAGCGATCGGCCATGCGCTCGCCCATAGCGGCGGATCGCACGCCGGCGAGGCGTTGGGCGAGCTGACCGGGTTCGAGACCCAGCTGCTGCTCGGCGACAAACGCGGACTCGGCTTCGATTTGCAGGAGCTCGTCATCTTGGGCCATGCCACACCTCCGGTACGTGTTGGATGCTAACACCGGCGTTGGCGGGCTGCGAGGGGAACGTGGCGCTAGCGGCCGGATCTGGGGCTTTGTCGCCCCGTCCGGGCCATTTGACACACCGCGTCGTAGCTTGGACGCTACCGCCCCTCATAGCTTTCGCTGCCCCGTGCGCGAGGAATTTAGATGACCAAGACCCTACCGACCTCCGCCTCGTTTGTGTTGCTGCCGCAGATGCCAGTCGTTCAGCCTCTCATCGCGCAGGTGCCCGCGCTGGCGCTCATTGGTAACACGCCGCTGGTGCGCATCGCGGCTTGGGAAGACAGCCATCCGGGCGTGGAGATCTGGGCGAAGGTTGAGTTCTACAACCCCGGCGGCTCGGTGAAGGATCGGCCCGTGTTGCGGATGCTGGCGCAGGGCATCGCGGACGGACGGCTGACCAAGGGCAAGACCATCATCGACTCCTCCTCCGGCAACGCTGGCATCGCCTACGCCGTTATCGGCGGCGCGCTCGGCTACAAGGTGGAGATCGTGATCCCCGACAACGCCTCGTCGGAGCGCCTCAAACGCCTGCGCGCACATGGCGCGACGATCACACATACGTCGGCGCAGGATGGCTACGACGAAGCGATTCGCGAGGTGCGGCGCTTGGTGGCGGCGGACCCCGAGAAGTACTTCTACTGCGATCAGTACAGCAACGACGGCAACTGGCAGGCCCACTACGACACGACCGGCGAGGAGATCTGGCAGCAGACCGGCGGCCGCGTCACCCATTTTGTCTATGGCGTCGGCACCGGCGGCGTGTTGACGGGCGTCGGTCGTCGGCTGAAGCGGCATAACCCCGACATCCAGATCGAGCTGCTGATCCCGGAGGCGTTCCCGGGCGTGGAAGGGCTCAAACCGCTGCGCGATCCCGATGACCACGTGCCCGAGATCCTCGACCAGACGCTGGCCGATCGCGATTGGGACCTCGACGTGGACGACGCCTGGGAGGCGAGTCAGATCCTCGCCAAGGCCGGTCTCTTCGGCGGCCAGAGCTCCGGCGCGAACGTCTGGACGGCCGTGCGTGTCGCTCGAGACCTCGCCAACCGCGGAGAAACCGGGGTAATCGCGACGTTGCTGCCCGATTCGGGTGAGCGCTACTTCTCGACTCGTCTCTGGGACGCGTGAGCCCCTCGACCCCAGGCACCGCGCCTTCGACGACCCGCCGTGCGATCCCGGCGATCGCGCGGTTTGCGTGGCTGCCGTCCCCTTGGCTGCTGAGTTTGTGGACGCTGTGGTGGCTGTGGCGCTACGGCGCGGTGCAGGCGCTGCCGGGGTATGGGGAGCTCGGCTGGCAGTCGGCGGCTGGGTATCTCGTCGACGCGCTGCTGCTGGATGCGCTGCTCGCGTTGCTGCGCTGGCGTGCTGGCGACGGTGAGCTGCGGGGGGCTGCGCGGGTCGAACGCGCTGATCCGTTGGGGCCGAGGTGGCTGCGGTATGGGGCGATCGGCCTGTTGGCGGCCTCGGCGCTCGCGCGCGGTGTCGACGGGCTGCATTGTTATCTGGCGCACGCGCATATGGACGCGGCGTTCTGGCGGACGTTGGCGGAGCCGGGGCGGCTGTGGGCGCTGCGGTATGTGTGGGTGGCGGTGGTGGTGACGGCGTTGGTGGCGCGTGTGCTTGTGCTGCGGGAGTTGGGCCGGGCGGCGCGGGTGCGGGTGGTGTTGGCGGCGGATGGTGAGGGGTTGCGGCGTTTTGTGCACCGGGATGCGATGCGTGCGGCGTTTTCGGGGTGTTTGGGTGGGTGGTTGGGTGTGGTGGCTGGTGGCCCGGCGCGTGCGTTGGTGGCGCCGGCGGAGTGGTGGGCGTTGGGCGGGTTGGTGGAGTTGGTGTTTGGGTGAGTTGACGTCGGGGCGCTGGGCGGGCACACCTGCTTTTGGCTTGGCTGCGAGAGTGGTTGGGCGGTGAGTGCCCATAGCTCAGCTGGATAGAGCATCGGTCTTCTAAACCGAGGGTCGCAGGTTCGAGCCCTGCTGGGCGCGCTAAAGAACTCTA
>CALENB010000006.1 GCA_937910235.1 uncultured Myxococcales bacterium | reverse complement strand
GAGGCGAAACAGGCGAAGATGGGATAAGGCGACCGCGAAGCCACGATGACGCCGAGCGACATCGCGGCCTCGCAGCGTTGTGGCCACAGCTTTGTGGTCGGGCGATCAACCGATCGCGCGATTGGGTGACCCCACAACGACCTCGCTCCAGCCATGGTTCGTCTCCGCCGCGAGATCGAAGGCATCCATCTCGATCGGTCAGTACCACCGCCGCCATGGGCGACGTCGAATCTGACGGATAGGCTTGTGTGCCCGACTTGGCCCGACGCAGTGCGTGCGCTCGACGGGTCACGGCTGCTTTTTTGCGGCATCCCCGACGAAGCGTTGGCGCTGGAGCGAGCTGCGGCTGGGCATTGGGTGACGATCTGTGATCTGGTCGCGGCCGACGTGCGGCGAATCAGCGTGTCGCTGACCCCCGACGTGGCGAGCCGCGTGCAGTTGGTGGCGAAGCCCTATGGCAGCGCGACCTTCTCGCCCTCCTCGTTTGATGCGATCGTGCTGAGCGACCAACTGCACGCCTACGATGCGCCGGCGTGGGTCCTGCAGAAGGTAAAACGCGAGCTCAAGGTCGACGGCGTCCTGCTCGCTCGGCTCCACGTCGCAGGTGAGCTGGGCGACCTGCCGGACGGGGTCGCCGTGCCAGTTGGCGACCCGCCGGCACCCTGGCAGACGCGCGCGATCGCGCGGATGACCCGCCTGCTGGCGAAGCTCGTGCGCTCGCCGGCGGCGCCGCTGTGGCTTGACCCAGTCGGCCTCGACGCGGTGCAGCGATGCGCGCTGTGGACCGAGACGAGCGCGGCGATGTCGCTCTGCGGCCAGTTGGACGCGATCGCGTCGCGACTACACGTCGAAGAGATCCACATTGGCTCCACGTTGCGCGCGGCGACGGTACTCTGGGCGGCGGGCGCGCAACCGCCGGCGGCCGCCCTGGCCCTGCGGGTCGCCGAGCGGCTGCCCGCGTTGGCGGATGAGACCGACCGGACACGCCACGGCGCCCGAGCGGTGTGGGTGCGCGCGCGGCGTGCGCTCATGACAGGTGGAAAGGCGCTGACCTTCGGCTAGGGAGCCGGGGCGGCCCCGAGGAGATGACCATGTTTGGCATCGGTGGGCCCGAACTCGCGGTCATCCTTGTGGTGGCGCTGATCTTCGTCGGTCCAGACAAGCTTCCGAAGCTGGCGCGCTCCGTTGGGGCCGGCCTCCGCGACTTACGGCGCGCGGCGAACCTCGCCCAGGCCGAGTTGAAGGAGACGGTCGACGACCTGATCCGTGAGGCCGACCTCGAGGACGAAACCTGGGACCGCAAGCAGGCGGCCAAGAAGGCGAACGAAGCGAAGGAAGCGAAGGAAGCGAAGGAAGCGAAGGCGAACGTCGACGCCGCCGGCACGGCCGTCGCAGACCGAGGCCCCGACGGCCCAGCTACCAACGGCCCAGCTACCAACGGCCCAGCTACCAACGGCCAAGCTACCAACGGCCAAGCTACCAACGGCCTAGCGATCGACGCCCCTGCCAGCGACGACCCGACGGGCGCGAGCGCCGAAGCCACCGCGGCGCCCCCCGAGACCGCGGACCCCGCAAGCGCCCGCGCTCCCGCGGCGGACGATGCGCGCCGCGATTTCGCCGACCTCTTCGTCGAGAAGGCGAGCGCCTGGCAGCAGCAAAACAGCGCGCCGCCGCCATTCGAGTTGGACCTCCCGGGCGTACGGCTGGACCCGCCGCCGAGCGTCGCCGGAACCCAGGCGCGTCACGACGCCCCGCGTCGCGCCGGGAGCGCTGCAGACGTGGCCGCACACGCCGCACGGGCCGCACGGGCGGCACAGGCCGCAAACCCGGACGTTGAGCCGCCCGAAGCCGAAAGTGAGCGCACGGATCGCGTCCACACAACCGCCTTCTCTGCGGCAGATGACGGCAAGGAAGGTACGGCGTGACCGAGCCCAGCCCCGAGGTCGATCAAGGCGCGATGCCTTTTCGTGAGCACCTCACCGAGTTGCGTAGTCGACTGCTGCGCGCCAGCGTCGCCGTGACCCTGGGCTTCTTTGTGGCGTGGACGTTTCACGTCGAGCTCTACGAGTGGCTGAGCGGCCCAGTTCGCAGCGCCATGGCTGACAATGGTCTGTTCGCGATCAAGGCGCTGCAGATCACCGAGAGTATCTCCGTCTACGTCAAACTGAGCTTGGTGGGCGGCATCTTCATCGCGAGCCCGTTCATCTTCTACCAAATCTGGGCTTTTGTGGCGCCGGGCATGCTGCGCAGCGAACGCCGCATGATCGTGCCGGTCGTCGCGGCCTCTGTGCTGTTTTTCACCGCCGGCGCGGCGTTCTGCTACTCGGTTGTGCTGCCGTTCATGACCGATTTCCTGATCAAGCTGACGGTCGAGGCCCAGGGCATGAGCCTGGAGCCGACCCTGCAATCGACTGTGGCCTACTCCTTGTGGCTCCTGCTCGCGTTCGGCTTGGTGTTTGAGCTGCCGGTCTTCATGTATTTCCTCAGCGCGCTTGGACTCGTCACCTCGCGCGGGCTGGTGGCGTTCTATCGGTACTGGGTCGTCATCGCGTTTGTGATCGGCGCGATCCTGACGCCGACGCCCGACCCTCTGAACCAGATGTTGATGAGCGGCCCGTTGGTGGTGCTCTATGGCTTGGGCACCGCGGTGGCGTGGCTCGTCGAGCGGGATCGGGCCGAAGGTCAGGGCCTGCCGTGGCGCGGCGCTGCGGTGCTGTTGGTGCTGCTCGGCGCGGCGGGTTGGTACACGACGACCCACGTCTTTGAGCGCGGCAGTCGGCAGCCGATTGAGGATGTACCGCGCGACGTCACGCAGCTCGTCGGCATGCACGCCGGGACGTTGGATCGGGTGCGACAGCAAGCCACGGGCAAGGTCGGCGCCCACGCGCTCGGCGTGTTGGCGCTGCTCGACAGCCTGGACATCGGAGAGCTGACCGGCACCACCGTGTGGTTGGCTAGGTTCCCGGACGGAGTCGCCCTGATCGTGCGGCACCCCACCGCCGGGACGATTCCGGCGAAGGTGGCCGCGGAGCGCAACGTGTCCCTGGTGCCGTACGGCGGCGGGCCATCAGCGCTCTTCGCGCTGCCGGGCGATCGCAGCCATTGGCGTGTCGCGGCACCTCAGCCAGACGTGCTGTGGCTTGGCAACGACGCCGCCCTGGCGCGGCTGGCGCGCGTCCGCGCCGGGGAATCGCCCGCGCTGATCGAGGATGCGCGGGTCGCCGAGCTGATGGAGCCCTTGCGCGCTAGTGGGCCGCTGTTCGTCGTCTCACTCGCGCAGACCGGGCGTGCTGGATGGCTGCCGCAGGGCGCGCTCGCGGAGACGGTCGAGGTCGTGACGGGCAGCCTGCAAAAGGACGGCACCCGCTTGGTGATCACCTTCCGTTGCCAAGGCGAGGACAACGCCCGGAGCTTGCGTGATCGCCTGCAAATCTGGGCCGCGGAGCAACGCGACGAGCTCGCCAAGCCGGACGGTGCGACGGACGAACTGCGCGCGCTCGCCGGGCGGCTCGGTCGTGTCGCGGGTTCCCTGGCCCGTTTGGCCGACGCGACAGCCCGCCTGATGCCAGATGGCAGCCCGGATCAGATCGCCTCGCTGAAGAGCAGCCAGGACACGATGCTCATCGCCAGAGAGCTGCGCGGCTTCGCGCCGAGGTCGGGTCAGAAGACCCCGCACGGCCCGCTGGCGCGGTTGGTCGCGCCGCCAGCCGTGAGCGACGCGGAGACTCGGATCTCTGAGGTGACCTGGACCATCGAGGCCAGCAGTGACCTGTTGGTCGACGCGCTGCTCGCGCCAAGCGCGGCCGGGTTCAATACGCACCTGCTGCAGCGAGGAGCACCCGGCAAGGCCGACAACGCTGGCAAGGCCGACAACGCTGGCAAGGCCGCACCCGACGCGGCCAACCGCGCCCCACCGGGCCGGGCGCCGCCACCGAGTCAGGGCCAACCTGCGGCTGGCGCGGCGGTGGGCGCTAGAATGCGTGCGCTGCGGGCGCAGCGGCCGATGGTGCCGGCCTTGAATCCGACACCTCCGCCGGCGCCGCGGGCTCAGCCGAACCCGCTGCGCGGACCGCCCTAGAGACCGGCTTGGTCTCGGTACCAGCCGATCGTGCGGCGCAGGCCTTCGCCAAAATCAATCGCTGCGCTGTAGCCCAGATCCCGCTGCGCGGCCGTAATGTCGGCCTGACTGTGACGAATGTCACCAGCGCGCTCAGGTCCATGAATCGGCGCGATGTCGGTTCCTAGCGTCTCGTTGATCGCCGCGATCAGGTCCATGAGCGTATAGCGCCCGCCCACGGCGACGTTGTAGACCTTGCCTGGCGCGTTCGGCGCGGTCAGCGCCTTAAGGTTCGCCTCCACGACGTTGTCGATGTAGCAGAAGTCCCGAGAATGCAGGCCATCACCGTTCACGGTGGGGCGCTGGCCATTCATCATCAGCGTCACGAACAGCGGGATGACCGCGGCGTAGGCGCTGTCTGGCGCTTGGCGTGCGCCAAAGACGTTGAAGTAGCGCAGCGACACCGTCTCAAGGCCGTAGACGTGGTGAAACGCCTGGAGATAGTACTCACACGCCAGCTTCGCGACGCCGTACGGAGACTGGGGCTTGGGCGCCATCGTCTCGACCTTGGGCAACACGGCCGTCTCGCCATAGGCGCTCGAGGACGCTGCAAAGACAAGGCGCTTCACGCCGACCTGTCGTGCGACGTTGAGCACGTTGAGGCAGCCATTGACGTTGACGTCGTTGCTCAACAGCGGGTTGTCGACCGACCGGGCGACCGAAGGCAGCGCCGCCTGATGCAAGACGTAGTCGACGCCGGTCATGATCTCCGTCACCTGCTCAGCGTTGCGAATATCACCCTTCATGAAGGTGAGCTGATCCAGGATGGGGGTCAGGTTGGACAGTCGACCCGACGACAGATCGTCGATAATCCGGACCTCGTCACCGCGCGCCAGGAGCGCACGCGCCAGGTTGCTGCCGATGAAGCCGGCCCCGCCGGTGATGAGGACGGTTGCCATGAGGAACTCCTGAGCGGATGCGGCGGCGAGGACGAGACAAAACAGACACGACGCGAAGCCTGATCGCCCACCAGAAACGAAGACGCCGAGCAGGCGGCGGACCTGCTCGGCGTGCGTCTGGTGAACCTAGCGGTTCATGTCGTCGAGAAAATCCTGATTGGTCTCGTACTTTCGCAGCTTGTCGAGCAAGAACTCCATGGAGTCCACAACGTTCAGCGGGTGTAGCAGCTGACGCAGCAGGTAGACGCGGTTTAGCGTGCCGACGTCCATGAGCAGGTCTTCCTTCCGCGTGCCCGACTTGTTGATGTCGAGGCAGGGGAAGATGCGCTTCTCCATGAGCTTACGGTCGAGGTGAATCTCACAGTTACCGGTGCCCTTAAACTCCTCGAAGATGACCTCGTCCATGCGCGAGCCCGTGTCGACGAGCGCGGTGCCGATGATCGTCAAGCTGCCGCCTTCCTCGATGTTGCGCGCGGCGCCGAAAAATCGCTTCGGCTTGTGCAGCGCGTTGGAGTCGACACCACCCGAGAGGATCTTGCCGGAGGGCGGCACCACGGTGTTGTAGGCGCGGGCGAGACGGGTGATGGAGTCGAGCAGGATGACCACATCGCGGCCATGCTCGACGAGGCGCTTGGCCTTCTCGATGACCATCTCGGCGACCTGCACGTGACGGCTGGCTGGCTCATCGAATGTGGAGCTGATGACCTCGCCCTGGACCGTGCGCTGCATGTCGGTCACTTCCTCGGGACGCTCGTCGATGAGCAACACGATGAGGTAGACCTCCTTGTGATTCTCGGCGATCGCGTGGGCGATCTCCTGCAGCAGGACCGTCTTGCCAGTACGCGGCGGGGCCACGATGAGCGTGCGCTGGCCCTTACCCTGCGGGCACATCAGGTCGATGACGCGCGTCGTGTTGCTGCGCGACTTGTACTCCAGGGTGAGCCGCTCTTCCGGGTACAGGGGCGTCAGGTTGTCGAACAAGATCTTCTTGCGGGCGCGCTCGGGCTCTTCGAAGTTGATTTCATCGACTTTCAGCAGCGCGAAGTAGCGCTCGCCTTCCTTCGGGGGACGAATCTCGCCAGCGACCGTGTCGCCGTTGCGCAGGCCAAAGCGGCGGATCTGCGAGGGCGAGACGTAGATGTCGTCGCTGCCAGGGAAGTAGTTGTAGTCGGCGGAGCGCAGGAAGCCGTAGCCGTCAGGGAGCACCTGCAGCACGCCCTCGGCGAAGATCGCGCCTTCACGGCTCGTCTGGGCCTGCAACAGCGCAAAGATCAGATCCTGGCGCGGCAAGGCGGCGGGATCTTCAACGTTGAGCTCAAGGCCTAGATCGACGAGGTCGATCATTTTCATGTGTTTGATGTCGTTAAGATTCATGTTTCACCTATGGGAGCCGCTCAGGACTCAGAGTCGCTCGGCGTACGCGGGGCACGCGGCGACAACTTCAACAAATACCGGGTCAAAAGGTAGGGCGTGTGGAGTACCCGGCGGGGAGGGTTGGCTGCTGGAACAGGGTTGGCTGCTGGAACAGGGTTGGCTGCTGGAACAGGGTTGGCTGCTGGAACA
>CALENB010000005.1 GCA_937910235.1 uncultured Myxococcales bacterium | reverse complement strand
GGAAGTTGCGCGCCGCGACAATACGGTCGAACAGCGCGTCGGGCATGGGCTCGCCGGTGTCCACGTGGCCACTGAGCCGCTTCATCGTGCCGCGGTGGTAACACCAGTTCTCCATGAACTGGCTCGGCAGCTCGACGGCGTCCCACTCGATGTTGCGAATGCCGCTGGCGAGGCCGTCGTCCACGGTTGTGAGCATGTGCTGCAGGCCGTGGCCGAACTCATGAAAGAGCGTCTCGACCTCCTGAAAGCGCATCAGCGACGGCGCGCCGTCAACCGGAGGGGTGCCGTTGCAGATCAGGTAGGCGACTGGCAGGCGTGGCTGACCGTCGATCCCGAGGCGGACGCTGCGGCCGACACACTCGTCCATCCACGCGCCGCCTCGCTTCTCTTCGGGTCGGGAGTAGGGGTCGAGAAAGAAGCCCGCGATCTCCGCGGTGCCGTCGACGGCGCCGGCGAGGACGCGGTAGTAGCGCACGTCAGGGTGCCAAGTCGTGACCTCCGCTGTGGCGTCGACAAAACGGACATCGAACAGATCTCCGGCCAGCTCGAACAGGCCGTTCAGCACGCGAGGGAAGGGCAACCACGGTCGCAACGCCTCCTCCTCCAGCGCAAATCGGTCCTCGCGCAGGCGCTCCGCCCAGAACGCGATGTCCCAGTGCCGCAGGGGCGTCGGCGCACCTTTGTCGGCCGCGTACGTCGTCAACTCGGCGAGGTCGTGCTCCGCCGGCGCGAAGCTCGCCTCACGCAGCTGCGCCATCAGCGCCCGCACTTGCGCGACGCTCTCGGCCATCTTGCTGTCCAAGCTGAGCTCCGCAAACGTCTTAAAGCCCAGTAAGACGGCCTTCTCGCGCCGCAACGTCAAGATCTCCTTGATCAGCGGCGCGTTGTCCTGCTCTCCCACAGACGCCCGGGTGATGAAGGCGCGGTAGATCTTTTCGCGCAGGTCCCGCTGCGTGCTGTGCATCATGACGGGACCAAAACACGGGTAGTCGAGGCTGAGCCGCCACGGGCCGTCCTCCGGCGTGGCAGCCGCTTCGGCGTCGGTCGCGGCGGCGGCACGTGCGGCTTGTGCGGTCATGGCGAGCACCGACGCGGGCAGCCCAGCCACCTCAGCCTTGGTGTGCAGCGTCAACGACCAGGCTTTGGTGGCGTCCAGCACGTGGTTGGAGAAGGCCGTCGACAGCGCCGCCAAGCGCATCGCGATCTCGGTGAACCGCGCCATGGCCTCCCCTTCCAGGGCGACACCGGAGTGGGCTGCGTCCCGAATGTGGGTCGTCACGATGCGTCGCTGCCCCTCGCTCAACTCCGTCCGCTCCAGCCGCGTGAACGCCTGATACAGCGGCTGGCTCTGCGCGATCTGCATCGACAACTGCACGATCTTGGGTTGCACCGCAGCGTGCGCCTCACGAAGGGCGGTGTCGTTGCGCACACCGAGCAAGTGGCCGACGACACCCCAGCTCATCTGCAGGTGATCCACCAGCCGCTCGAGGGCGCCCGCGAGCTGCTCCCATGTGGCGTCTTGGTCCTCGGCGAGCTGTTCAAGCGCGGCGAGATCGACCGTCACGGCCGCAAGGATCGTGTCCATCGCGGGCTCGACGTGGGCAGCGGTGATGGCCGCGAAGTCGGGTAGGGGCGAGGGGTTCAGGAGCGGATTGTTCATCTAGGGGCCTCGTTGGCGGATCGTAGGTGCGTTGGGGTCAGCGGTGGTGTGGGCTCAGCGGCGCGGCGAGAACTGCGCGATCGCAGCGGAGAGGGCGGGCTCGTGGCGCTTCCAGCGTTGCCAGGGGCCCACGACCTCTATGAGCACGAGCCGGTCTTCGACTACAAAGAGGGTCACGCTCATCACCCAATCACCACTGCCACGGGCGAGCAGGTGGTCGAGGGTGCAGGCGTCCAAGTCGCGGGCGGTCTTGAAACAGCGCTCACTTTTGCGCACATACCCGCGTCGTTTGAGGTGGCCAGACAGGGCCTCTGTCCAAAATGGCAAGGTGGCGCGCGGCTCGTTTGGGATCTCTCGGATCCGCATGCGGACACCGTCGGCGGTGATCCAGCGGTTGTGGTCACCGCTGTCGAAACGAGCGAACGCTTCTGGCGCCTGCAGCTGAAAGACGGGACCGCAGCCAAAGAGGCCGAGCAGCAAGACACCGACGCAGAAGGTGATGCGCATCTTAGAACCCTCTCAGAAAGTGTGGGATGTCGACGCTGTCGATCCAGCCAAACGGCGACCGCACATACCGCAGCTGCGTGGGGGTTCGGAACCGAAAACTCAGGCGGACGTGAGCCAGCGCCGCTTGGTCTAGGGCGACACGCAGGCCGCCTTTCAGCTGCTCGATCTCGTGGACGAGCGTCGTCATGGTGCGTTCGACTTGCAGCGTCGCGCTGACGCTCGAGTCGTCGAGAAAACCACGCAGACGCGCCAGAATCGCCGATTTGCTGCGGAGACGACCACGCAGGCGCGCGATCTCCTCGGTGAGATCACGGCGGGTCAGCTGTTTGTCCATCACCAGACCATGGTTTGGCAGGTCGGCGAGCAGCATGTGCAGCCGCTGCGGTGGCACGCGTAAGTGCAAGCTGTGGTCCGTGATCAGCGAGGGCCGACCGCCTGCCTTCCGGACGGCCTTGAGCAGCGCTTCGCGGGCGCGTGTGGGGTCCGCGACCTTGAGCACCAGCGTGACGCTCAACGCGGTCTTGCGCTGCGATACGGTCACGCTCGTTGCGGTCGTGCTCGCTGCGGTCGCGCTCGTTGCAGGGGAGGTGGCGGTTCCGGCTCGGGCAGCGGCGGCACGCGTCGTTGGTGGCGCCGGCTTGGCGTGGGTGCGCTTCGCCGCGCTAGCCGTCCCGGCGAGGCACAGCGACAAAGACACGAGGCAGGGCAGCGCTCGCCGACAGTGGCGCGTCACGCCGCCGAATTGGTGCGGGGCGTCGGCGGCGTCCACGTCGTGGATTCGTAGGGATCTCATCGCAACCTCAACGTCTTGAACGCCGTAAATACGGCTTGTTTGTGGCGTTGCCAGCTCGGCAGCGTCGGAAAGAAACCCTCCGCGACGAGCAGCTTGTCGCCTTCGACCCGCACCGCCACGAGCCAGACCCGAGGCTGCACATCGCGGTTGCGCCACACCGACCAGTGCACGGCACCTTCCTCGCCCTCGCCGAGCTTGATCTCGCCGCGTCCGTTGAGTTCGTAGCTCACCGCCGCGCTCCAAAACGCCGTGTTGCCCTCGGGTTCATTCGTCAGGCGCGCGGCCCGGATCATGGCGGTGTCAGCGGCGCGCGCGTGCCAACTCTTGGCCTTGTCGAAGCGCACAAAGCCACGCGCCACGGGCAGCGCCACCGCGTTTTTGCCCTGCCACAGCGTGATGCGATGTGCGACCAGCCCGCGCACCCATGGGAACGGCGACTGATGGCTGGTGGCGCGCCCTTGGTGTTCGGTGGCGACCAGATCGAGCGTGATCGTGTAGTACGCGACGAGGTTGTGCAGCGTCCCCAGCGTCGACTCCAGCGCCTCGATGCGCTCTGACAGGCGCTTGATCTCCTGCACGATTCGCAGCCGCTCGTTGACGTCTCGTTGCGTCTCCAACAGCGCTAGCAGCCGATCGCGCGCCTCGGTGGCGACAGCGAGGCGCGCGTCGAGATCGGTGAACTGCGCCGACACATCGAGCGCCTGAATGCGGCGCGCGAGCACATCTCCCAGCGCGGCAAACGTCGCCATCGTCGCCTCAAAGTCCTTGGCAGGAATGCGCACCACGATGGTCTGTGAGCCCATGCGCTCGATGTAGCCGCCAGCTTTGCGCACCGTCGCCGTGATCGCGTCCATGGTCGGCATGCGGCGTCGCACGCGGAGGCGCAGATAGCCGAGGTACACGACCTGCTCAGCCGCGCTGTCTTCGGGTTCCGCGACCCGGTAGGGCTGCTGCGTGGCCGTCGCCGCGCGCTGACGTTGGTCAACCGAGGTGGATCGCGATCCGGTGGATGGCCCTGGGGCTGAACCGAGCGCGTCACGCTGCGCGACACGCGGCTGCTGCGGCCTGCTCGGGGGGCGGCGCTGCACACGCGACGCGGGTCTCGGAGCGGGCGCACGGGGCTTGGACCGTGACGAGGTGGTCGCGACTTCGACGGCCTCACGTCGGTCCGAGGCGCCGCCGGTCGGGCGGAAGTAGCCCTGGGCGCCGCTGCCGTGTTGACTGGCTCGCTTCGACAGCGAGCGCATGGTCTGCGCGTGGCCCGCGCTCGCTTGCTCTCCGGCGCCGCGCGAGCGCTCAGCCCAGCCGTCGTTTGTCACGTACTTGTAGCCACCGCAGCTCGCCAGCGGCCCGGTCAGCGCGAGCAGCGCGATCACAGCCCCGCATCGACTCGTGGTTAGGCGTCGCATCTACAGCTCCTTTGGTTGAAGAAAGCGCTCCAGGCGCCAACGATCGCCCAGCGCGCCGGCCCAAGAGGCACCAGCGCCGACCAGCAGCGCCGCGTTGGCGGTCGTCATCTCATGGCGGGTGCCGCTCAGCCGGGTGACTAAGTCCTGCCAACCGGGGTTGTGACCCAGGACCAAGACGCGGGTCCACTCGGGCTCCCAGCTCGCTGCGTCCGCCAGCAGCTCGTCATATCCGGCGAGGTACAACCCCCGCTCGAAGTGAACCTCGGGCGTTGGCGCGGACGCCGCCTGGCCGGCCTCAGCCATGAGCGCCCAGGTCTCTTGCGTGCGCGCCGAGTCACTGCTCACCACGACAGCTGGCCACCAGCCCAGATCGACCAGCGCCCTGGCGACGCGGGGTGCATCTTTGCGGCCGCGGCCATTGAGCGGTCGGTCGTGATCCCCGCTCGCATCCGATGACCATGAGCTCTTCGCGTGACGCATCACGACTAGACGACGTTCCATGACACCCCCGGGTTGGTTCGTGCGGTGAACCGGCGACACGCTACCGCGTCCGGCGTACCCTCGAAAGGTCGCTTGCGCGCGCGGCATCGTGGCATTGTAGGGCGGTCGCTCACGCGTCGTATGGAGGGAGTCAAGATGTCGTATCCACGCCGCCCGAATCCGGGCTCTTCGCGCCATCCGATCTCACCCATCACCGCCCGCGCATGGACCGTCACGTGGCTCGGATGCCTGCTGGTTGGGCTGGGCGCTTGTGACGACGGGACCTCCGCAAAGTCCGATTCTGCGGCCTGCGACGCGGGCGCGATCTGCGCCGATGCCGCCGCAACTGGCGATGGTGCTGGCAACCTGTACGGCGATCAACACAGCGGCCCGCTCTCGTGGAACGAGGGTGGTGCGACGGTGTTCGACAGCCAATCGGGGCTGCTGTGGCAACGCGACATCAGCAAGCAGAAGTACACCTGGGACGCAGCTGGCACGTACTGCGATGAGCTCGTGCTGGCCAGTCACGACGACTGGAAGGTGCCGCATCGTGCTGAGCTCGAGTCCATCGTGCTGAACCTCACGACGTCGCCGTCGATCGACACGACCGCGTTTCCGGATACCCCCGACAAACCCTTCTGGACACGCACGCTGTGGGGACCCAACGCTGGCATGGAGGCGTACGGCGTCGATTTTAAGGACGGCGGCACAGGCCATGCGCTGAAGTCCGAGCCGCATTATGTGCGTTGTGTCCGCGCCCCGACCCTGCGCAACTGAGCCGAGCGGCGGCGCGTCTGCCGGTGGGTGCCATCGCAGGTTCACACTGAGCTCACGTCCGGGCCATCCTCACGCCCAACCAACGCCGCGCGCGTCCGGGAGCCTGTGGGCCTCCAGGAGGTTCGTCATGGCATCGTTCACCGCTCGTGTTGCAGAGATCGCGCCGCCCCGTGTCCGGGCCGCGCTCGCGTTGTGGAGCGTGTTGCGGCTGACGCTTTGGTACGGCGGTCGGGCGTGTTGGGCGCAACGCCGTCGAATGGACGTCGAGACCGGTGAGCGCTGGGCCGCGCGCTGGGCCCAGTCCGTCGGCCGCCGGTTGCCGCTCGACGTCCGCCATTGTGGGGTCGCAGCGCCGAGCGCCGCGATCATCGTCGCCAACCACCGGTCGTATTTGGACGTTGTGCCGCTCTTGCAAGGGACGCGCTGCGGGCTCCTCGCCAAGGCCGAGGTGGGCGCGTTTCCGTGGTTTCGCAAGGCCTGCAGCGCCGCTGGCACGACGTTTGTGGCGCGAAACCAGAAACAGAGTCGGTCGGCAGCTCGGCGCGCCTTGATCGAGCGCGCCCAGGCCGGCGGGCGGGTGGCGCTGTTCCCGGAGGGGACGACGTCGGCCACCGCCGGCTGCCTGCCCTTTCGCCCCGGCATCTTCCACGACGCCGCGAGCGTGGGGCTCGGCGTGCAGCCTGTCGCGCTGCACTACCCGGACACAGCGGCTCCGTATGTGGATGACGATCACATGCTGAGCCATTTTCTCACGCTGTTTCGCCGCCGCAGCGTGCGGATCCACGTCGTCTGGGGGCCGGTGCTGCGAGGCGACGACGGCGAGCGCCTGCGCGCTGAGGCCGAACGGTGGGTACAGAACCAGTTGGCCGCGCTCGCCGCGATGGATCCGGTCGGTGGCTGAGCGTCCTGCCCCGACCTACTCGAGGCCTTGGTCATCGTTTCGTCCACCACGAAA
>CALENB010000004.1 GCA_937910235.1 uncultured Myxococcales bacterium | reverse complement strand
GTCGAGGACGTCTCTGCGTTGACCGACACGGTTCAAGATGGTAAGCCGCGCGCGCCGCTCTGGGTCCACCCGGTGCGCGGGCCCCCTCTCCCTCGGCCCGAGGAGCCAACCTGCCTATGTTTGCAACGATTTCTGCAGCCGTATCTCGTTCCCCCGCCGCCCTAGATGCGGCTGTACTCGATCATGCGTGGGAGCTGCCCGTCGCCGCCGCTGGCCTGGTCGACATCGACGCCACTGCGATCGTCCAGTTCGGGTTCTTCATCGCGCTCGTCCTCGTGCTGCCGAAGCTCATCTTCGATCCCCTGCTCGCCCGCCTTGAGCAACGCGACGCCCGGACCGATGGTGCGCGCGCCGAAGCCAAGAGCCTGTTGAAGGAAGCGGACGAGCAAGTCGTCGTGTACGAACGCGCCATGGCGCAGCAGAAGCAGCAGGCGCTTGCGGAGCGCGCGGTGGCTCGAAACGCAGCGCAGCGCGAAGCGAACGAGCTGATCGCGAAGGTGCGGGCTGAGACGAATAGGAAGATCGAAGCTGGCATCGCGGCGATGCGCTCAGAGGCCGACAAGGCGCGCGGCGCCATTGAGGCCGAGGCGGCGCAGATCGCCGGCATGATCACCGCAAAAATCGTGGAGGGTCAGGTTTAATGCGTAGTTCACCCATCCGTTCACGCTGGACCGGCTATAGGGAATCGGTCGCGATGTTGGCGAGCTTCGCGCTGTTGCCCGCGATCCTGACGCCCGCGACGGCCTTCGCGAGCGGCACCGACGCCGCTTTCACGTTCACGATTCACGGCTATTACCTGATCGATTTCGCCGTCTTTCTCGGCATCATCATCTACTTCGGTCGCAAGCCGATCGCCGCTGCGCTCGATGGTCGTTACAAGACGATCGTGCAGGACATGGACGAAGCCAAGGAGCTGCGGTCACAGGCGCAGGCCCGCTTTGAGGAGTATCAGGTACGCCTGGGACGCCTGGAAGATGAGCTCGCAGACGTGATCACCGACGTGCAAAAAGGGACCAAGATCGAGTGCGCCAGGATCTTGGCGGACGCGCGGGCGACCGCGGACCGCATCACCTCGGAGGAGGCCAGCCGGATCGCGCAGGAAGGCAAGAAGGTGCGCGCGGAGCTCGCAGCCCACGCCGTAGACGTGGCGCTGCGCCTGTCGACCGAGCAGATCACGAAGCAACTCGACACCACGCGCCAGCAGCAGCTGATCGACCGTGTGATCCGCGAGTTGGAGGCCGGTCCCGTCGCTGATGGGCGCGAGGTGCAGGCATGAGTCGCTCCCCAGTCAGCCGGCGCTATGCCCAGGCGATGCTCGAGTTGGCGGACGCCGAAGGTAGCCACGCCGCCCTCCGTGCGAGCTTTGACAGCCTCGCGGGCGCCCTGGCAGCGGTCCCCGAAGCCGTCGCCCTGCTCAGCAACCCCACGGTCGCGAAAGCGCGTCGCAAAGCGTTGCTCAGCGAGATCCTCAGTAGCCTCCAGATCACGGGCACCATCGCTTCCCTCGCGAACCTCATGCTCGACAAGGGCCGATTCGACGTCGTGGCCGAGGTGCATGCGTCGTTTGAGGAGATGCTGGACGCCCGCACCGGCCGCGTGACGGCCGAGGTCATCAGCGCGTTTGCGCTGGGCGACGCTGCGAAGACGAGCATCCAGGCCGCCCTCGCGAAGCGGCTCGGCAAGGAAGTGCTCGTCGAGACACGTGAAGATTCCCAGTTGATTGGGGGTCTCGTGATCAAGGTTGGCAACACGATCTATGACGCATCGGTGAGCAATCAGCTCGACCGGCTGCGTGAGCGCTTGACCGCAAGTCACGTCGGATAGACGAGTCCTTCGAGCGCGACAGTTTGAGCGCAACTACTGCACCGCGGGGCGACCCGCACCCGACCTCGCTTCGGCGGGGCCAAAGGAGAGACGACATGGACATCGGAGTCGCTGAGGTCAGCCGCATCATCCGCGAGCAGGTCGCGAACTACGACGCCAAGCTAGACGTCCAGGAGACTGGTCGTGTGCTGATGGTGGGTGACGGTATCGCTCGTGTTCACGGCCTGGAGAAGGCTGTCGCCGGTGAGCTCCTGGAGTTCCCGAACGACGTCAAAGGCATGGTGCTCAACCTTGAGCAGGACAACGTAGGCGTCGCGTTGCTTGGGGATGCCAACAGCATCCGCGAGGGCGACCTCGTCAAGCGCTCCGGCCGCATCGTCGAGGTGCCGACCGGGCACGCGCTGCTCGGTCGCGTCGTGAACGCGCTTGGCGAGCCGATCGACGGCAAGGGGCCGCTTACGGCGCCCGCAGGCCAGCAGATCGTGCAGCGTCGCGTTGAGGTCAAAGCGCCCGGAATCATCGCACGAAAGTCGGTCGACGAGCCGCTGCAGACCGGCCTCAAGGCGATCGACTCGATGGTCCCGATCGGCCGTGGCCAGCGCGAGCTGATCATCGGCGACCGCCAGACCGGCAAGACGGCGGTGGCGATCGACACGATCATCAACCAGAAGAGTACGCACGACGGCAGCAAGGATGCGGTGTACTGCTTCTACGTCGCCATCGGCCAAAAGGCATCGACTGTCGCTCAGCTCGTGCGCAAGCTCGAAGAGAACGGCGCGATGTCGTATACGACGGTCGTGGTCGCCACGGCCGCCGAGCTAGCGCCACTGCAGTTCATCGCGCCCTACTCGGGCTGCGCGATGGCTGAGTTCTTTCGCGACAACGGCGGCCACGCGCTCATCGTGTACGACGACCTGTCCAAGCACGCCGTGGCCTATCGCCAGATGTCGCTGCTCTTGCGCCGCCCGCCAGGTCGTGAGGCCTACCCGGGTGACGTATTCTACCTCCACAGTCGCCTGCTCGAGCGCGCCTCGAAGCTGTCGGACGCGTTGGGCGGCGGTTCGATGACGGCGCTGCCGATCATTGAGACCCAGGCCGGTGACGTCTCGGCGTACGTTCCGACCAACGTGATCTCGATCACGGACGGTCAGATCTATCTGGAGAGCGATCTCTTCAACAAAGGTGTGCGTCCCGCCATCAACGTCGGTCTGTCGGTGTCGCGGGTCGGTGGCGCGGCGCAGGTCAAGGCCATGCGTGGTGTCGCCGGTCCGCTGCGCCTGAGCCTGGCGGCCTACCGCGAGTTGGAGGCCTTCTCGCAGTTCGCCTCGGATCTTGACCCAGCCACCCAGCGACAGCTCGCACGTGGCGCGCGTCTGGTCGACCTGCTCAAGCAGGGCCAGTACCAGCCGCTGCACGTGTCGCGCCAGGTCATGCTCGTCTTCGCCGCGACCGCGAAAGAGGGTTTCTTGGACGCGCTGCAGCCCAGCGCGCTCGGCCGCTACGAGACCGAGCTGTTCGCTTGGCTTTCCAGTCAGAAAGCCGAGTTCTTGGCTGAGTTCGAAGTCGGCGTGATGAAGTCTGCGCTGAAGAAGGACTCGGATCCGCTTCGTCAGAAGTTGGTCGCCGCCCTAGAGGAGTTCAAGAGCCTGTTCCAGGCCTGAGCCCCGTCCTGAACCACCTCAGCGCCACTAGCGGCGCGGCAGTGGGAGCGACCTATGCCTTCATTGAAGTCCCTGCGAACCCGCATCGGCTCGGTTACAAATACACGGAAGATCACACGCGCCATGAAGATGGTGGCGGCCGCGAAGTTGCGTCGTGCGCAGGAGAACATCGTCCAGATGCGACCCTACGCGTACCGTATCGGCGACATGATCGCCGAGCTCGCGCGCGGTCAGGATCCGTCCAGCCACCCGCTCCTCGCGGTGCGAGAGCCCAAGCGCACCTTGCTGCTCGTGCTGACCTCCGACCGCGGTCTGGCGGGCGCTTTCAACGCAGGCGTCTGCAAGGCGACCGCCGCGTGGCTCGAAGAGTTTGGCGCGGATCGTGAGCACGTCGAGCTGCACGTCGTGGGGAAGAAGGGGCGCGACTATTTCAAGCGTCGCGATGTGGTCATCGGCAAGATCCACACAGACGTGCTGCCGGATGTGGCGTGGGAGGACGCGCGCCTCATCGGTCGTGATCTGGTCGCGGCGTACGTCGACGGCGGCTACGATCAGGTGTTTGTGGTCTACAATCAGTTCAAGTCAGCCATCCAGCAAGACGTGAAGGTGGAGCGGCTGTTGCCGGTGTTTCCGCCAGATCACGACGTGGCCGAAGATGTCTTGGCGGCGCCCTCATCTGACACGCTCTTTGAGCCGTCGCGCGGCGAAGTGCTCGACGCCTTGCTGCCACGCCACGTCACAGTGCAGGTGCTGCGCTGCCTCTTTGAGTCGGTCGCCTCTGAACAAGGCGCGCGGATGACGGCGATGGAAAACGCCACGACAAACGCCGGCGATCTCATCAAGAAGCTGACCCTGCAATACAACCGGGCGCGTCAGGCGGCCATCACCACCGAGCTCACGGAGATCGTCTCCGGTGCGGAGTCCCTCAAGGGCTAGTCCTCGGTGAACCAGAACGAAGCGCGGGCCACTTGGGCCCGCACACCGGCGCAGAAGCGCACAGGAGAGTGAGTTATGGCATTCGGACGCATCAGCCAGATCATCGGCCCGGTCGTGGACGTTATCTTCCCCGACGGCGAGCTGCCGGCCATCAACACCGCGCTCAAGGTCACCAACTCGGCCATCAGCGACGTGGAGTGGAACCTCGTGATCGAGGTCTCCCAGCACGTCGGCGAGAGCACCGTGCGCTGCATCGCGATGGACTCCACCGACGGCCTCAGCCGCGACCTGCCTGTGCTCGTCACGGACGGCCCTATTACGATGCCAGTCGGCGAGGGTGTGCTCGGCCGCATCCTCAACGTCATCGGCGAGCCGGTGGACGAAGCGGGCCCCATCGAGCACGACACGCGCTGGCCGATCCACCGCGATCCGCCCAAGTACGAAGACCTCTCCACCGAAGTCGAGTCATTTGAGACCGGCATCAAGGTCATCGACCTGCTCGCTCCCTACCAGAAAGGCGGTAAAATCGGCCTTTTCGGTGGTGCGGGCGTCGGCAAGACCGTCATCATCATGGAGCTCATCGGCAACCTCGCGCGCGAGCACGGCGGTGTGTCGGTGTTCGGTGGCGTTGGCGAGCGCACCCGTGAGGGCAATGACTTGTTCGAGGAGATGAAGGAGTCAGGCGTTATCGCCAAGACCGCGCTCGTCTACGGCCAGATGAATGAGCCCCCCGGAGCCCGTGCCCGCGTCGCCCTCAGCGCGCTGACGGTCGCCGAGTACTTCCGCGACGAGAAGAACCAGGACGTGCTGTTCTTCGTCGACAACATCTTCCGCTTCACGCAGGCCGGCTCCGAAGTGTCTGCGCTGCTCGGTCGCATCCCCTCGGCCGTGGGGTACCAGCCAACGCTGGCCACCGAGATGGGCGCCATGCAGGAGCGCATCACGTCGACCAACAAGGGCTCCGTGACG
>CALENB010000003.1 GCA_937910235.1 uncultured Myxococcales bacterium | reverse complement strand
CACTGCCCGGCTTCGACACTGCCCGGCTTCGACACTGCCCGGCTTCGACACTGCCACGCTTCGACCCCCTCCTCGAGGAGACTTGCCTAGATGAGCTACTTTCGAACCGCAAAGCACACGCTGCTGCCCATCACCGCCACGCTCATGGTGGCGCTGCTGGCCAACTCAGCGTTGGCCAAAGACACACGCCAGCCCATCGACTTGGAGCTGGAGAAGTACTGGAACGTTGAGAATCCAGTGCCGACCGTCACCAATCAGACGCACGCCCACAAGGGCGCGCTGGAGGGGACGCTGGCGTTCGGTGTCGTTCCGAACGACTCCTACTACCTGCCGATCCCGCTGACCGTGCGCGCGGCGTTTCACATGACGGAGAGCGTCGCGCTCGAAGCGTCGTTCAGCTACCTCGGTCTGGGCCCGCAGAGCGACCTGCATGACTTCCTCCTCGACGCCGGTAAGCAGGGCCTCTTGCAGGGGGTGCGCAAGCCCACCCAGATGACGATGGCGGCCTCGCTCGACCTGATGTACAGCCCGTTTCACGGCAAGCTCGGCATCTTCGACAAGAAGATCTCCAGCTTTGACATCGCGATGGTCGCTGGTGCGGGGCTCATCGGCGCCAACGTCGACGAGACACCTGAGGTCGAAGATCCGCTGACGTCCAGCTTCCTGCCGGCCGGACACTGGGGTTTGAGTCTCCGCTTCTTCTTGAAGGAGTGGCTCACCGTTCGCGCGGACTACCGCCAATTTGCCTATAAGCCGCAGGACGCGGTCCTGTTTCCCGTCGAGATGACGATCGGCGTGTCGTTCTTCTCCAACTGAGTCGCCACCGGCTGTCGCTGCCCACAGTGGGGGCGACAGGGCACGGGCTGGCCAGCTGGCACACAACTGCGGTGCCTGTAATCCAGCCCAGCAGCGACTCAGCTCAGCAGTGACGCGCCCGACCCGTACCGTTCCCAAGCGCTCTCGCAACTACTTCGAGGTTCAGCAGATGCATCGCCCCCTCGCCGCCTTCGCAGCCCTGACGTTCCTAGCGTCGACTGCCATGGCCCAACAGACCCCGGCCGATGACGCCGCCGCCCCGGCGCCAGCCGCGGCAGCCGCAACCGCGCCACCGGCCTCGGATCCCGCCGCCGCCAAGCCCCCTGCCGGGAAGGCTCCTACGGCGGAGTCAACGACCAACGAGCCAGCTGCCGCTGAACCAGCCGGCGCCGCTGGCGCCACGCCCGACACTTCCGCACCAGCGGTCGGCGGTGGCATGGCTGACTACGGCGTGGCCGACGAAGCCGTGCCGGTGGGATCCCGCATGCTGTGGGCCCGCAATCGCGAGCTGAAAGTCATCCAGAAGCGCGCCATGGTGAAGGAAGGCCGTCACGCCTTCTCGCTCATCGGCGGCGTCGTGCCGAACGACGACTTCTTCGCCTACATCAACGCAGGTTTGGCGTACAACTACTACTTCTCTGAGGACATCAACATCGAGGTGCGCGGCGCCTACACGGTGCCGCAGAAGACCAGCCTCGAAGAGAGCCTGACCGCCTCCCGCCCCAATGGCCCTGGCCTCCTGGTGCGACTGCCGCAGACGCTGAACGCGCACCTCTCCGTCGCCGCGATGTGGAACCTCATCCACGGCAAAATCGGGTTCTTCGACACCAGCCTCACAGAGTTTGACGTTGGCCTGAGCTTCGGCATCGGCGCGCTGATGACCGAGATCCAGGGCAAGGCCGTCGAGCAGAACCTGAAGAAGTACGACGCACAGGGGAATATCGGCCTGACGTGGCACTTTTACATGTCACAGCGTTGGGCTCTACGCATGGATTACCGGCAGTTCTTCTACCCGAAGGAGGGGGGCGGCGTGTCGTTCCCCATCGCGGCGAGCGTCGGTCTGACCTTCTTCACAGCGCCAATTGAATGATGTTGCCTCGGCCATCGCGCAATCCCATCGCTGACACCGACTCTTCCGCCCATCTGGTCCCGGAGCGACCCATGACCCGGCTTCCTACTCTTCGCACCGCCAAGATCGTCGCGGCAGCCCTTATGGCGCTGCTGATGGTGCCGGTCGCTGCATCTGCGCTCACCGTTGACGAGGTGATCACGCTCGTGAAGCTGGAGATTCCGGATGCGCAGATCATCAAGAAGATCGACAAGGACAACTCGATCTTCAAGCTGCGCCCGCCCGAGATCCTGCGCCTGAAAAAGCAGGGTGTGAGCGACACCGTGATTCGGTACATGCTCGGCACTGCGAGCCGCAAACCCGGCGCTGCCGTTGCGACCGCCACCGTGCAGGGCGCCCCTGAGAAGCCCAAGCGGGAGCTGACGGCCGCTGAGCAGGCCGCCGAAGAAGCGCGGATGAAAGAAGAGTCGCTGCGCCTCGCCGAAGGCCAGCGCAAGCGTGAGGAAGCCCAGCGCAAAGCCTTCGCCGGCAACGTGCTCAAGCGCGGCCAGCGTCTCGCCGAGCAGGGCAAGTGGGTTCAGGCCGTGCAGGTGTTCACCAAGTTCGTCAACGACGGCGTCGGCGGTGTGCCCTTCGCGCCCGACTCTGCCGAGGCCTACATCGCCACGTATGGCATCGCCAACGCTCTCGCGCGCGCCGGGCTGCTGCAGTCGGCCGCCAACAAGCTGCTCGAGGTTGTGCGCGCGGGTCCGGAGAAGCTGTTTTTCCAGAAGGCCTTTGAGCAGCTGCGCGACTTGCGCCGCAAGATCAACTTCCGCCCCCCGGAGCTCGAAGACCTGACGCGTTTCTCCGTCGTCGGTAAAGACCAGAAGTTTCAGGACTCCTTTCACTACTTCGTCGGTGAGTTCCTGCACGATTTTGGTCTGAGCACCGAGGCTGGCCCGTACCTCGAGAAGGTCGGCGCAGCGGCAGACGACTACCCACGCGCGCAGTACCTGCTCGGCCTCATCGCCTTTCAGGACGACAGCCTCAGCGTCGCCAACAAGGTCCGCCGCGCCGCGACGGCCTTCCAGAACGCCGTCGTTGCGGGCGAGAAGACGCAGAACCAGGGCATGATCGATCTCAGCTACCTCGCCCTGGCGCGGCTGGCCTACACCTACCAGCAGTACGACGCCGCCATCTTCTACTACCGCAAGATCTCGAAGAACTCGCCAAAGATCGCGCGTGCGTTCTACGAGAGCGGCTGGTCCTACTTCCTCAAGAACGACACCAGCCGCGCGCTCGGCATCTTCCACGCGCTGCACAGCCCGTACTTCAAACACCACTTCTACCCGGAGCTGTGGATTCTTGAGGCCACGATCTACGTCAACACCTGCCACGTGAAGCGCGCCAAGGCCTCGATCGAGCGCTTCAAGGCCGACGTTATGGTGCTTGGCCCGCCGCTGCGCGACTTCCTCAAACGCCATCGCCGCCCCGAGCAGTTCTATTATGGCGTGGTGCAGGCGGTGAACTCGCCCCGCACCGCGACGCTGCCACGCAAGCTCGCCAGCCCAGTGCTGCAGAACGTCGAGTTCTACAACCTTTACAAGACCGTCAAGCAGATCGGCCGTGAAGAGGTGAAGCTCAAGAAGCGCCTGTCGAGCCTCGGACCGTTTGGCCAGGAGCTGCTCGCGAAGCTGGGTCAGCTCAAGGGCGAGCGCATCGCTGAGGCCGGCGTGGTCGTGCAGCGCACGCTGCGTCAGGTGCAGAAGGAGATCGACGAGTATCAGGATCGCCTCGCCGAGCTGACCATCGACTTGGCGGAGAAAGAGATCGAGGCGCTCGACGCCAAGATCGACAGCACGAAGAAGAAGACCAAGCTCGGCAAGCTCGTCGAGCAGCAGGGCTCCGTCGCGATCGCTGGCTCAGACACCATGATCTGGCCGTTTGAGGGCGAGTTTTGGAAAGACGAGATTGGCGCCTACCGTTCGTTCGTGAAGAGTCAGTGCCGCGAAGACCAGTAGGGTTCCGATCCTGGATCCCCGGTCAGCCACGGCGCTGACCACCGGCCCGGCTACCGCCGTGGACCTACCCAAGTGAGGAGTCGAGGCCTCACTGAATCGAAGCTCCCCCCGCTTCGTCGTCTCCTGCAGGGAGTCAGGCTTGGGGGCGGAGCGAAGCAGAGGAAGAGCTAGATGTTCAACCGCTCCATCACACGTCTCGCTGTTGCCATGATGGCGACCGCTCTCCTACTGCCCTCGCTCGCGGAGGCGCAAGCGCCGATCGACGTCGGTGCGGGTGCCAAGAACAAGAAGGCCGAGAAGAAGGCCTCCTTGTTCGAAGACACGCTCAAGAAGGACAAGAAGAAGAAGGAGCCGGTCGACCCGAACAAGGTCGTCAAGGGCACGTTCGACTACGAGAAGCTAGAGGCGTTGTCGTTTGACGCCCGGGCTCGTGCGCTGCAAGCCCAGAAGAGCAAGGCGCGGCAGAGCTTGATCCTGACCATGGAGCAGCTCGTCGCGCGCAAGGGTGGCGGTGGCCGCTACAAGCAGATGGCCGGCATCTACTTCCGTTTGGCGGAGACGTATTGGGGCGAGACCCACTACCAATACCTGCTCGCCCGCGGCAAGTATGACGAGCAGATGGACGCTTTTGACAAGAAGCTCCGCTCCACCAAGCCCACAGAGCCGGTCGAGAACTACCAAAAGTCGATCGAGTACTACGAGAAGGTGCTGCGCGAGTTTCCGAACTACAAGCGCATCGACGAGGTCATGTACCGCCTGGGTAAAGCCGCGCTGAGCCAGGGCAAAGCCCTCGGCGACAAGGTGCTGAGCAACAAGGGTGTGCAGTACCTCAACCAGTTGGTGCAGAAGCATCAGCAGAGCCGCTACATCTCGAACGCGCACTTGGCCTTGGCCGAGCATTTCTTCGACAGCAACAACCTGACGCTGGCGAAGATGAACTACGAGCAGATCGTGCAGAACTACAAGAGTTCGCCGATGTTCAACTACGCGCTCTATAAGCTGGGTTGGGTCTACTACAACCTCCGCGAGTTCCGCCGTACGGTCGAGACGTTCCAGGCGGTGGTGCGCGAGATCTCCAAGCTCAAGGGCAAGGCGTTGAGCTTCAAGGAGCAGGCGCTCAAGGACCTCGTGCCCGCCTATGCCGAGCTTGAGCGTGGTTGGCCGGAGGCGAAGTCGTATTTCGCCAAAGTTGAGGGCGAGGCGCAGATGTGGCGGCGGTTGGAGCGCTTGGCTGCGATCTACGTCGCCAACGACAAGCAGGACCTTGCGATCGAGCTGCACAGCCACTTCATCGACTCAAAGCCGACGGACAAGCGCTGCGTGAACTGGTGGGAGACCATCATCGACATCTACCTCGGGCTTGAGGAGTTCGGCGGCATCGAAGGCGCGATTCGCAAGTTCCTCGCCTTCACCGATGAGCGCACCAGCGCTTGGGTCGCGGCCAACAAGAACGACGAAGAGGCCATGGAGAAGGCCGCAGAGCTTGGCGAGAAGTACCTGCTCTACATGAGCAACCACTTCCACCAGAAAGCCCAGAAGATGGAAGACGAGACCAAGAGCCTCGAGGCGGCGCGGCCGTTCTATGCGAAGGCCGGCGCGGACTACAAAGAGTTCGTGCGCCGCTACCCGAACAGCAAGAAGGCCTACATCGTCAGCTTCTACTACGCTGAGATTCTCTACACGCAGATGAAGGACTACGAGGGCGCGCGTGAGCAGTACAAGCGGGTTATCGCCCGCGACAGTAAGGGTCAGTACCTCGAGGACGCGGCGCTCGGGGTCATCTACTCGGTGGAGAACCTGCTGAAGCAGGCGCGCTATCGCTACAACTACGAGAAGAACGTCTGGATCAAGGACGAGACGGCGCCGCCGCTGATCGCGGTGAGCACGTCGGAAGGTAGGTCCAGCGTGACCTCGACCAAGAAGTCCAAGGATGACGAGGTCAGCGAAGAGGAGATCAAGGGCGCCTCCGTGCCTAAGAAGCGCCAAGAGCTGCACGCTTTGGAGAAGGACTTTGTCGACGCCGCCGACAAGTACGTCGCGCTCATGATCGAGCTGCGAAAGACCAAGCCGAAGGGCTGGCAGAAGAAGGGCAAGGATGTGCCGGGTATCATGTACCTCGCCGCCGCGACCTACTACGAGCGCGGTCAGTACCCGAAAGCCGTCGAGCGTCTGGAGATCGTCTTCAACTACGACAAGGCGCGCATCGAGTCGGAGATCGCGGTCAAGACGCTCATCGATATTTACGCCCGCCAGAAGCACTGGGTGAAGATCGAGGAGTGGGCGCGCAAGATGCTCGATCGCCGCAAGAATCAGCTCTTCAAGACCAAGGACCTGCGCAAGTACGTCGCCATCAGCGTTGGCGAGCAGGCCCGCGAGCTCGCGGAGCGGAAGGATTTCGACGGCGCTCACGCCAAGTACGACACCATCCTGCGCGAGTTCCGGCGCGACGAGCCCGAATTGGCGGCGGTTTCGCTGTTCAACAAGGCCGCCATCTACGAGATCCAGAAGGAAGAGAAGAAGGCGATTCAGACCTACGAGCGCGTCGTCAAAGAGTTCAAGAAGAGCAAGGTGGCGCCTGAGGCCATGTTCAACATCGGCATGATCTACGAGGCCCAGACCCAGTTCCAGGAAGCGGCGGACTCGTTCCTGCGCATGGCGTCGATTCGTAAGAACGCCGACGCTGCACAGGCCCTCATCAACGCTGGCGCCATCCTCAAGGCGCTGCGCCAGCCTGACCAAGCGGTGAAGGCCTTCTCGGCGTTCATCAAGCTGGTGCCGAAGATCGAGGCGGGTCCCGATACGGAGCGTCTGCGGGCGCTCGTACCGGACGCGCAGCTGGAGATCGGTCGTGTCTGGGAGGACGCAGGCGACCTGAACAAGGCGAACAAGGCGTATGGGATCGTCGCCAAGAAGTTCGGCGCACGGCCCGAGCTCCAGGTCGAGGCGATCGGTCGGATGCTGAAGCTCATGGTCGCCGAGGACGCGGCGCGGACCAAGCCGAAGAACAAGGCGAAGATCATCAAGGCCATCGACGCCATCAAGGTTGCGTTTGAGCAGCCAGGTGCGCGCAAGGGCAACGCCGCGTACTACTTTGCGATGGGGCTCTTCCAGAGCGCTGAGTTTCTCTACAACGACTTCAAGAAGCTGAGCCTCAAAGATGTGAAGAACGCGAGCCTGCTGAAGGGGATGCTGGAAAAGCAGGCCATCGCGCTCAAGAAGGCCGAGGTCGCGTACTTCGGTGTCATCGACGCGACGGCCGCCGGCCAGGGCAAGGACTACGCCGCTTGCGCAGCGTTCAAGGTCGGGCTGCTCTACTACACCTTCAAGGAAGACCTCTTCAACGCGCCGCTGCCCAAGCAGGTCGAGCGCGCCGTTGACGCTGGATTCCCGGAGGTTGAGGAGCGCTACCGCCACGCCATCGAGCAGGTCGCCGCGCCCATCGAAGAGCAGTCACTCGTCGCGCTGCGCGGCGCGATTCGCACCGCGCACAACCTTGGCGCCTACAACACGTGCTCGCGTCAGGCGGGTGAGTACGCCGCCAAGGTGAACCCCGACGAGTACCCGACGGTGGAGAAGGATCCGAACCTGCCCAAGGCGACGACGGCGCTCAACCCGAACAAGACCACGAACACGTCGACGTCGGCTGCGTTCATCACGCGCGTTCGCCGCGGCAAGTTCACCGTGGACTTCAAGCCAAGCACCATTCAAGTGAAGCAGAAGAAGGCCGCCAAGCGGCAGTAGGGCAGCTGCGTCACGCGTGACGCCAACCGCTCCTGACCTTCGCTAACGACCCGCTCACCCACAAGGGACCCTGTCATGAAGCTTCGCACTACCCAGCTCCTCCACTCTGGTCGACCCCGTCGACGCCTGCACGCTCCGGCGTCGCTCGTCCTGCTGGCCGCGGTCGTCGTAGCCTCGCCGGCCTTCGCGCCGACCGCGTTCGCTGCCGACGGCGAGTACCTGCCCACGCTGCAGGTCAAGGCACAAGACGCCTACCGCAAGGGGTTGGAGGCGGCGCTTCGACCGCTACCGCCGTGCGATCCGTTCCGCATGGTCAACCGCAAGGGCAAGGACAAAGACGGCAAAGACGTAGAGGCCAGGGGTTGCTGCCCGCTTGGCTTCGCTAGCCTCGGCGATCGCTGCGTTCGCATCGCCCCGGCGACGTGCGCGCGAGTCGCCATCGAGAACCCGGACGCGTGTCGCCTCACGCAGTGCGCCAAGTACGTCCGTGAGGTCGAGATCGACTCACTCGACAAGAAGGGCGCCAAGATCCCGAAGCTCGACAAGAAGGGCAAAGCCATCGAAGGCGAGTTTGAGAAGACCAAGAAGGAAGAGGCCTGCGAGCCCTGGAAATCAACCGGAGAGCGGGATCTGACCTGCGAGCTCGACACGTACGAGTGCAAGAAAGAAGAGATCGCCTCCGGTCCCGTCCGCTGGTGTTCGGACTTCATCAAGAAGATCGCCACGCCTGATCCGGCCGACGAAACCAAGACCATCGATAAGTTCTTTCAGTGCTCGCCAGGGTCCGACGCCTGCGAGATGGTCGTGCGCGAGTGCTCGGGCAAAGAGCTCACGACCAACAAGAGCCTGTTTGGCGACCGCGCGCCGTGCAAGATCGGTGAGTGGGTCGACCAGAAGGACGGCGGCAAGTGCAAGCCCTACACCTGCCCAGCGCAGTGCAAGACGGACGATGGACGCTGCGCCGCCTGCGGCCCTGACTACGTCGGCGCCGCGCAGAGCTTCGAGATCGCGCACAAGGCCGACGGTCATTTCTACGAGGCGTTTTTCAACCACGGCATGGCCTTGGAGCGTCTGGGCAAGTACGCCGACGCGGTCCTCATCTACCAGCAGGCCCGAGAGATCGAGCCGGCCAACGCGCGCGAGCGCAAGCTGCGTCTGTCGTCGCAGGGCTACATGGCGCGCGCGAAGCTGGCGGAGGGTGGTCGGTTCGCTGAAGCTGGTAACGTCACGAAGGCCAAGGAGCTGCGCGACCAAGCGCGCTCGATCTGCGAGAGCATCCGTGGTCAGGATCCGGACAACACAGTCGCCAACAACACGCTGGCGCAGTACTGGCTCGACAACGGCAACCTGCAGCTCGCCGAGAACTTCGTGAAGCAGGTGCTGCGTGTGAATCGCGAAGACACCGTCGCGCTCAACATCCGTGGTCTGGTCAACTTGCGCACCAACAAGAATGAGATCGTGCGCTGGATCCTCGAAGAGAAGGTGCTCGCCCTCGACCCCGCCAACCCGGAAGGCTACGCCAACCTGGGCCTCGCTTTTGTGCGCCTTGGCCAGCTGCCCAAGGCGGTCGTGGCGTTCGAGCGCTCCGTAAAACTCAAGCCGAAGTCGGTGCCGGCGCGCTTGAATCTCGGCGCGATCTACATCGAATACCTGAACTACGAGCAGGCCGAACGCCAGTACAACCACGCGTTGAAGCTAGAGCCCGAGAACTTGGAGGCGCTCGTCGGCTACGCGCTCGCGTTGGAAGGGCGCCGCAAGCCCAAAGAGGCGGCCGGTATCTACGAGAAGGTGCTGTCCAAGGATCCCAAGCGCGCAGCCCTCATCACGCGACTGGCGATCATCTACGAGAAGGCGCCTTTCAATGACGGCACCAAGGCCATCGCCTACTGGAAGCGCTACCGCAAGCTGGCGGACCTGCCGAGCCAGGCCGAGACCAAGGCGAACAAGGACGCGACGGAGGTTGCGCTGAAGGCGGCGATGGCGGCCAAGGTCCCGCGGCGTGGCGCCAAGCGCGAGGCCGTGCTCGAAGCCCGGGCAAAGGCGGTGGCGGCGGCGACGAAGGCCAAATCTCTGTGGAAGAACGTGCTGGCGATCGACTCCCGTATTCAGGCCATCGAGATGGGCCAGAAGATGGAGAAAGAGGCGCGCGACAAGGAAGGCAAGGGCAAGGGCAAGGGCAAGCCCAGCACCTAGCGGCTAGGGTGCCTCCCGCGCGTCAACCGCGGCGGGCAGCAACGCGACAAAGAAGCGGCCGTCATCTCGTGTTGAGGTGGCGGCCGCTTCTTGTCGTACGCCGCACCGGGCGTGCAAGCGGCGGGCCTCGATCATCGTTTCGTCCATGACGGTAGACCAGGCAGTCTCGCGA
>CALENB010000002.1 GCA_937910235.1 uncultured Myxococcales bacterium | reverse complement strand
CAGCTCGTCAACGCAGTCCCAGGAGTCGAGCTCGCTGGCGCGGTCGTGCCGCGACGCTGATGGATTGGTACGGGTCCGGCAAGTCGAAGGTGAGCTGGGTGATCACCGACCTCAACAACGACAAACAAGCTGACGTCTACATGGCGATCGCAACCGGGCAGAACCAGCTCTTCCACAACACTGGCGGCGGCACGATGAAGAACGTCACCGGCAGTCACCTCTCCTCAGGTAGTGATAACACCCGACGCGTCATCGCGGCGGACGTGGACAAGGACGGCGACGTCGATCTTTTCTCCATCAACAGCGGCGCGAATCGCCTGAGCGTGGGTGAGCTCGACTACAAATACGCTGACGTCACCGCAAGCCACTTGCCGTCTGGTATGGCGGCCTACAACAGCCAATATGGCGTCTTTGTGGACTTGGATATGGACGGCTTGCTGGACATCATCACGGCGACGTACGAGCAGCGAAATCAGCTCCTGCTGAACACGGGCGACGCGCACTTTGGCGACTTCACCGCCAGCGTGCCAAACGATCGCGACCCGAGCTATGTGGTGTGTGTGGCGGACTTCGATAAGGACGGCCGACCGGACCTGTTCTTTGGCAACCGCGACGTCAACCGGATCTACTTGAATAAGACGCCGAAGCCGACGAAGTAAACCCCGTCAGAGGACCGCATGAGTCAGAACAATAGCCGTTGGACCGAGGCGGACGTGCCTCGGCTCGACGGGAAGGTGGCCCTTGTGACGGGCGCCAACGGTGGCCTGGGCGTTCAGACCACGCGCGTGCTCGCTGGGCGGGGCGCGACGGTGTTCATGGCGTGTCGGAGCGTCGATAAGGGCGAAGCGATCGCGGCGCGGCTGCGCGCTGACCAGCCTGGCGCGCAGGTGCACGTGTTGGCGCTGGATCTGGCGGATTTGGCGAGCGTGGAGCGGTGCGCTGACGAGCTGACGCAGCGTGTCGACGCGCTGGATCTGCTGATCAATAACGCCGGGATCATGGCGATTCCGCGGCGTGAGACCGCCGACGGCTTCGAGATGCAGCTCGGCACCAACCACATTGGCCACTTCGCGCTGACGGCACGTCTCCTGCCGTCTCTTGGCGCCGACGCGCGGATTGTCACGGTCTCATCGCAGGCCCATCGCATGGGGCGCATGGCTTGGACCGACCTCATGGGGCAGCGCAGTTACGAGAAGTGGCGTAGCTATGGCCAGAGCAAGCTGGCGAACCTGCTCTTTCACTTCGAGCTCGACCGGCGCTTGCGCGCGAGCGGCGCGACTCAGATCTCGGTGGCGGCCCATCCCGGGTACGCGGCGACCAACCTGCAGCACGTCGGTCCGCAGATCTCCGGCAACCAGAGCGAAGCGGCGGTCATGCGCCTCGCCAACCGCTTTATCGCCCAATCTGCAGCCCACGGCGCGCTGCCGACGCTGCGCGCTGCGACGGACGTCAGCGCACAAGGCGGCGACTATTTCGGCCCAGATGGCTTCTGGGAAGTGCGGGGCTGGCCGGTGCGGGTCGGTCACGCCAATCGCGCCGGCGACGCAGCGGACGCGGCGCGATTGTGGCGTGAGAGTGAGCGGTGGACCGGGATGACGATGTTCTCGCAGACCGCAGCCGCTACGGAAGCAACGCCGTAAAGGCAGCCGGCGGCTCGGCGCAGAACTCCAGGCGGCGACCTGTGCGCGGATCTGTCACAGAGAGGCGCAGCGCGTGCAGACCGAGCCGCGGACCAGCGACGCCATAGCGCGCATCGCCGACGATCGGGTAGCCCAAAGAGGCGAGATGCACGCGAATCTGATGCTTGCGACCGGTGTCGAGCCGCACCTCTAGCAGCGTGCGATTGTGACCGCGGCGCAGCACAACGAAGCGGGTGCGGGCCGGACGGGCGTCGGCTGGCGGACGCGGTCCGGTGTGGACTTGCATGCCGCGATCTTCCCACAGCGCGGTGTCCACGACGCCTTCCTCGACCTGCATCACGCCGGCGACAACCGCCAGGTAGACCTTCTCCGCGCCGCTCCACTGCGCCTGGACCGCCTCGCGAACCTCGTGGGACCGCGCAAAAAGCAGCACGCCGCTGGTCTCTCTATCCAGGCGATGCACCGGCCACAGCCGCGCGTTCTTGCCGAGGGAGCCCCGCACCCGCGCTAACGCCGTATTCTCGCGCTCTCGGCCGGTGGAGACCGACAGCAGCCCCGCCGGTTTGTCGATGGCGACGAGGTCCTCATCGAGAAAGAGCGGCACAAGCGCCGCGCCACCGCGACCGCTGCGCTTGGGCGTGGCGCTGCTCGCGGGTGGGCCCACGCGCGCGCTCGAACCCGATCGACTCGCCGCGCCCAGGTCCAACACTACCACCTCGTCGCCGACGCTCACCTGCTGGTCGTGCTGTGAACACACCAGACCGTTGACCGTGACGAGCCCGCGTCGCAGCCGCTCCTTGAGCTTCTTGCGGCTCCAATTGGGCAGGCTCGCGGCCAGGAACGGCAGCAGGGGTTGGTCGCGTTGCGCTTGGAGTCGTTCGGTCATAGTTGGTCGCTTGCGGGCGGAGCAGGAGGGGGGTCAGATGACCGCACTTAACAGTTGGACGGGAGAACCCGAATTTCACTTGCGATTCCAGTTCACCCTGATGTTCAGGATCCCGCGTGCTGTGTCTCGTCATCCAAGTTCACGCGGTCACCGGCAGGCGACAACGCATCATCCTTCGCCTGGCCCGCGAGGCGCAGGCGAGACGCTATTTGCCCCAGATGCGAACTGGGAAGCCGCCGTATTTCGTAACAGGGGAGAAAACGTC
>CALENB010000001.1 GCA_937910235.1 uncultured Myxococcales bacterium | reverse complement strand
TTCGCGAGACTGCCTGGTCTACCGTCATGGACGAAACGATGATCGAGGCCGGCTCGACGCCCCGGTCGAGGCGCGAATCGGCCATTGACACAGGCGTCCAGACGATGAACATCGGGCGCCGGGTCAGCGCGTCTGCTCTCCCGCGCGACATCGGGAGATGACTCATGGCCACTTCGTCTGCGCCCGCACCCCATCGCGGGTTGATGGTCGGAATCTGGATTGCGTTGCTCGTCGCTGTCGGCGCCGCCGGCTATCTGCTGCGCGCTTTCATGCTGCAAACGTACGGTGTCGACGCCTTTGATTCGGCGTGCAACATCAACGAGACCTTCAACTGCGACAAGATCAACACCTCCGTTTGGGGCAAGATCTACGGTATTCCGGTGACGGTGTTTGCGCTGCCGACGTATAGCGCCATGGCCGCGCTGGCCTGGCTCGGTAGTGGCCGTGATGACCGTGCGCGTGTGTCGCTGCGGTTGCTGCAAGTCGCGTCATCGCTCGCGGTGGCCTACGGGGTCTTCCTCGTGTTCATCATGATCTCGGTTGAGCAGACGTTTTGCCTGTTCTGCCTGTCGATGGACGCGGCCTCGTTGACTATCGCGGCGTTGGCCACGCTGAGCTTGCGTAGGCTGGGACCGGCGGAGGGACATCTGTCGTGGCCTGGTCCGCTCGCGACCGCCGTCGTGGTGGGCTTGGCGAGCTTTGCCATGACCTTCACGTGGCATGGCGACGCGAAAGAGAAGCTGATGGCTGAGCAGATGGTGATCGCGGACGCGAAGGCGAGGCAGGCTGACGTCGACCGCGCGAAGTTCGCTGCGGCACAGAAGAAAGCCGCGGAACACGCCACAAAGCCCGGCGGTGTGGGCGCTGGGGCAGCCGCGGTGGCTGGGGCGCTCGGGCCGCAGGTCGCCAAGAAGATCAGTGACTCACTCTACATCGTCCCGGTGCATCCGAATGATCCGGCCCTTGGTCC
Organism: uncultured Myxococcales bacterium; assembly: GCA_937910235.1. Classification (GTDB taxonomy): domain Bacteria; phylum Myxococcota_A; class UBA9042; order UBA9042; family UBA9042; genus UBA9042. Next base: position 996 of record CALENB010000001.1, on the reverse strand, counting down.
GGCCGATGCGAAGGTCACGGTGGTGGAGTACGCCGATTTCGAGTGCGGCTACTGCAAGAAGCTGTTCTATGCGCTGCAGACGGTGAAGAGTCGGTACAAAGATCGTGTCCGCTTTGTGTTCAAGCACTTCCCCATGAGCACACGCTGTAATCCGCACCTCAAGAACAACAAGCACCGCTACGCCTGCAACGCCGCGCTCGCGTCGGAGTGCGCGCGCCTGCAGGATCGGTTCTGGCCGATGCATGACCTGCTGTTCAAGAATCAGCACAAGCTCAAGGGTCCGGACTTGCAGTGGTACGCGAAGCAAGTCGGGCTCGACATGGCCAAGTACGAGGCGTGCATGCGCGCGCCGGAGCCGCGGGAGAACCTCAAGCGCACCGTCGACGAGGCGGCGCTAGGACTGGAGATCCGCGCGACGCCGCGCACCTTCATCAACGGCTTGTTGCTCTCGGGCTCCTTGCCGCCTGAGATCCTGTCGCGCTTCATCGACGAGGAGCTGAACAAGGCTGGGCAGAAGGCGCCTGTGGCCGCTGTGGCTCCGCCGAAGCAGGTGGTCGTGGTTGAGGCGCCAGCCAAGGCGGCGGGCATGGTCCGCATCACGACAGCGACGGGCAGCTTCTGGATCGACGCGTACGAGGCGGCCATGGACAAGGCCGGTCGCGCGCGCTCCGTCGCGGGCGTCCTGCCAGCCAACGCGTCGTGGTACGACGCCCAGGCGGCGTGCGGCAAGGCCGGAAAGCGCCTGTGCACGAGCTTTGAGTGGGTCACCGCTTGCCAGGGCAAGGACGCGGTCGATGACGACAGCAACGGCAACTTCGCGGACGACTACATCGAGGGCAACCAGTTTCCCTACGCGGACTACTTTGAGCCTGGCCACTGCCACGTGAGCGGAGATCGGCGCACGGGCGCAGCGGTGAAGACCGGACAGAGCACCCGCTGCCGCACCCCGACGGGCGTCTTTGACCTCAGCGGCAACGTCGAGGAGTGGATCGAGAC